>NZ_CBDDFJ010000001.1:0-19854 GCF_965227005.1 Roseococcus sp.
AGGCCGGCGGGGGTGAAGGGAACGATGTAGCGGACCGCGCGTTCGGGAAAGGCGGTGGTCTGGGCGCGCGACAGCGCCGGGACGAGAACAGACGGCAGGCTCAACGCCGCGCGGCGACTCATGCTCATGGATCCGGTCCTCCCTGGTCGCCGCGTCTTGGTGCGCGGCGTTCGCGATGGTGACATCACCATAACCTCCGCGCGGTCCCGGTTGGCAAGAAGAGGTGGCTCTGGCGTGATACGCGCAACACAGGAGACGCCAGGACATGACCGCCCCCTTCCCCATGCCAGACGCCACGCCGACCGAGCTCGGCCTGGATCCCGCGCGCCTTGAGCGCCTATGCGAGCGCATCGCCGCCGACGTGGCCGCGGGACATCACCCCGGCGCCCAGGTGGCCGTCGCGCGTCACGGACGCCTCGCGCTGTTCCGCACCTTCGGGGAGGCCCGCAAGGACGCGGCGGCGCGGCCCGAGACGATGTGGCTGCTCTATTCCAACACCAAGGTGATCACCGCCGCCGCGATCTGGGCCCTGGCCGAGGATGGGCTGATCCGCCTGACGGACAGCATCGCTCAGCACCTTCCGGGCTTCGAGGCCAAGGGCAAGGGCAGCATCACCTTCATCCAGCTTCTGACGCACCAGGGCGGCTTCCCGACCGCCGAGGTTCCCGCGGAGGCCTGGGAGGACGCGGCCAGGCTGCGCGAGGTGGTCAGCGCCTTCCCCCTGGAGTGGGAGCCGGGCAGCAAGGTCCGCTACCATCCCGCGGCCGCGCATTGGGTGGCCGCGGCGGTCATCAAGGCCGTCACCGGCGAGGACCATCGGGACTACATCCGCCGGCGCATCATCGCGCCGCTGGGGATCGGCGCCGAACTCTTCGTCGGACTGCCGGCGGACCAGCAGGCCAGGGCGGCGGACATGCATGACGTCGACGGGGCGGTGCGCATGCCCGAGGGCAGCCCAGCCGGACGGGCGGCGGGCATTCCCGGCGGCGGCGGCTATGGCACGGCGCGGGCGATGGCGGCCTTCTACCAGGCGCTGGTGAATGGCGGCTCGCTCAACGGCCATCGCATCCTGTCACCGCGCATGGTGGCCTATGCGATCCGCAACTACACGGCCGACCGGCTGGACGAATATAACGGCGTTGCGATGCATCGCGGGCTCGGGCCGCATCTGCGCGGCAATACGGCCCTGGCGCGGGGGCTTGGCGCCATCGCCCATCCGAAGACCTTCGGCCATGGCGGCGTGGGCTCGTCCTATTGCTGGGGCGATCCGGATTCCGGCGTGTCCTTCGCCTTCCTGTCGAACACGCGGCAGACGGATGAATTCCACGGGCCGCGCATGGATGCGATCTCCACCCTGGCCCATGCCTCCATCGCCGAATAGGCGCGTCAGGCGGACGTCGTGAGGAGGCGGATCAGCCCGTCGAGCTGGTCGAGGTCCTTGTAGGACAGCACCACCTGTCCGCCACGCGCGCCGTGGCGGATGGCGACCTTGAGGCCGAGATGCTCGGTGATCTGACGCTCCAGGGCGCGGGTCTCGGCGTCAGACTTGGCCTGGCGCGAAGCGGGGGCAACGATCTTCGCCGCCGCCAGCGCCTCGGCCTGGCGCACGTTCAGGCCGCGATCCACCACCATCAGAGCGAGCGTGATCGGGTCCTTCGCGGTGAGGAGCGCGCGGGCGTGGCCCGCGGTCAACGCGCCCTCGCGCAGCAGCTCGCGCACCCGGTCGGGCAGGCCCAGCAGCCGCAGGGTATTGGCGACATGCGGGCGACTCTTGCCGACGGCGCGGGCCAGGGCGTCCTGGGTGAGGCCGAATTGCTCGGTGAGCCGGCCATAGCCCTCGGCCTCTTCCAGGGCGTTGAGGTCCTGGCGCTGAAGGTTCTCGACCAGCCCGGCCGCCATGGCCTCCCGATCCGAGAATTCGCGAACGAGGGCGGGCACGTCATGCAGGCCGGCCGCCTGGGAGGCGCGCCAGCGGCGCTCACCACCGATGATCTCGAAGCGGTTGGGCCGCCCCTTCATCGGGCGGACGAGGATCGGCTGCAGCACCCCGTGCTCGCGGATGGAGGCGGCCAGCTCGGCCAGCGACGCGTCGTCCATCGCCTCGCGCGGCTGGAAGGGACCAGGCTCCATCGCGCCCACGGGAAGGGTGCGCAAGCCAGGCGCCGCGGGGCCGACGGCAGCAGCATCGCCCAAAAGGGCGGAAAGTCCGCGGCCGAGGGCGGGCGGCTTGCTCATGCGTCTCGACCTTCTGCCTTGGCGAGTTCGCGCAGGCGCGCGCGGTTGCGGCGGAGGAACTCGGCCCCCAGGCGGGCATAGGCCTCGGCTCCGGGGGAGCGCGGATCGTAATAGGTCACCGGCAGGCCGTGCGACGGCGCCTCGGAGACGCGGACATTGCGCGGGATGATGGTCTCGTAGACCTGCGTCTTGAAATAGGCGCGCACATCGCCCTCGACCGCCTCGGAGAGGTTGTTGCGCCGGTCGAACATGGTTAGCACGATGCCCTCAAGGCGCAGCCCGGCATTGTGGCCGCCCCGCACGCGGTCGAGCGTCTGAATGATCTGGGACACGCCCTCGAGCGCATAGAACTCGGCCTGGAGCGGAACCATCACCGCATTGGCGGCGACCAGTCCGTTCAGCGTCAGCAGGCTGAGCGACGGCGGGCAGTCCAGCACGATCCAGTCGACGCCCTTCAGCGCCCCCGCCCCGTTCGTGAGGGCATCGCGCAGACGGAATTCGCGGCGCGTCAGGTCCACCATCTCCAGCTCACCACCGGCGAGGTTCGGATCGGCGGGGATGATCGAGAGGTTGGGGATAACGGTCGGCCGCAGCACTTCGGCGAGCGGCCGGCCTTCCACCAGCATGGCGTAGCTGCCCGCATCGCGCTCGGACCGAGCGATGCCGAGACCGGTGGAGGCATTGCCCTGCGGATCGAGATCGATCAGCACGACGCGATGCTTCACCGCGAGGGCAGCAGCCAGGTTAACGGCCGTGGTGGTCTTGCCGACACCGCCCTTCTGGTTGGCGAGGGCAAGAACTTGGTATGTGGGATCAGGCACCGGTAGGGCGTATCTCGCTGAAGCGGAGGATGGTCGCTTGGGTGTCGGTCCGACTTTGGAACCGCTCGACTTGCATAAACCAATTTGGAGCCGCTTCCGTCAACTCCACATCCGCGGTTCGTCCCTTGGGAAAGACGCAAACGCCATCGGCCGCGAGAATTCGGGCGGCCTGGGGGAGCAGAACCTTCAGCGGCGCGAGGGCACGGGCGGTGACGACCGAGATAGGGGGCAGCTTCGCATCCTCGATTCGCACGGGGTGGACAGAGACGTGGCGGAGGTTCAGCGCGCGGCTTGCCTCGATCAGAAAGGCCGACTTGCGTCGGTCCGATTCCACCAGATGCGTTTCCTGCTCGCGCCCCATGGCGATCACGAGGCCCGGCAGGCCACCACCCGAACCGAGGTCGGCGAGCGGACCATCAGGCAGCAGAGGCAGGAGCTGCCAGCAATCCAGGATATGCCGCTGCCACAGATGCTCTTCCGGCGCGCCGGCGACAAGGTTGATCCGGGCGTTCCAGGCAACGAGAAGCTTCAGGAACTCGCGGAGGCGCGCCTCTGTTTCACGTGAAACATCGAGCGTTCCGGCTTCAGGCTGTTTCACGTGAAACACTCCGTCGGAGATGAACGGCCAGGGCCGCGATGGCTGCCGGGGTGATGCCGGGGAGGCGGCCGGCGCCACCGAGAGTGGCAGGCTGGGCGCGACGCAACCGGTCGCGCATTTCGTTGGAAAGGCCCGCGATCTCCGCGAAATCGATCTCAACCGGGATCGCCAAGGCCTCCTCGCGCTCCAGCAGCGCGCGCTCGGCCTCCTGGCGGATCAGATAGGGGCCGTAGAGCGCTTCCGCCTCGACATGGGCGCGAACGCGGGGCGCCAGCTCACGCAGCCAGGGGAAGAGGGTCTCGGCTGCAGCAGCCGACATGGCCGGCAAGGCGAGGGCATCCATGGCGCTGCGCCACCGGCCGTCCTGATTGATCGCGACGCCCGCCGCGGCATAGCCCGCCGGCGTGGCGCCTTCGGCACGGGCGCGGGCCATCGCGTCCATGACCGCCGCGCTGAAACTGCGGTGCGAAGCCGCCCGCGCCGGACCGACGCAGCCCCAGGCGATGCCCTTCTCCGTGAGCCGCATCCCCGCATTGTCGGCACGCAGGCTGAGCCGATACTCGGAGCGCGCCGTCAGCATGCGATATGGCTCCGTGACGCCCTGGAGCGTGAGGTCGTCCACCAGCACCCCCAGATAGGCCTCGGCCCGGTTCAACAGGGCCGGGGCGACGGCGCCTGAGGCGACATGGGCGGCGTTGACCCCGGCCAGCAGCCCCTGCGCGGCGGCTTCCTCATAGCCGGTCGTGCCGTTGATCTGCCCGGCCAGGAACAAACCTGACAGGGCGCGGCACTCCAGCGAGGGCCGAAGCGCCCGCGGATCGACGTGGTCATACTCGATGGCATAGCCCGGCCGCAGGATCACCGCCCGCTCGAGGCCGGGGATGCTCTCCACCATCGCGCGCTGGACGGTTTCCGGCAGGCTGGTCGAAATGCCGTTGGGATAGATGGTCGGATCATCCAGACCCTCCGGCTCCAGAAAGATCTGGTGCCGCTGCCGGTCGGCGAAGCGCACGACCTTGTCCTCGACCGAGGGGCAGTAGCGTGGCCCGACGCCCTCGATGCGCCCGCCATAGACCGCCGAAAGATGCAGGCTCTCGCGAATGATGTCGTGCGTGCGAGGCGCGGTGTGGGTGACGCCGCAATCCACCTGCCGGTTCGTGATCCGCTCCGTCATCCAGGAGAGCGGCTCGGGTTCGGCATCGCCCGGCTGCATCTCCAGGCTGGCCCAGTCGATCGTGCGACCATCCAGCCGCGGCGGCGTTCCGGTCTTCAGCCGGGCCAGCGGCAGGCCGAGCCGCTCCAGGGCCAGGGCGAGGCCGACCGAGGGCGCCTCGTCCACACGGCCCGCCGCGATGCGCGTCTCGCCCATATGGATGACGCCGCGAAGAAAGGTCCCCGTGGTGATGACGACCGCGCCGCAGGCGATGCGCCGGCCCGACGCGGTGACGACGCCCTGGAGCCGTCCCTCGCCCAGGATCAGGTCCTCCGCCGCCTCGCCGAGGATCGACAGGCCCGCGGTCTCGGCCAGCAGCTTCTGGATGGCCGCGCGGTACAGCTTGCGGTCGGCCTGGGCGCGCGGTCCGCGCACCGCCGGTCCCTTGCTGCGGTTCAGCAGCTTGAAATGGATGCCCGCCGCGTCGGCCGCCCGGCCCATCAGCCCATCCAGCGCATCCACCTCGCGGACCAGGTGCCCCTTGCCGATCCCGCCAATCGCCGGATTGCAGGACATCTCCCCAAGCCTGGCCGGGTCATGGGTCAGCAGCAGCGTGCTTGCGCCGCAGCGCGCCGATGCGGCCGCCGCCTCGCAGCCGGCATGGCCGCCGCCGATCACCACCACGTCGTAAATCGCGTCCCGCATGGGCCGCCGTATAGCAGCTATTTCCCGATGCAGAACTCGCTGAAGACAAGGTCCAGCACCTGCTCCACATCCACACGCCCCGTCAGCCGCGAAAGGGCCCTCAGGGCGTTGCGCAGGGCCTCGGCGCGAAGCTCCGGCAGGCCAGCATCCGGGAGCCGCTCCAGCCACTCCACCGCCTCGCGCAGCGCCGCACGATGGCGAGGGCGGGTCAGGGTGGCCGTATCGCTCAGACCGGCGCGCGTCACGGCCGCGGCCTCCAACTCGGCGCGAAGCAACTCCAGCCCCTGCCCCGTCCGCGCGGACACGCCGATACCTCCCTCGGGCACCGCCGCCCCCAGGTCCGCCTTGTTGACTACCACCAGCGTGTCCGGCCCCCGCAGGGCCAGTGTGGCGGCATCCGGCTCGGCATCCGCCGAAAAGACGAGCAGCCGCAGATCGGCCGCTTCCGCCCGGGCCAGCGCGCGGCGCACGCCCTCGGCCTCGATCTCGTCGGTCGCCTCGCGCAGGCCGGCGGTATCGGCCAACGTCACCGGCACGCCGGCCAGGATCATGCGCACCTCCACGATGTCGCGCGTGGTCCCCGCCCTCGCCGAGACGATGGCGGCGTCGCGCCCCACCAAGGCATTGAGGAGCGAGGACTTGCCGTCATTGGGCGCCCCCAGGATGGCGATCGCCAGGCCCTCCCGCAGCTTCTCGCCGCGCGTCCCCTCCGCCAGCAGCGCCGCCATCTCGCCGCGCAGCAGCGCCGCATCGGCCGCCACCCGCGCATCGAGCTCCGCCGGCAGATCTTCCTCCTCGAATTCGATGAAGGCCTCCTGCCGCGCCAGCAGCCGCGTCAGCCGCAGCGCCCATTCGGCATGGCGCGCCGCCAGGCCGCCCTCCGCCTGGCGCAACGCCTGGCGGCGCTGCGCCTCGGTCTCGGCGGCGATCAGATCCGCGATCCCCTCCGCCGCCGTCAGGTCCAGCTTGCCCTGAAGGAAAGCCCGGCGCGTGAACTCCCCCGGCTCGGCAGGCCGCGCCCCAAGGGCCACCAGCGCCTCGGCCACAGCCGCCACCACCGCCGGCCCGCCATGCAGCTGCAGCTCCGCGCTGTCCTCGCCGGTATAGCTCGCCGGCCCGGGCAGCCAGAGCACCAGCGCACGGTCCAGCACCACCTCGCCTTGCCGCAGGCGGCGCAGGCTCGCCCGTCGCGGCACGGGCAGGCTTCCGCAGAGCGCGGCCACCACATCGCCCGTCCCGCTGCCGGAGATTCGCATCACGGCGACCGCGGCGCGGCCCGCTCCACTGGCGAGCGCGAAGATGGTCTCTCCCATGAAGCCTCCTGTTTCAGTCCCCCCTCTACGCCCCCACCCTGCCTCCCAAAAGGGGGTGCTTGACGCCGCCCCCCGGCGGGTGCTGCATCCTCGCGCGCTTGCAACATAGGGAAACATGCCGCAGCTTTCGCTTCACACTCCCCTCGGGGAGATCACGATCTCCGAAGAGGATGGCACGATCGTCGCGCTCGACTGGGGACGCGGCTCCGATCAGGAGGCCACGCCCTTGCTGAAAGAGGCGCGTGACCAGTTGCACGACTATTTCGACGGCAAGCGGGTGACCTTCCAGCTCCCGCTCGCGCCCTATGGCTCGCCCTTCCAACAGCGCGTCTGGGCCGCCCTGACGCGTATCCCCGCCGGCGAGACCCGGAGCTACCTGGACATCTCCACGGAGCTCTCCTCCTCGCCCCGCGCCGTAGGCCAGGCCAATGGCCGCAACCCTATTCCCATCCTGATCCCATGCCATCGGGTGGTCGCCGCCAACGGCGCCCTCGGCGGATATTCGGGCGGCGATGGCCCTCCCACCAAGCGCTACCTGCTCGATCTCGAAGCGCGCGCTCTCAACCGGCCCGATCCGGCCCGAGGAACCCTCCTATGAACCATGCCATCCGCATTCACGATTACGGCGGCCCCGAGAAGATGGTGTGGGAGGAGGTTCCCCTCCCGCATCCCAAGCCCGGCGAGGCTCTCGTGCGCCACAAGGCCGTCGGCCTGAACTACATCGACGTCTATTTCCGCAACGGCCTCTACAAGGCGCCCTCGCTGCCGACCTCCATCGGCATGGAGGGTGCGGGCATCGTCGAGGCGATCGGCGAGGGCGTGACCGAGGTCGCCGTGGGTGACCGCGTCGCCTATGCCTCCGGCCCCATCGGCGCCTATGCCGAGGCCCGCGCCATGAAGGCCGACCGTCTCGTGAAGATCCCCGAGGGCATCGATTTCGAGCAGGCGGCCTCGATGATGCTCCAGGGCATGACGGCCCAGTATCTGCTGCGCAGCACTTATCGGGTGAAGGCGGGCGAGACGATCCTGGTCCATGCGGCGGCCGGCGGTGTCGGACTGATCATGGTGCAATGGGCCAAGGCGCTCGGCTGCACCGTCATCGGCACCGTCAGCACCGAGGCCAAGGCCCAGCTCGCGCGCGATCATGGCGCGGATCACATCGTCATCTCCGGCGAGGACCTGCCTGCGGCCGTGAAGAAGATCACCGGCGGCGCCATGCTGCCCGTCGTCTATGACAGTGTGGGCCGCGACACCTTCGTGCCCTCGCTCGACTGCCTGGCCCCGCTCGGCATGATGGTCAGCTACGGCAATGCCTCGGGTCCCGTGGCGCCGATCGACATCGGCATCCTGGCCGCGAAAGGCTCGCTCTATCTCACGCGACCCACGCTCGCTTCATATACGACGAAGCGCTCGGACCTCGAGGCGGTCGCGGCCGACCTCTTCGCGGTGGTGAAGAGCGGCAAGGTCAAGCTGAACGTGAACCAGCGCTATGCGCTCAAGGATGCGGCCCAGGCCCATATCGATCTTGAGAACCGCAAAACGACCGGCAGCACGATCCTTATTCCGTAATATTTCCGGCGCATCGAAAGATGCGCCGGACCTCTATTTTCGCGTAAAATAGCTGTAGCGATAGCGTTCCGACATGCCGATTCCGTCCTGGAGCGCTATCGACGCCGCATTCGTCGCGGAGACCTGAGCGAAGAACTTCTCCGCACCTTGCGCCTTCGCCCAGTGCGCGGCGGCGCCTATGGCCCGACCGATAAGGCCGCGCCGGCGAAATTCCGGTCGGACGGCGAGATCGAAGAGACCGCAATATTTCCCGTCGCAGGTGGTGGACAGCACCGCCGCCGGCACGCCCTCCAGCCGCAATACCATCCAGGCCGCCGGCACGGAGAAGAGCGGAACCGCCTCCTGCTTCTCGGCGTGGCGCGCGGGCGACTGATATTCGACCGTGCCCAGCACATCGAACCAGGCCGCATCCGGCGCATCCAGGATGGTGACGTCGCGATCGGCAACGGCGAGCGGCGCCAGCGGCCCGCAGGTCACCAGGCTCTCGTCATACGGGGTCCAGCCCGTGGCCAGAAGATGCGCCCCCAGCCCGGCCGGATCGAGCGGCGAGGAACGGATGCGCGGCGTCAGCCCCAATCGCCGGTAGACACCGGCGATCCGCTCCACACGCGCCGCCATGTCCGGATCCGCCGCGGGATCGAGCGAGCAGGCCGCATTGGCGCGTCCCGTGCCGCCCAGGAAGGAGCGCAGCACGAAGGGGCCATCGAAGGCCACGCGGCGGGCCGGAACGGCATTGAACGTCGCGCGTTCGAGCGCGTGGACCAGTTCCAGAGAGATCATGCGCCCTCGCGCGCGAGGGTCGTCATCGCCTCGCGATAGGTCGTGTCGAAAAGCGCCTCCAGCGAGGGATTCACGCCCCGCAGCCCCGCCGCCACGCGCCCGGCCCAGCCGACGTACTCGACCCTGCGCGCATGGTCCCAATTGGCCGGCGGCGCCGTCATGATGGCGCGCAGATTGGAGATCTTATCGGCCAGCTTCACCAGCTTGGCGGCATCGGATTTCTTCGGGGCCAGCTTCACCTGGAGCGCCTTGCGCATCTCCTTGGAAAGGCTCTTGTCGTCCGAGACCTCGTCCACGATCGAGGCCACCTCGGCGCCGAAGCGCACAGCCAGCGCCTCCAGGGTCACCGGCTCGGGATCGTCGGAGCTGTCCTCGACCGTGTCGTGCAGCAGGGCGGCGAGGATCGCCGCTTCGGGCGCGCCGTGCTCGGCCAGGATGCTCGCCACCTCGATGGGGTGGTTGATATAGGGCTCTCGCGCCACGCCCTTGCGGCGATGGGTCGCGTGGACGGCGGCCGCGAAGCTCGCGGCCGCCAGAACGTTCTGGATCAATAGCGGCCCGGACGCTGCGGGGTGGTGATCACGCCCGTGGCCGCGCCAACGGCGCCGCCCGTGATCGCGCCGATGGCCGCACCCTGCCCGCCACCGAAGATGGCGCCGAGCGCCGCGCCCGAGCCGGCGCCGATCAGCGCGCCGCCGGCGGCGCGCTGGCCTTCGCTGTAGGGATTGGTGCAGCCAGCCGTGCCGAGGATGGCGACAAGGCCGAGGGGGAGAAGAAGCTTATGCATGAGAGTGTCTCCTGAAAGTTCAGTTGCCCTGGTGATTCGCGGGCGGATCGCCAGTGTTCGTGGGTGCGCCGCCCCCTGGACTGCCCCGGTTCGAGCCGCCGCCCCCGCCGCCTCCCTGGTTACCCCAGAGGCCACCGCGATTGCCGGAATTGCTAGGGGGAGGCGGATTGCGATTGTTGGGTTGGGAGTTCCGGTTATCGCGGCTGCGGTCGTCCCGCCGATCGTCACGGCGCCGGTTGTCGTAGACGCGATTGTCGTAGCCACGGTTATAGCTCCCGCCATAGCTCGGGCGGTAGTTGTTGCCGTAGCCGCCGCGATAGGGCTGGTCGACGCAGCCCGGCAATCCCAGGAGGCCGACGATTCCGACGGCTAGCACGCTAAGTCTTATCATTCCCGAAGGTTCCCTCGCCGTCAGGCTATTGACCAGGGGATCGTGGCAGGAAGATGGAATTCAGGTGCCGGGATTCATCCCGCCGGCCTGCCGGCGGGGCTGGAACTCATTGGCGGCACCGAAGCCCTGGCCACGCGCGTCGGGCACCCCGTCATAGGATCGGTAGCGCGGCGGCGCGCAGGAGACCGTAGCCAGCACGAGCAGCAAAGCGACGGCGAGGGGCAGGCGGCGGCGTGCCATGGGCAGGGCCTCTCCTTTGGGGAGATGCGAGGCTGACCGAGGAAGGTGGCGGAGCCGCCGCCCGGCGTCTGATTTACGTATTCATCGCGTCGAAGAAGTCCTGGTTCGTCTTGCTGTACTTCAGCTTGTCGGTGAGGAACTCCATCGCGTCCTGTGTGCCCATCGGGTTCAGGATACGGCGCAGCACCCACATCTTGCTGAGCGTGCCGCGATCCACCAGGAGCTCTTCCTTGCGGGTGCCGCTCTTGGTGATGTCGATCGCCGGGAAGACGCGCTTGTCCGAGAGCTTGCGGTCCAGGATGATTTCCGAGTTACCGGTGCCCTTGAACTCCTCGAAGATCACCTCGTCCATGCGGCTGCCGGTGTCGATCAGCGCGGTGGCGATGATGGTGAGCGAGCCACCTTCCTCGATGTTGCGCGCCGCGCCGAAGAAGCGCTTGGGGCGCTGCAGCGCATTGGCGTCCACACCACCCGTCAGCACCTTGCCCGAGCTCGGCACGACCGAGTTGTAGGCGCGGCCCAGGCGCGTGATGGAGTCCAGCAGGATCACCACGTCGCGCTTGTGCTCGACCAGACGCTTGGCCTTCTCGAGCACCATCTCGGTGACCTGAACGTGGCGCGTCGCCGGCTCGTCGAAGGTGGAGGCGACGACCTCGCCCTTCACGGTGCGGGCCATGTCGGTCACTTCCTCGGGCCGCTCGTCGATGAGCAGCACGATGAGGAAGACCTCGGGATGGTTGGCGCTGATGGACTTGGCGATGTTCTGCAGCATCACCGTCTTGCCGGTGCGCGGCGGCGCCACGATCAAGGCGCGCTGCCCCATGCCGATCGGCGCGATCAGGTCGATCACGCGATGGGTGTTGTCCTTCTGCGGCCCCTTGCCGACGCTCTCGACCTCGGCGTTCTCCATCTTGAGGCGACGGGTCGGGTAGAGCGGCGTCAGGTTGTCGAAGTTGATGCGGTGACGGAGCGCCTCGGGCGGCTCGAAGTTCACGGCATTGACCTTCAGCATGGCGAAGTAGCGCTCGCCATCCTTGGGGGCCCGGATCTGGCCTTCGACGGTATCGCCGGTGCGCAGGCCGAAGCGACGGACCTGGGCGGGGCTGACATAGATGTCGTCGGGGCCGGGGAGGAAGTTCGCCTGCGGGCTGCGCAGGTAGCCGAAGCCGTCGGAGAGGATCTCCAGCGTGCCTTCGCCGTAGATCGCCTGGTCGTTGTCGGCCAGGGTCTTGAGGACGGCGAACATGATGTCCTGCTTGCGCAGGGTCGAGGCGTTTTCGACGCCGAGCTCCTCCGCGAAGGCGAGGAGATCAGGCGGCGTTTTGGCCTTGAGTTCTGAGAGGTGCATGCAGCATCCGAAGGGAAGATCGTGGGAACGCGTAGTTTGGGAAAACGCAGGGGGGGCCAGGCGGAGAGGCCCCGGTGTCGCACCATGCTCGGGGAGCCATGGCGGATCGGCGTTGGTCGGGGAGGGATCGGGCCCGCGTGCGGAGCCGACGCCATAAACCTAGGGAGCCCTTGCCCCTGCGTCAACGCCCCTTCCACGCCAGGAGGCCAGGAGCAGCGCCGCGGCGAGAAGCGGCCCCACCCAGCCGACGGAGGCATCGGTCGCGTAATCCGCCCCCAGCACCGTCGCGTTGAACGCCATATGCAGGGCGATCGCGAGCCAGAGCCCGCCGCGCTCGGCCCAGCGGCCATAGGCCCAGTGCTGCAGGACCGAGGCGAGCCCGCCCCAGAGGCCGAGGAGGTGCCATTCGCCCGTCTTGAGCAGGCCCTCGATCACCCCGAAGGCGAGTCCCGTGCCCGCCCATCCCGCGCCGAGCGGCCAGAGGAAGAGGCGCTTGGCGAGTTCCTCCGCCAGCGGCGCCACCAGCACCGGCATCGCCAGCCCGCCGACCGCATCGCCTAGCGCGGCCACGGCGCCGACCTCGACGAACATGGAGGCGAGAAAGGCCGCCCCTCCCGCCGCCGCCGGGCGCCAGGAGGCCATCAGAAGGGCCTCACGATGACCATGATGACGATGACGATCATCAGCAGCGTGGGCACCTCATTGGCGATGCGCCAGTGGCGCTGGGTCTTCGGCCGTTCGTCGGCGGCGAACTTCCGCCGGTTGGCCGAGAGGTAGCCGTGGAAGCCGCTCATCAGCAGCACGCAGAGCAGCTTGGTGTGCCACCAGCCGGCGGACCAATCGATCACGCCCGGGGTCAGCACCAGCGTGATCCCGAGCAGCCAGGTGGCGATCATGGCCGGGTTGATGATGGCCTTGAGCAGCCGCCGCTCCATGGTCACGAAGCGGGCATGCTCCGTCCCGCCGCCGCGCGGGATCTCGAAATGGTAGATGAAGAGGCGCGGCAGGTAGAGCATCCCGGCCATCCAGGCGATCACCGCGATCAGGTGCAGCGCCTTCACCCAGGGATAGGCGGGCGCCAGGGCGTCGAGGGTCATGCGCCAGCTCCCAACAGGCCGGCGACGAAGGCGTCCAGATCCCCGCCCGGGAAGAGGTGGCCCGGAATGCCCGCCGCCGCCGCGGCCTCGATGTCCGTCTCCCGGTCGCCGATCAGAAAGCTGCCCGCGCGTCGGAGCGGGAAATGGGCCAGCCAGTCCTCGATCATCCCGCCGCCCGGCTTGCGGCGGGGGCTGACGCGGCGGTAGCGCGCGTCCTCGGCCTTCTCGTGAAAGGGGCAATAGGCGAAGCCGTCGATCCGCGCCCCGGCCGCCCGTGCCTGTTCCGCCATCCAGACATGCATGCGGGCGACTGTGGATTCATCGTATTTCCCGCGCGCCACGCCCGCCTGGTTGGTCACGACGCAAACCGCCAGCCCGGCCGCGTTCAGACGCCGCAAAGCGGGCATGACCCCCTCGGTCCAGCGGACCTCCTCGATGCGGTGGGGGTAGCCCGTATCCTCGATCAGGATCCCATCCCGGTCCAGGAAGGCACAGGGACGTGAAGTCGCGGGGCGCGAAGTCGGCATTTCCATGGCCCTTCGGTTAGCACGGATTGGCCCCGCGCGCGCAGTGCTGGCCTTCCCGTGCCGAAGGGCTTAGAGGGGCGCGCATGAAGTCCGCCCCCCGCCGCGCCGAGATCACCCGCACCACGGCCGAGACCGACATCCATGCCATCCTGACCCTGGATGGCACGGGCCAGGCCGCCATCGGCACGGGCATCGGCTTCCTCGACCACATGCTGCACGCGCTCACGCGCCACGGCCTGCTGGACCTCGAGCTGCACGCCAAGGGCGACCTGCACATCGACTTCCACCACACGGCCGAGGATTGCGGCATCGTGATCGGCCAGGCGCTGAAATCGGCACTGGGCGAGAAGCGCGGCATCGCCCGCTTCGGCCACTGCCTGATGCCGATGGACGAGGCCCTGGCCGAATGCGCCCTCGACATCTCCGGCCGCCCCTTCCTCGCCTGGAGCGTCGCCTTCCCGCGCGACAAGGTCGGCGAGATGGACACCGAGCTCTTCGAGGAATTCTTCCGCGCCCTGGTGATGAATGCGGGCCTCACCTGCCACATCACCTTGAAGGCGGGCACCAACGCGCACCACATCGCCGAGGCCTGCTTCAAGGGCTTCGCGCGGGCGCTGCGCATGGCTATCGAGATGGATCCGCGCACGGCCGGCGCCATCCCCTCGACCAAGGGCGTGCTGGAGGGGTGATGCGCAGCTGGACCATCCACCTGCCGCCGCCGGGCCTGCAGCGTCAGGCCGCGGTCCTGATTCCCGAGGGCTTCAGCCTCTGGGCCTTCCTCCTCGGGCCGCTGTGGCTGCTGCGGCATCGCTGCTGGCTGGCCGGCGGGATCGCGCTGGTCGTCTTCGCCGCCCTGGCGCTGCTGCCTTCGCCCTGGGGTGAGGCCCTTCCCCTCGCGCTCGCGCTGCTGCTGGGCTTCCACGGCCACGACCTGCGCCGCTGGACGCTGTCGCGGCGCGACATGCCCGTGACCCAGGTGGTGCTCGGCCGCGACGAGGACAGCGCCCTGCTGCGCGCCACCTCGGCCGACGAGGCGCTGCTTCACATCTTTGCCGCCCGGGTGGGCCAGTGATGAAAATAGCCTTGATCGATCCCGGCTCGGGCAACCTCGCCTCCGTGCGTCGCGCGCTCGAGCGCGCCTCGGGCGGGACCGTGACGGTGGAGCTCGTCCGCGAGCCCGAGGCGCTGATGGACGCGGACCGCATCGTCCTCCCCGGCCAGGGCGCCTTCGCCGCCTGCCGCGCCGGGCTCGACGCGCTGGAGGGCATGGTCGGCGCCCTCCACGAGCAGGTGCAGGTTCGCAAGAAGCCCTTCCTGGGCATCTGCGTCGGCCTGCAGCTCCTGGCCGAGCGCGGGCTGGAGCATGCCGTCACCCCCGGTCTGGCCTGGCTCCCCGGCGAGGTCGCCGCGATGGACCCGCATGACGCGGAGGGCCGCGCCCTGCCCTTGCCGCAGATGGGCTGGAACAACCTGGATTTCGTCCCCGGCTCGCATCCCGTCCTCGACGGGCTGCTCCCCGGCGACAGCGCCTATTTCGTCCATTCCTACGCCTGGCGCGGCGGCGAGCCGGCCGACCTGCTGGCCACCACCGATTACGGCGGCCCGGTCCCGGCCATCCTCGGTCGCGGCAATGTGGTGGGCACGCAGTTCCATGTGGAGAAGAGCGCCGATGTCGGCCTTCGCATCCTCCGCAACTTCCTGAGCTGGACGCCTCGGGTGGAGGCGGCGTGAAGAGCGATCCCTCCGTGGTCCACCAGCTCGCCATCGACCGCGTCGACAACCTCGATCCCCGCGACCTCGCCGGCCTCTGCGAAGCCACCAATGCCGCGATCGTGGAAGGCGGCGGCTTCGGCTGGCTGGAGGCGCAGAGCCGCACCGCGCTGGAGCGCCATTTCCGCGGCGTGCTGCTGGTGCCCGAGCGCGAGCTCTTCATCGCCCGGCTCGACGGCGAGGTGGTCGGCAGCGCGCAGATGGTGCGCCCGCCGCGCAACAACGAGGCGCAGGGCTTCTCCGCGACCCTCACCCACGCCTTCATCGCGCCCTATGCGCGCGGCTTCGGTCTGGCGCGGCTGCTGATCCGCAAGATCGAGGAGCGCGCGGCCGGCCAGGGCATCCGCGTGCTCAATCTCGACGTCCGTGCCACGCAGACGACTGCCATCTCGCTCTTCGAGGGGCTCGGCTATATCCGCTGGGGCACCCATCCCGCCTATGCGCGGGCGAATGGCGAGACGGTCGCGGGCTACCACTATTATCGCATCATCGAAGTCCCGCACGGCCGCAGCTCGGCCGAGGCGCTCGGCGAGATCAAAGGCAACTGAACGATGGCCGGCTTCACCCTCTATCCCGCCATCGACCTGAAGCAGGGCCATGTCGTGCGCCTGAAGCGCGGCGACATGGCGCAGGCCACGATCTATGCGGAGGATCCCGGCGAGCAGGCCCGCGTCTTCGCCGCGCAGGGCTTCGAATGGCTGCACGTGGTGGACCTCGACGGCGCCTTCGCGGGCCAGCCGGCCAATGCCGAGGCGGTGGCGCGCATCCTCGCCGCCTCCTCGCTGCCGGTGCAGCTGGGCGGCGGCATCCGCAACATGGCGACGGTCGAGGCCTGGCTGGCGGGCGGCGTGACGCGTGTCATCCTCGGATCGGCGGCCGTGAAGAATCCCACCTTCGTGCGGGAGGCCTGCCGCGAGCATCCCGGCCGCATCGTCGTCGGCATCGACGCCCGCGGCGGCATGGTCGCCACCGAGGGCTGGGCCGAGACGAGCACCCTGCCCGCGCGCGACCTCGCCTTGCGCTTCGAGGATGCCGGGGCGGCGGCCATCATCTACACCGACATCGACCGTGACGGCATGCTGGGCGGCATCAACGTCGAGGCCACGCGCGAGTTGGCCCTCGCCCTCATGACGCCGGTCATCGCCTCGGGCGGCGCGGCCTCGCTGGCCGATCTCGTGGCGCTGAAGGCGGCCCGGGACGACGGCATCGAGGGCACCATCCTCGGCCGCGCGCTCTATGACGGCCGCATCGACCCCGCCGCCGCCCTGGCGCTCGCGGCCGCGCCGTGACCGGGGCGGTCCTCCGCGCCGCGCGTGCTGAGGACCTGGCGGGAATCCAGGCGCTTTACCTGCACCTGAATGCCGAGGACCCGCCGGCCGATCCCCAGAAGGCCGCCACCGCCTGGGACAGCCTGCTCCATTCCGGCCTCACGACCGTCCTCGTCGCCGAGGCCGGCGGGGTGCTGGCCGCCTCCTGCACGCTCGTGGTCATCCCCAACATCTCGCGCAGCGCCCGGCCCTATGCGCTGATCGAGAATGTCGTCACCCATGCCGATCACCGCCGCAAAGGGCTCGGCCACGCCGTCCTCGCCGCCGCGCTGGACCTCGCCTGGGAGGCCGGCTGCTACAAGGTCATGCTGGCGACGGGCTCGAAGGAGGAAGGCACGCTGCTGTTCTACGAGCGCACCGGATTCGAGCGCGGCACCAAGACCTTCTTCCAGATTCGCCGACCTTGAATCGTCGCCGGATCGTCTCAATTCCACTGTCAGGGAGCCGACTCGAAAGCTTCCCTTGACCCCGTCACAAAAAATCCGCATGCGCGCCTCCCCAGACGTGTGGCCGCGCCTGGATGTTCATGGAATTCATCCACCGATGCTGGCGCTGCGCATCATTCCCTGCCTGGACGTCAAGGACGGTCGCGTCGTGAAGGGCGTGAACTTCGTCGCGCTGCGCGACGCCGGCGATCCGGTCGAGCAGGCGCGCGCCTATGACGCCCAGGGCGCCGACGAGATCACCTTCCTCGACATCGGCGCCACCCATGAGAATCGCGCCACCATGTACGATGTGGTGTCCCGCACCGCGGCCGAGGTCTTCATCCCGCTGACGGTCGGTGGCGGCGTGCGCAGCGTGGAGGACATCCGCAAGCTGCTCCTCGCCGGCGCGGACAAGGTCAGCATCAACAGCGCCGCCATCACCGACCCCGATCTCGTGCGGCGCGGCGCCGAGGCCTTCGGCAGCCAGTGCATCGTGGTCGCGGTGGACGCCAAGCGCGTCGCCGGCGACCGCTGGGAGGTCTTCACCCATGGCGGCCGCCGCGAGACCGGGATCGACGCCGTGGAATGGGCAGCCCGCATGGCCGGGCTCGGCGCGGGCGAGATCCTGCTCACCTCGATGGACCGCGACGGCACCAAGGCGGGTTTCGACCTCGAGCTGCTGAAGCGTGTGGTAGCCTCGGTGCGCGTGCCGGTCGTTGCCTCGGGCGGCGTCGGCTCGCTTCAGCATTTCGTCGAGGGGGCGAAGGTCGGCGCGACCGGGCTCCTCGCGGCAAGCGTGTTTCATGACGGCGTCTTTCGCATCCAGCAGGCGAAGGACGCCTTGGCCGCGGCGGGGCTTCCCGTCCGCCGCGTTCGGGAGATGGCGTAGTGGCCAAGGCAATAAAGAAGAAAGTTTCCACGAAGACCGCCAAGGTGGCGAAGCCCGCCAAGACGGTGAAAGCCATCAAGGTGGTCAAGGCGGCGAAGCTGCCGGTTCCCAAGAACATCCCCGCCGCGAAAGGCCGCGTCCGCAAGGCCGTGCTGCTGGCCGAGGCGAAGCACCTCAAGCCGTTGGAACTGCCCCAGGACGGCGACGCCGCCGTGCTCGACCGGCTCTGGGCCACGATCGAGGCCCGCCGGGTCACCGGCGACGCGGTGATGTCCCACTCCGCCCGGCTGATCTCGCGCGGCACGCCCAAGGTCGCGCAGAAGCTGGGTGAGGAGGCCGTCGAGCTGGTGATCGAGGCCGTGGCGCGCAACCGCGAGCCCACGATCGCGGAATCCGCCGACGTCCTCTACCACCTGATGGTGCTGCTGGTGGATGCAGGGATCCAGCCCGGCGAGGTCTGGGCCGAGCTGCGCCGCCGCGAGGGAATGTCGGGCATCGTCGAGAAGGCCTCGCGCCCCCGGCCCAAGGCGCTGCTGGCCCTCGCGCAGACGAGCAAGCTGCCCTGATCCTCCGGGGCCCACGCCGCGGCTGACCTTCGCCGCCGGGCGTGGCATCCTGCGGCGAAAGCTCTCCAGGATTGCGCCACCATGCCCGTCAACGGCCTCCCGCCCTACGACCCCCAGAACATCTTCGCCCGCATCCTGCGCGGCGAGATTCCCAGCAAGCGCGTCCACGAGGACGAATTCGCCCTGGCCTTCCACGACATCAGCCCGCTCGCGCCGGTGCATGTGCTGGTGATCCCCAAGGGCGCCCTATGTCAGCGCCGCCGATTTCCACGCCACGGCCTCCGACGCGGAGATCGCCGGCTTCTGGCGGGCCGTGGCGAAGGTCGCGACCGATCTGGGCCTCGACGCCTCTGGCCATCGCCTGCTCGCCAATATGGGCGTCGATGGGGGCCAGGAGGTGCCGCATTTCCACGTTCATGTCTTCGGCGGAAGGCCGCTGGGCCGGATGGTGCCGCCGGGTTAGTCTGCCGCCATGGCCGCTATCACCACGCCCCAGGACGAAGCGCGCGCTGCCCTCGACGCCGCGGGGCAGCTGCCGGACGACGAGCTCGATATCGGCGCGATCGCGCTGCAATTCGCCCGCATCGACGCGCCCGAGGCCGACTGGCGCGCGACCGCTGCCCAGCTCAGCGCCATCGCGCGGCGGGCGGTGGAGCTGGCCTCGGAGGACGAGGCGGCCGACCGCGGCGATCCGGAGCGGCGGCGGCAGGCCCTGGCGCGCCTGCTGCACGAGGAATGCGGGCTGCTCGGCGACTCCGAAACCTATGACGACATGGCCAATGCCAATCTGATCCATGTGCTGGAGCGGCGGCGCGGGCTGCCGGTCGCGCTGGGCGTGCTGTGGCTGCATGCGGCCGAGGCGGCGGGCTGGGGCGCGCATGGCGTGAACGCCCCGGGGCATTTCCTGCTGGCGCTGGAGCATGCGCGCGGGCAGCTGATCCTGGATGTCTTCGACGGCGGCACGCAGCTCCAGGCGCGCGAGCTGCGGCGGTTGCTGAAGATCAGCGAGGGCGACCATGCCGAGCTGCGGCCGGGCTCCCTGGCGCCAATGTCCAAGCGCGACGTACTGCTGCGGCTGCAGAACAACATCAAGCTGCGCCGGCTGGCCGCGAAGGACCTCGAGGGCGCGCTGGCCTGCACGCGCGACATGCTGCGCCTGGCGCCGCACCATTCGGGGCTGTGGCGCGATGCAGGGATCATCGAGCATCGGCTGGAACGCATCGGCGCGGCGCTGGCGAGCCTCGAGAAAGCGCTGGAGCTGGAGCCGCGCGGCGAGGAAGCCACGAAGATCCGCGAGCTGGTCGAAATCCTG
>NZ_CBDDFJ010000002.1:0-23108 GCF_965227005.1 Roseococcus sp.
GGCGGGCACGGCACCAGCATCGGCGGCATCATCGTCGACGGCGGCAATTTCGACTGGGATCTGCATCCCGAGCGCCAGCCGGCCCTGCACCGGCCCGACCCGTCCTATCACGGCGCCGTCTGGGTGGAGGCGGCCAAGCCGCTGGGCCCGATCGCCTATGTGCTGAAGGCGCGCACCACGCTGCAGCGGGATCTCGGCGCGGCCTATTCGCCCTTCAACGCCTTCCTCACCCTGCTGGGCGTCGAGACGCTGCCGCTGCGCATCCGCGAGCACAGCCGCAACGCCGAGGCCGTCGCGGACTGGCTGGCCGGGCGGCCGGAGGTGACGCGCGTCATCCATCCCAAGCATCTCAAGGGCGAGGCGGCGGCGCGGACGCGGAAGTACCTCACGCAAGGCTTCGGCGGGCTGCTCGGCTTCGAGCTGGCCGGCGGGCGCGAGGCGGGGCAGCGCTTCATCGATTCCCTGAAGCTGCTCTATCACGTGGCGAATATCGGCGATGCGCGCAGCCTGGCGATCCATCCGGCCAGCACCACGCATTCCCAGCTGACGCCGGAGGAGCAGGCCAGGGCCGGCGTTTCGCCGGGCTATGTGCGCCTGTCCATCGGCATCGAGCATATCGACGACATCCTGGCGGACCTCTCCCAGGCCCTCGACAACGCCGCCGGCACGCCGTTGCGCGCCGCCGCCGAGTGAGGCGCCGCCATGCCCGCCCTGCGCGTCGTGGAGAGCCTCCGCGATGCCCCGATGTTCACGCTCGCCTGGCGCAGCGCCGCGGTCTTCACCGCGGCGCTGGCGCTCATCTCGCTGAGCGGGCTCGCCGCGCCATGACGGGACGATGTGGCGCGCGGCCTGTCTGATCCGCCATTCCTTCGAAACCCACGCGAAAAGGAGCTACCCATGCCCGCCATCCTGCAAGTGAACTACCGGCCGAGCGCCGCGCAGCAGCAGACCTCCTTCGCCGCCCGCCAAGCCTCGGCCGAGCGCATCAACGCGCTGCCGGGCTTTCGCTGGAAGATCTGGATCGGCAGCGCCGAGACCGGCCTGCGGGGCGGCATCTACCTGTTCGACGATGCCGCCAGCGCCAGCAGCTGGGCCGAGCAGGTCTCGAAAGCCCTGACGGAAGCCGGCGGCACGGAGCTGACCGCCCGCGTCTTCGAGGTGAACGACGAGCTGAGCGCCTTCACCCATGCCCCGATCGGCGAGGCCGCCACGGCCTGACGCAAGCCCATGCCCGCGACGCACCCCATGGCCGAGGCCCGGCATCTGCCGACGCCGGGTCATCGGGAGCATCGGGCCGGGCGATCATTAAAGTCACCAAGGAGAGTGCTGCGATGACGGTCCGGGTAAGGGACGGGAAGCCAATTGGAGGAACCGGGTCTGCCGCGCGACCTGGGCGGCGGGCGGTCCTGGCCGCCATGGCCTTCTCGGGCCTGTCGACGGCCGCCGCCGCGCAAGGCGGCGGCCCCGCCTTTCCAAGCCGCCCGCTCTCGATCGTCGTGCCCTATACGAGCGGCAGCAGCGTGGACACGATCGCGCGGCGCGTGGCGGAAAGGTTGAGCGGCGAACTGGGCCAGCCCGTCGTCGTCGAGAACCGTCCCGGCGCCTCGACCACCATCGCCACGGCCTATGTGGCGCGCGCCAGGGCCGATGGGCACACGCTGCTCTTCGGAACGCCTGCCCTCTCGATCAATCCCGTGCTCCAGCCGCAACTTCCGCCCGGCGATCCGCGCCGCGTCCTGGTCCCGGTCGGACGCATCGCCGTCACGCCCTTCGCGATCATCGTCGGCCCCTCCGTCGAGGCGAACAGCCTCGAGGAGCTGGTGACCTGGGCCAAGCGCCATCCGGGCGAGCTGACCGTCGCGATCACGGGCGCCGCGACCGTCATGCGAATGGCAGTGGAGCTGCTCGCGCGGCGCGCGGAGATCCAGATCACCTATGTGCCCTATAATGGCGGCAGCGGCGTCGTCGACATTCTCGCGGGTCGCGTCCATGTCGGCTTCATACAGACGCCGGATATCGGCGCGCTGCGCCAGGAGCGCGGCTTGCGCGTCCTGGCGGTCACTTCCGCGGAGCGCGTGGCCTCCCTCCCAGACGTTCAGGCGATCGGCGAGGTCTATCCCGGATACGCCGTGACGAGCTGGAACGGTCTCTTCGCGCCGGCCGGCACGCCGGAGCCCGTGCTGGAGCGCCTCAACGCGGCGCTGAGGCTCGTGCTGGCCAACCCGGATCTACGCGCCGGTTTCGAGAGGGTGGACGTGGCCCTGGTCGCCGGAAGCCGCGCCGATCTCGGCGATCATCTCGACCGCGAGATCCGCCAATGGACGGCGCTGCACGAGCAGGCCGCCATCGCGGTCGAATAGGGCGCGCCGGAACGGAACCCATCCAGGTCGCGCTCGGATGCCCCGTTCGAGAGGGCACCGCCTCTCGTGTCAGTAGCCGGCGTCCCGGTCGGACTTCAGCCGGGCAGCGCTCCGCTCGGCCGCCGGGCCATGACCACCCCCACCAGGCGTGCCCATGATCACGATGTCCCCCTGCGCGAGCACGTATTGCCGCTTGGGATCCACCGCCTCGCCATTGATGCGCAGCATGCCCGGCGCCCCCGCCGTGCCGCCCTCGATGCCGAAGGCCGGAAACTTCGTCCGCTCCGCCAGGAAGGACACCGCGATGGGACTTTCGGACCGGCTCTCGATCATTACCTCCTGGCCCAACCCGCCGCGGTGACGGCCGGCCCCGCCGCTGCCGGAGCGCAGGCGCTTGTAGTGGACCCGAAGGGGGGCGATGTGCTCCGTGATCTCGATCGGCGTCGAGGAGACGTTCGACGGCCAGGACAGACAGGACAGGCCGTCGCCCCGGATATTCGCGCCCATGCCGCCATTGAAGAAGAACATGTTCGCATAGGGCTTTCCGGCCGCGTTCACGCCGGACTGGTTCATGCCCCACATGGGCGAGCCGCAGGCGGCCATCACGCGTTCCGGCACCACCTGGCCGAGGCAGCCGAAGACCAGCATCGGAAGATAATGGCCGATCAGCATGCGCGAGCCGCCGGAAGCCGGGAACACCGGATTGACGATGCAGCCCGCCGGCGCCTCGACCTTGATGGGGCGCCAGGCGCCCTCGTTATTGGGCAGGTTGGGGCTGGTGCAGACCTTCACCCCATACATCGTCATCGCATAGGTGTAGCAGAGCGCGCAGTTGATCGCCCGGTCCACCTGGGGATCCGTGCCGCTGTAATCGGCCGTGATCGTGTCGCCCTTGATGGTGAGGGCGAGGCGCAGGGTGATCGGCTTGTCCATCAGCCCGTCGGTCTGGAGCGAGCTCGAATAGGTGCCATCCGGCAGGGCCGCGATGGCCGCGCGCATCGCCGTCTCGCAGCGCGAATGGATTTCCGCGGCCAGGTCGCGCAGGTGGTCGAGATTGGCCTGCTCCATCAGGACGAGCAGACGCTCCTCCATCAGATCCAGCGCCACCACCTGCGCCCAGAGGTCGCCCATCGTCTGGTCCGGCGTGCGGACGTTCTTGCGGATGATCGCGACCAGGGTGTCGTCCTGCACGCCCGCCCGCATCAGCTTCATCGGCGGGATCTGCAGCCCCTCCTCGAAGACCTCGCGCGGCTCGGGGCTGCGGATCTTGCCGCCGATATCCGGGGCATGCGCGGTGGAGGCGCTGAAGGCCACCAGCCGGCCGTTGCGGAAGATGGGCTTGGCAACCGTGATGTCCGGCAGATGCCCCGTGCCGAGCCACAGATCATTGGTGATCAGCACGTCGCCCGGCTGGAGCGTCTCCGTCGGGAAGTGGCGGATGAAATGCTTCACCGTCTCCGGCAGCGTTCCGATGAAGCTCGGGATGCTCTCCGTCGCCTGTACCAGCGACTGGCCGTCGGCATCGGTCACCACGCAGGAGAAGTCGTAGCTCTCCCGCACCAGAGTGGAGAAGCTCGTGCGCACCAGCGCCGCCGCGGCCTCGTCCACCAGGGAGATGAGGCGGCGCCAGAAGAGCTCGATCTCGATGGCGTCGAAACGCCTCACGTCCTGCGCCGGGCTCATGCCACTCGCTCCGCCAGAATGGATCCGTCGGGCAGCACGCTGATGCGCGCGTCGGGCCCGACGATGAAGGTGCTTTCGTTCTCTTCGAAGACCGCGGGGCCGTCGAGCTGCGCGCCCGGGGCGAGCGCGTACCGGTCGTAGACGGGCGTATCGACCCGTCCCGTCTCGGGGAAATGGACGGAGCGACGGCCCTTCAGGGCGGCGCCGCCCGGCCGGCCGCTGGCGATCAGCAGCTTCCCGCCCGCGCCCGGCATGGGCGCCGAGACCGAGAGGCGGAGCGCCACGAACTGCACATTGGCCCCCGGCGGCGTGCGGCCGAAGAGCTGGCGGTAGGCGACCTCGAAGGCGACCATCACGGAAGCCTCGTCCAGCACCTCCGGCAGGACGACCGTGATCTCGGAGCCCTGGCCGACATAGCGCATATCGGCCAACCGCCGCAGGCTGCGCTGGGCAAGGTCGGCCCCCGTATCGGCGACGATAGCGACCGCCTCCGTCTCCAGATCCTCGAAGATCGCGGCGATCTCGATCCAGTTGGCCTTGGCCAGCACCTCGTTGCGCGAGGCCACGCGGTCGATGCGCGCCGAGGCCATGAGCATGCCGATGGTGCTCCCCGCCCCTGCCCCCGGCGGACAGACGACGCGCGAGATGCCGAGCTTCGTCGCGACGTTCCAGGCATGCACGGGCGCCGCGCCGCCGGTCGCGAGAAGCGCGTAGTCGCGCGGGATGCGGCCGCGCTCGGCGATGGCGACGCGGGCCGCGCCGGCCATGTTCTCGTTCACCACGTCATGGATGCCCGGCGCGCCCCGCCCGGCTTCCAGGCCGAGACGAACCGAAAGCTCCTCAAGGGCCGAGACGGCGGGCGCAGGATCGATGCGCATGGTACCGCCGAGGAAGAATTCCGGATTCAGATAGCCGAGTGCGAGATCGCTGTCGGTCACCGTCGGCTCCGTGCCGCCGCGGCCATAGCAGACGGGACCCGGCTGGGCGCCGGCGCTCTCGGGGCCGACATGCAGCGTGCCCAGCTCGGAGGGGCGGGCGATGGAGCCGCCGCCGGCGCCGATCTCGATGAGCTCGACCGTGGCGATCTGGATCGGCAGGCCGGAGCCGCGCAGGAAACGCTTGGCCCGCGCCGCCTCGAAGCCCCAGGCCACGAGCGGCTCGCCGTCATCCACCAGCGCCAGCTTGGCGGTGGTGCCGCCCATGTCGAAGGCCAGCACCCGCTCGAGCCCCGCATGGCGGCCGAACCAGGCCCCGGCCAGGGCGCCGGCCGCCGGGCCGCTCTCCAGCAGCTGCACCGGCGCGCGCTTGGCCTCGGCCACATGGGTCAGGCCGCCATTGGACAGCATCAGGAAGAGGCTGCCCGGGATGCCGGCGCTCTTCAGCGCGGCCTCCAGTGTGTCGAGATAGGTTTCGGCGATGGGCCGCACATAGGCGTTGGCGGCCGTGGTGACGGCGCGCGGATATTCGCGGATCTCGGGCGCGATGTCGCAGGACAGCGAGAGGGACAGCCGCGGGAAGCGCGCCGCGATGGCCTCGGCGGCCAGCCGCTCATGCACGGGGTTGGCGTAGGAATGCAGGAAGCAGATGGCGAGGCTGGTGACGCCCTGCGCGACCAGATCGGCCACCTCGGCCAGCATGGCCTCGACATCCAGCGCGATCTCGATGCTGCCATCGGGTGCCAGGCGCTCGCGCGCTTCGCGGCGCCAGGGGCGCGGGACCAGCGGCTGCGGCATTTCGAGGAAGAGGTCGTAGAGCTCGTATTTCCGCTCGCGCGCGATCTCCAGCACATCGGCGAAGCCGGCCGTGGTGATCAGGCCGGTCGGCGCGCCCTTCCGCTCGATCAGCGCGTTGGTGAAGAGCGTCGTGGCATGCACGACGCGCCCGATGGCGCCGGCCTGCGTGCCGCTGCGCCGCAGCAGCTGGCGCAGGCCCTCAATCGCGCCCCGCGAGGGATCGTCGGGCGTCGTGCTTTCCTTCCAGATGGAGGCGCGCCCGTCGGTGGGGTCGAGGATGACGAGGTCGGTGAAGGTTCCACCGATATCGATGCCCAGCGATAGCGAGCCGGGCCTGTGCGATGCAGTCATGGGGATTCCTGAAGTCACGGATGATCTGGAGTGGCCGTCAGTCGCCACGGATGTTGTTGGCGCGGACCACGTCCCGCCAGCGCGCGCGGTCGCGGAGGATGCGCTGCTCGAAGGTTGCGCCGGCCTCGGCGAGCGGAAGCAGGCCACGGTCGACGAGGGTCCTGGAGGTCTGCGGATCGGCGACGACGGCGCCGAACAGCTCGCCCAGCCCATCGCGGATCTCGGCGGGCAGACCGGCCGGACCGGCGAGGCCGAACCAGTTGTTGATCTCCATGGTCGGCATGCGCAGCGCGAGCGGCGCGAGCTGCGGCGCCAGCGGCGAGGGCTCGCGCGCCGTCACGCCCAGGCCCTTGAGCTGGCCGCCCAGGATCTGCTGCGCGACCTCGGCCACATTGGCCACCATCATGTCCACGCGCCCGGCGGAGACGTCGAGCGTGGCCGGGGCGCCGCCGCGATAGGGGATATGCGTCATCTCGACGCCCGCCGCGCCGCAGAACAGCGCGCCGCCGAGGTGGTTGATGGAGCCGTTGCCCGAGGAGGCGTAGGTCGCCGCGCCGTTGCGGGACTTCGCATAGGCGATCAGCCCGTCCACGTCGCTGAAGGGCGCGTCCGGGCGCACCACCAGGGCCATGGGCGTGCCCGCCAGGGTGCAGACGGGCGTCAGCTCGCGGTCCAGGTCCATCGGCAGGGGGACGCCGGGGATGGCGGGCAGCACGCTCATCATCCCCATGATGGCGCTGCACAGCGTGCTGCCGTCCGGCGCGCTGCGGGCAGCGGCCTGGGCGGCGATGATGCCATAGGCGCCGCTCCGGCTCTCGGGGATGATCTGGATGCCGTGCAGGCGGTGCACGCCCTCGGCCACGACGCGCACCAGCACGTCGACGGCGCCGCCGGGCGGGTAGCCCACCAGGATCCGGATGGGTTGCCCGGGCCGCCAGGCGGCGCGCGCGGGCTGGGTCAGGGCCGCGGGGGCGGCGGCCGCACCGGCCAAAAGGGCTCGGCGCGCTAAGCGGACATGCGTCATTTCATCACCTCCAGGCGAGGCCGGATGTGTCTGGCATCTTCTTCCCCTGGCCTCCCGGGTCATGCCCGGGCGGTCCTTGATGGTTTTGCGGATCATGCGAATCCCGCATGCATTTCCGGCCCACCACGGGAGAATTTCCCGAAGCTCCCCTGTACGCAACTGAAACTTCCACATACTTTAATGACGTTCTGGAATTAACTATCCAATGCGCCGTCATGTACCTCCCACCGCGGCACTCCAGGCCTTCGAGGCCTGCGCGCGCCATCTCAGCGTCACCCGCGCCGCCGAGGAGCTGCGGCTCACCCAGAGCGCGGTCAGCCGGCAGCTGGCCGGGCTGGAGGCGACGCTCGGCCTTCGCCTCTTCCAGCGCGTCCGCCAGCGCCTGGTCCTCACCCCGGCCGGCGCGGCCTATGCGCCAAGGGTGCGCGTCGTGCTGTCGCGGCTGGAGGGCGCGACGCGCGAGCTGCTGGCCCATCGCGGCACGGGCGGCACGCTGAACCTCGCCGTCTCCCCCACCTTCGGGGCGCGCTGGCTCATGCCGCGCCTGCCCGCCTTTCGCGCCGCCTATCCGGGCGTGATGCTGAACTTCATGAACTACACCACGCGGCTGACGCCGCTCGACTTCGCGGCCGAGGATGTGGACGCGGCGATGCTGCTGTCCGAGGCCGAGGTGCCGGGCATCCTCCGGCACCCCCTGGTCGCCGATGCCCGCCTCCCCGTCTGCGCCCCCGCCATTGCCGAGCGGCTGCGCCGGCCCGAGGACCTGGCCCGCGAGACCCTGATCCAGCAGACCACGCGGCCGCGCAGCTGGCTGGAATGGCTCGATCAGGGGGCGATCGACGGCGTGGACGGGCTGCGCGGACCGCTGATGCAGCACACGGCCATGGTGGCGGCGGCCTGCGTGGCGGGCCTGGGCGTGGCCCTGCTGCCGCGCTTCCTGCTGGAGCAGGAGTTCGCCCTCGGCCAGCTGGCGGCCCCCTTCGGACGCGATCTCGCCGGCCCGGCGGCCTATAGCCTCGCCTATCCGGAGGCCGCGGAGGCGCTGCCCGCGCTGCGCGCCTTTCGCCAATGGCTGACGACGCAGGTCGCGAAGGGCTGATCCGGCGGGGTCCACGGGTCTTGCCAAATCTATGTATACATGGATTCATATCGCCATGAGATGGGATGATGCCTCCGCGATCAGCGACCGCTCGCCGCCCGGCGTCACGGCCTCGGAGGTCGTGTTCCGGCGCCTGCTGCATGCGATTATCTCCGGCGAGCTGGCGCCCGAATGCCTGGAGACCGAGGAGCGCCTCGCCGCCCGCTACGAGGTCAGCCGCACGCCGCTGCGCGACGCGATCCGCCGGCTGGAACAGCTGCGCCTCCTGCAGCGCGAGCCGCGCGGCCTGCGCATCCCGCCCCTCTCCCTGGAGGAGATGCTCGACCTCTCCCTGACCCGCGAGGTGCTCGAAGGCCTGCTCGCCGCCTCCTCCGCGCGGCGGATCGCGAAGGGCGTCGCGAATGCCGCGCGGCTGCGGCAGATCCATATCCGGCATCTCCAGGTCCAGGCGCTGGGCGATGCGGAGCTGACGCTTTCCGTGGGCCTCGACTTTCACGAGGAGCTGCGGCGGCTCGCGGCCAACCACTCCGCTGCCGCCTGCCACGAGCAGGTGATGCTGGGCTTCGAACGCTATCGCCATCTCGCCAGCCGGGTGCCGCAACGGCCGGGGCTGATCGGCGAGGAGCATTCGGAAATCCTCGACGCCATCGAGGCCGGCGATGCGCCGGCCGCCGAAGCGGCCATGCGGCGCCACATCGCCGCCGGCCGCGACCTCTATGCGCGCGTGCTCTCGGGCATGCTCGCACCCTAACCAAAAAAGAACGCCGCACCGGGATCAAATCGGACAAGGAAAATCATGCTTCGCCACATCCTGGCTGCCTCCGTCGCAGCCTGTCTCTCCTGGAGCGCGCAAGCGCAGAACTTCCCCACGCGCCCCGTGCGCATCGTCGTGCCGCTGGCGCCCGGCGGCTCGGCCGACGTGCTGGCCCGCATCGTGGGTGAGCAACTCGGCACCCGCTGGGGCCAGCCCGTGGTGGTGGAGAACCGCCCCGGCGCCGGCGGCAATATCGGCGCCGAGGCCGTCGCGCGCTCGCCGGGCGACGGCTACACGCTGCTGCTCGGCACGCTCGGCATCCACGCCGCCAGCGCCATCTATCCGCGGCTGAGCTACGATCCCGCGCGCGAGCTGGCCCCGGTGACGGTGCTGGGCGAGCTGCCCAATGTCATCATCGTGAACCCCTCCTTGCCCGCGCGGAATCTGCGCGAGCTGCTGGAACTCGCGCGCGCCCGCCCCGGCGCGCTGAGCTTCGGCTCCGCCGGCAACGGCAGCTCGACCCATCTGGCCGGCGAGGCCTTCCTGCTGGCCGCGCGCGTGCAGATCGCGCATGTCCCCTATCGCGGCAGCGGCCCGGCGCTGAACGACCTCGTCGCCGGCAATATCCAGGTGATGTTCGAGAACCTGCCGACCGTGCCGCCGCTCGCCCAGGCCGGCTCCGTGCGGCCGCTCGCCGTCACTTCCGGGCATCGCTCGCCCGCCATGCCCGACGTGCCGACCGCCGAGGAGGCCGGCCTGCCCGGCTATGTCGCCACCGCCTGGCTCGCCCTCGCCGCCCCCGCCAGCGTCCCCGCCCCGCTGCTCGAGCGCCTGAACGCCGACACCCGCGCCGTTCTGGCCGAGCCCGCCCTGCGCGAGCGCCTCGCCGGCCTCGGCATCACGCCCGTGGGCGGCACCGTCGCCGAATCCCGCGCCTTCTTCGCCTCGGAGACCGAAAAGTGGAATCGCGTCATCCAGGCCGCCGGCATCCGGCTGAACTGAGGACATCATGACCACGCGCTTCGACCCCGTCACGCTCGAGCTGCTCTGGACCCGCCTCGTCTCCATCGTGGACGAGGCGGCGGCCGCGCTGCTGCGCACCTCCTTCTCCGTCATCGTGCGCGAGAGCCACGACTTCGCCTGCGTGCTGACCGACGCGCGCGGCCATTCCCTGGTGCAGGCGACGGACGGCGTGCCGTCCTTCCTCTGCACGACGCCGCGCACCATCGGGCACTTCCTGAAGGAGTTCCCGCCCGAGACGCTGCGCGAGGGCGATATCCTCATCACCAACGACATCTGGCTCGGCACCGGCCATCTGCCGGACATCACGGTGGCCAAGCCGATCTTCCTGAACGGCAGGCTGATGGCCTTTGCCGGATCGGTCGCGCATGCGCCCGACATCGGCGGGCGCATCCGCACGGCGGAATCGCGCGAGGTCTACGAGGAAGGCCTGCAGATCCCGATCATGAAGGTGGTGCGCGAGGGCACGATCGACGACACCTTCGTCCGCTTCCTGCGCAAGAACACCCGCGTGCCCGACCAGGTGATGGGCGATCTCTACGCCCAGTTCACCGCGCTCGACCTCATGGAGCGCCGCCTGCGCGGCCTGCTCGTCGAGCACGGGATGGACGACCTCGTGGAGCTGGCGGACGAGATCCAGTCACGCTCCGAGCAGGCGACCCGCAAGGCGATCCGCGCCGTGCCCGACGGCGTCTATCACGCCGAGGTGGTGACGGACGGGCTGGAGCAGCCGATCCGCCTGAAGCTCGCGCTGCACAAGCAGGGCGACAGCATCATGGCCGACTATGCCGGCACCGACCCGCAGGTGCCGCGCGGCATCAACGTCTGCCTTGCCTATACGATGGCCTACACGGCCTTCGCGGTGAAGGCGGCGCTCTGCCCCGAGGTTCCGAACAACGAGGGCGCCTTCCGCCCCATCACGGTCTCGGCCCCCCTCGGCTGCATCCTGAACTCCACCCCGCCTGCGGCCGGCGCGAACCGCGCGCTGACCGGACACTTCATCCCGCCCATGATCCTGCAGGCCCTGGCCGGCGCCCTGCCGGACCGGGTGATCGCGGGCGTCGGCTCGCCGTTGTGGAGCCTGAATTTCGCGGGCGTGCGGGCGGACGGCTCGCCGATCGCGAACCAGTTCTTCATGAATGGCGGCTATGGCGCGGGCGCGGCGCACGACGGAGCGAACGTGCTGAGCTGGCCCTCAAACGTCTCGGCCGCGCCGGTCGAGATGATCGAGCAGGGCGCGCCCTTCCGCATCCGCCACCGCCGTTTGCGCGTCGACACGGGCGGCACGGGCGAGCATCGCGGCGGCACCGGCCAGGAATGGGCCTTCGAGAGCCGCTCCGCCACGCCGGTCGCCATCACCTTCATGGCCGAGCGCACGCGGCAGGAGGCCGCCGCCCCTGGCCTTGCCGGCGGCGGCGCGGGCGCGCCCGGCGGCGTGCTGATCGATGGCGTCCTGGTCGATCCCAAGCGCCAGCACATCCTGGCGCCCGGCAGCACGGTCGAGCTGCGGACCCCCGGCGGCGGTGGCTACGGCGACCCCGCGCAACGTGACGCGGCCTTGGCCGCGCAGGACATCGAGGACGGCCTCGTGCGCAGCACGGCGGACGATAGCGTGCGCAGCACGACGGATGATCGCGTGACGGAGAAGCAGGCATGAGCGCGCTGGCCATCGATATCGGCGGTACCTTCACGGATATCGTCCATTACGACGACGCCTCCGGCCGCTTCGTCGCCCATAAGGAGCTGACCACGCCCTCCGATCCGGCGCATGGCGTCGTCGCGGGCATCGGGCATCTCTTCGCGGCCGAAGGCATCGACGCGGCGAAGGTGAACCGCGTGGTGCATGCCACGACGCTCTTCACCAATGCGCTGATCGAGCGGCGCGGCGCGGTGACGGGCCTGCTGACCACGCAGGGCTTCCGCGACACGCTGGAGATCGGTCACGAGCGCAAGTACGAGCTCTACGACCTGCATCTGCCGCTGCCCCAGCCGCTGGTCCGCCGCGCCCTGCGGCTGGAGGCGCTGGAGCGCCTCGCGCCCGATGGCACAGTCGAGATTCCGCTGGACGAGGCGAGCGTCCTCGCCGCGGCGGATGCGCTGGTGGCCAAGGAGGTCAAATCCCTCGCCATCTGCTTCCTGCACTCCTACGCCAATCCGGCGCATGAACGTGCGGCGGCGCGGCTGATCGCCGAGCGGCATCCGGGGCTCATCCTCTCGCTTTCCAGCGACGTCTCGCCGCAGATCCGCGAATTCGACCGCAGCTCCACCACCGTCGCCAATGCCTATGTGAAGCCGCTCGCGGAGAAGTACCTGAACCGGCTTTCCGGCGACCTGGCCGGCCTGGGCATCGCGGCGCCGCTCTTCATGATGCTGTCCAATGGCGGGCTGACCCATGTGGACGAGGCCAAGCGCGTGCCCATCCAGCTGCTGGAAAGCGGCCCGGCCGCGGGCGCCCTCTCGGCGGCCTTCTTCGGGCAGCGGTCCGGCAAGCGCGACCTGCTGGCTTTCGACCTCGGCGGCACCACCGCCAAGCTCGCGCTGGTGCATGGCGGCGAACCGCTGGTGGTCCACAAGTTCGAGGCGGGACGCGAGCGCCGCTTCACCACGGGCAGCGGCCTGCCGCTGAACATCTCGACCATCGAGCTGATCGAGATCGGCGCCGGCGGCGGCTCCATTGCCGCGCATGACGCGCTGGGCCTGCTGAAGGTCGGCCCGCGCAGCGCCGGCTCCGTGCCCGGCCCCGCCTGCTACGCGCGCGGCGGCACCGAGCCGACCGTGACCGATGGCAACCTGCTGCTGGGCTATCTCGACGCCGACACCTTCGCCGGCGGCACGATGAAGCTGAGCACCCAGGCGGCCGAGACGGCGGTCGGCGGGCTGGCGGCACAGACCGGCCTCGACCTCTCCCGCACGGCGTCGGGCATCCATGCCGTGGTGAACGAGACCATGGCCGCCGCGGCCCGCATCCATGTGGCCGAACAGGGCCATGATCCGCGCGACTTCGCGCTGCTCGTCACCGGCGGCGGCGGGCCGCTGCATGGTTGCGAGCTGGCGCGCCGCCTGGGCATCTCGCAGGTGATCTGCCCGCCGGGCGCGGGCGTGGCCTCGGCGCTGGGCCTGCTGCTGGCCCCGGCTCGCGTGGACCGGGTGGCGACCGTGACGCGCCGCCTCGACGGGCTCGACTGGGCCGCCCTCGATGCCGAATACGCCGGACTGGAGGCCGAGGCGCGCGCCGTCATCGGCGCCACGCTCGGCGCGACGGCGGCGCTCGCGATCCGCCGCTCGGCCGACCTGCGCTTCGTCGGCCAAGGCTATGAGCTCATCACCGAGCTTCCGGCCGGCCCCTACGGCCCGGGCACCGAGGCGGCGATCCGCGCGGCCTTCGAAACCGGCTACGAACGCGTGTTCTCGCGGCGTCCGGCCGTGGCGGCGGTGGAGATCATCAACATCCGGGTTTCGGTCACCGGCGGCACCGCCGAGGGCGTGCTCGATCCGGAGGTGCCCGTCACCACGCAGGGCGCGGCCCAGACCGGCACGCGCCAGGTCTGCTTCGGCGACACGCCCTATTCCGCCCCGGTGCTGGACCGCCGCCGCCTCCCGGCGGGCTCCGAGGTCATGGGCCCGGCGATCATCGAGGAAGCCATGTCCACCCTGCTGATCCCGCCCGGCGCCCGTGCGCAGGTCGAGGCCGGCGGCAATATCGTCATCCACCTGGCGCAACCCGCCACCGCGGGCGCGCGCGAAAGGGAAGCCGTCTGATGTCGCTCCCGCTTTCTCACATCAAGGTCCTGGATCTCACCCGCGTGCGCTCCGGCCCCACCTGCGTACGCCAGCTCGCCGATTGGGGTGCGGATTGCATCAAGATCGAGGCGCCGGACGAGATCGACACCGGCAAGGGCATGGGCGGAGCGCGCCACGGCCCCGACTTCCAGCACGTCCATCGCAACAAGCGCAGCATCACGCTCAACCTCAAGAAGCCGCAGGGGCTGACCGTCTTCCAGCGCCTCGTCGCGCAAGCCGATGTGGTGGTGGAGAACTACCGCCCCGACGTGAAGGACCGCTTGGGCATCAACTACGAAGCGCTGGCGGCCATCAATCCGCGCATCATCCTGGGCTCCATCTCGGGCTTCGGCCAGGATGGGCCCTATGCGCGCCGTCCTGGTTTCGACCAGATCGCCCAGGGCATGGGCGGGCTGATGAGCGTGACGGGCCTTCCGGGCCAGGGGCCGGTGCGCGTCGGCATCCCGGTGGCGGACCTCACCTCCGGCATGTTCTGCGCCATCGGCATCCTCACCGCGCTGATCGATCGCGAGAAGACCGGCAAGGGCCGCTGGGTCCATACCTCGCTGCTCGAATCCATGATCGCGATGATGGACTTCCAGGCCACGCGCTGGACCATGAAGGGCGAAGTGCCGCAGCAGGCCGGCAACGACCATCCCACCACCGTGCCCACCGGGCTGTTCCACACGGCCGATGGCGTGATCAACCTCGCCGCCGGTGGCGACGAGATGTGGCGCCGCATCGTCGAGACGCTGGGGCTGGAAGAGGAAACCAAGGCGCCGGAGCTGGCGACCGAGAAGGCCCGCTCCGCCCATCGTGCCAAGGTCAACGCGACGCTGCAGGCCAAGCTGCTGGGCGACACGGCCGCGAACTGGATAGAGCGGCTGAACAAGGCGGGCGTGCCGACCGGCCCGGTCTATTCGATGGACCAGGTCTTCGCCGATACCCAGGTGCAGCATCTGGGGCTCACCTTCCCGGTGCGGCATCCAACGCTGGGCGAGATCAATCTCGTGCGCACGCCGATCCAGATGCCGGGGGTGCAGAACCCGCGGAAGCCGACGCCGGACCGGGGCGAGCACACGGACACGGTGCTGGCCGAATTCGGCTTCTCGGCCGAGGAGATCGCCACCCTGCGCGCGGAGAAGGCCCTGTGAGCGAGCTGATCCACTTCGAGGTTTCGGCCGGCATTGCCCGGCTGACATTGAACAATCCGCGCCGGCTCAACGCCGTCAATGCGGAGATGTGGCAGGCCCTGCCCGGCTTCCTGGCGAAGGTGGCGGACGACCCGGCCATCCGCGTGCTGGTCCTGGCCGGCGCCGGCGAACGCGCCTTCTGCACCGGCAACGACATCAGCGAGTTCGACACCGTCCGGGCCGACCCCGAGGCCGCTGCCCGCTACAACGGCTGGCAGCGCGAGGTCGCGAACGCGCTGCAGCGGATGGAGAAGCCGATCATTGCCGCGATGCACGGCTATTGCCTCGGCGCCGGCTTCGAATTCGCGCTGATGTCCGACTTCCGGCACGCCTCGGCCGACACGCGCGTCGGCATCCCGGCCGTAAAGCTGGGCCTGCCCTATCGTCTCGAGGATATCGAGAAGGTCGCCGATGTGGTGGGCCTTGCCCGCGCGCGCGAGATGGTGCTGCTCGGCCGGCAGTATGGCGGGGAGGAGCTGCTCGGCCTCGGTCTTGTGCAGCGCGTGCTGCCCGACCTCGCGGCTATGGAGGAAGCCGTGGCGGCGCTGGCGGCGGAACTCGCGGCCAATGCGCCGCTCAGCCTGCGCGCCGCGAAGATCGCCTTCCAGGAACTGGCGCGCCGCGACGGCCCGCCCGACCGCACCAGGACGCAGGTGGCGGAAGATCGCTGCTACGCGAGCCGCGACTATGCGGAGGGGCGCGTGGCCAAGGCGGAGAAGAGACCGCCGGCGTTCCTCGGGGTCTGAGCCGGCCGTCCTGCACGCGGAGCGTCGATGCCTCCTGGAGGAAGCCGGGGACGCTTTGCGCGCAGGCCTGGCGCGTTGCCGTGCAGGCGCCGGAGCAGCGCATTGGCCAGCGGCCGATCCAGATGCCGACGATCCTGTCGCGCGAGAAGGTCCATTAGGCTCTGCTGAGCACAGCGGAACCAATCCTGACGAGCCCCCCTACTGGTCCTGGCAGCGTCGGCGCTACTTCCGACTTGATGAAGAGCGCGTCCAGCGGGGGCGGGTTCTCCAAGATCAGCGCCGCGCATTTCAACGGGTCGAAGGCTCGGAACAAAGGCGGCCCCAGTTTCGAGCGCGAGATCGGTCCTGTGCGGTGCCTCGTAAGGCACGGAAATGCCGGATCCTCCCGGACATGGCGTTAGAGGCCCGCCACCAGACTGGCATCGGCGATCAGCGCGATGGCCGATGGCTCCCGCGGGGCCATTCTGATCAACCGGCCCCAAACCATCCCCGGCAGTGACCGCAGCTACGGCGGATCGCACAGTTCTCCCTACGCTGCGCAGCAGGATGCTAGCCTGAGATCGGGAGGGCACCTCAGGGCCTCGCCCGACGGCAGCTAAGGAGCGGGCAGATGGCCGTACTTCGGGAATGTCGACGCCTGTGTGCAGGCCTGCTCGGCCTCTGGTTTTCCGCGATGTTCCCGCTTGAGCCTGCCGCGGCTGCCGATCCGGCCGCCGTGCCGGTGCGCGTGGCCTCGGTTCGCAACGCCGATGTCCCCGTCACGCTGGAATGCATCGGCACGGTTCAGGCCTTCACCAGCGTCACCATCCGCGCCCAGGTCGATGGCATCCTGCAGCAGGTCGCCTTCACGGAGGGCCAGGCGGTCCGTGCCGGCGACGTGCTGGCGCGGATCGACCCTCGCCCCTTCCAGGCGGCGCTCGACCAGGCCCAGGCCAAGCGGGACCAGGACCAGGCACAGCTGGAGAACGCCCGGCTGAACCTGCAGCGCTTCCAGGGCGTGGGCGACTTCGCCTCCCGCCAGCAGGTCGCGACGCAGCAGGCGATGGTCTCGCAGCTCGAGGCGCAGGTGCGTGGCGACGAGGCGGCCATCGAGAACGCGCGCACGCAGCTGGGCTATGCCACGATCACCGCCCCCATGGACGGCATCACCGGCATCCGCCTGGTCGATCAGGGCAATTTGCTGCGCGCGACGGATGCGACGGGAATCGTGGTGCTCAATCAGATCCGGCCGATCTCGGTGACCTTCACCCTGCCGGCGGAGGCGCTGCCGGATATCCGCCAGGCCATGGCGGCGGAGCCGCTCGGCGTGACCGTGCTGGAACGCCAGGGCCAGCGCACGCTCGGCACCGGGACGCTGGCCCTCGTGGACAACCAGATCGATCAGGCCACCGGCACCATCCGCCTGAAGGCGACGCTGCCCAACACGGACAGCGCCCTCTGGCCGGGCCAGTTCGTGAACGTCCAGCTGCTACTGCGCACCGATCGCGGCGTCCCCACCCTGCCGGGCACGGCCATCCAGCGCGGCCCGGACGGGAACTGGGTCTATATCCTGCAGGCCGACGGCACGGTCGTGGTGCAGGCCGTCACCGTGAACCGCTTCGCCGACGGCAGGGCCGTGATCGCGCCCGGCCTCGATCCCGCCGCGCGCGTGGTCACCTCCGGGCAGTTCCGCCTCTCACCCGGCGCCCGGGCCGAGGTGGCGACGCCATGAACGTCTGCGCCCCCTTCATCGCCCGGCCGGTGGCGACCATCCTGCTGATGGTGGCCTTCCTCGGCCTGGGGCTCGCGGCCTATCCGCTGCTGCCGGTGGCGCCGCTGCCGCAGGTGGACTTCCCGACCATCCAGGTGACGACGCTGCTGCCCGGCGCCAGCCCCGAGACGGTCGCGACCTCGGTGACCGCGCCCCTGGAGCGCCAGTTCGGACAGATCCCGGGCGTCACGCAGATGACCTCCACGAGCGTGCTCGGCACGAGTTCGATCACCGTGCAGTTTGAGCTCTCGCGCAACATCGACGGCGCGGCGCTCGACATCCAGTCGGCCATCAACCAGGCCTCGGGCCAGCTGCCCGCCACGCTGCCCTCCCCGCCGCAGTTCCGGAAGATCAATCCGGCCGACGCGCCGGTCCTCGTGCTGGCCGTGCAGTCGGACCTGCTGCCGCTGACCCAGGTGGACGAATATGCCGAGACGATCCTGGCGCAGCATATCGGCCAGCTCCCGGGCGTGGGCCTGGTCGGTATCGGCGGCCAGCAGAAGCCCTCCATCCGCGTTCAGATCGACCCGGCGAAGGTCGCCTCCATGGGGCTTCAGCTGGAGGATATCCGCACCGCCATCGCCACGCTGACGACCAACGCGCCGCAGGGCTCCATCGAGCGCGCCAACCGTTCCTTCACCATCTACGACAACAGCCAGCTGCTTTCGGCGGAGGCCTGGAGCAACGCCATCCTCGCCTATCGCAACGGCGCGCCCGTCCGGCTGCGCAACATCGGCCAGGCCGTGGCGGCGGCGGAGAACGCCCGCCTCGCCGCCTTCGCCAACGGCAAGCCGGCCATCCTGCTCACCATCACGCGGGTGCCCGGCGCGAATGTGATCGCGACCGTGGACGGCGTGATGGCCGCTTTGCCGGCACTCCAGGCCGCCATCCCACCCACCATCCGCATCACCGTGCTGAGCGACCGCACGCAGACCATCCGTGCCTCGGTCAGGGACGTGCAGTTCACGCTGATGCTCACCATCGCGCTCGTGGTCGGGGTGATCTTCGTCTTCCTGCGCAACCTGCGGGCCACGGTCATCCCGGCGGTGACCGTGCCGGTCGCGCTCGTGGCCACCTTCGGCGTGATGTACGCGCTGGGCTACAGCCTCGACAATCTGTCGCTGATGGCGCTGGCGATCGCCGTCGGCTTCGTCGTGGACGATGCCATCGTCATGCTCGAGAACATCGAACGCCACGTCGAGGGCGGAATGGCGCCGATGGAAGCGGCGCATCGCGGCTCCGGCGAGATCAGCTTCACCATCATCTCCATCAGCATCTCGCTCATCGCGGTGTTCATTCCGCTCTTCCTGCTCTCGGGCCTGGTCGGGCGGCTGTTCCGCGAATTCGCCGTGACGGTGGCCGCGACCATCGTCGTCTCGGTCATCGTCTCGCTTACGCTCACGCCGATGATGGCCGGGCGCCTGCTGCGGCCGCATGGCGAGGTCCGGCACGGGGCCTTGTACCGCGCCTTCGAGCGGGGCTTCGCCGCGCTGCAATCAGGCTACGCGCGCAGCCTCGACGTGGCGCTCCGGCATCGCTTCCTCACGCTGCTGGTCTTCTTCGCGACGGTGGCCGCGACGGGCTACGTCTTCATGCGCATGCCCAAGGGCTTCTTCCCGCAGCAGGACACCGGGCTGGTCCTCGGCACCATCCAGGCCTCGCCCGACGTCTCCTTCCAGCAGATGTCCCAATCCTCGCGGGCGCTGGCGGCGATCGTGCGGAACGACCCGGACGTCGCGCAGGTGGGCATGAGCCTCGGCGCGGGCTCGGGCCTGCCGGAGAATCAGGGGCGCATGTTCATCTCGCTGAAGCCGCGAGGCGAGCGCAGCGCTTCCTCCGCGCAGATCATCAACCGGCTCGGCCCCGAGTTGCGGCGGGTGACAGACGCGGTGCTGTTCCTGCAATCCGTGCAGGACATCAATGTCGGGGGCCGGCTCACCAGCACGCAGTATCAGTTCACCCTGCAGGACGCCGATGCCGCGGAGCTCGACCAATGGGCACCGCGCGTGCTGGCCGCCATGCGCGAGATGCCCATGCTGCGCGACGTCGCGACCGACCAGCAGTCGGGCGGAACCACGCTCACCGTGGAGATCGACCGCGATGCCGCAGGCCGCTACGGCATCTCGCCGCAGGCCATCAACGACACGCTCTACGACGCCTTCGGGCAGCGGCAGGTGGCGCAGTACTTCACCCAGGTGAACGCCTACCACGTGGTGCTGGAGATCCTGCCCTCCATCCAGGCGGATCCCACCGTGCTGCAGCAGATCTTCATCCGCTCGCCGCTGACGGGCCAGCAGGTGCCGATGTCCTCCTTCGCGCATTGGAGCACGGCGCCCACGCGGCCGCTCGCCATCAATCACCAGAGCATGTTCCCGTCGGCCACCATCAGCTTCAACCTGGCGCCGGGCGTGGCGCTCGGCGACGCGGTCACCGCCATCCAGCAGAAGCTGCGGGACCTCAACACGCCCGGCGGGCTGGTGAGCAGCTTCCAGGGCAATGCGCAGGCATTCCAGGCCTCGCTCACCAGCGTGCCGATCCTGGTGCTGGCGGCGCTGGCGGTCGTCTACATCGTGCTCGGCATGCTCTACGAGAGCTTCGTCCATCCGCTGACGATCCTCTCCACGCTGCCCTCCGCGGGCTTCGGCGCGCTGCTGACGCTCTGGGCCTTCGGCTTCGACTTCAGCATCGTGGCGATGATCGGCGTGATCCTGCTGATCGGCATCGTGAAGAAGAACGGGATCATGCTCGCGGACTTCGCGATCCATGCGGAGCGCAACGAAGGAAAAACACCCGAGGAGGCGATCCGCGAGGCCTGCCTGCTGCGCTTCCGCCCGATTTTGATGACCACGGCGGCTGCACTGCTCGGTGGGGTGCCGTTGATGCTGGGCGCCGGCACAGGATCGGAGATCCGCCAGCCGCTCGGCTACGCGATGGTGGGTGGGTTGGCTTTCAGCCAAGCCTTTACGCTCTACACCACGCCCGTCGTCTTCCTTTACCTGTCGCGCCTGCAGGAATGGGCAAAATCGCCGACCTTTCCAGGATTGGGTCGAACGGGCGCGAGGCATGAAACCAAATGAACGGGAAAGCTGCACAAAAGAGCTTTCCGCGGCCCGTCGCTGCCGATGTCTGGCGAATGCAGGCGATCAGAACGCCAGACGACCCTCCGTGATCGTCTGAGGCGCGAAATGCTCGGATCCCCCGATGGATCCAGAGCTCTTCGGGGACGTCATCGAAGGCTTCATCGCCGAAACGCACCTGACCATCGCACGTGCGTGCCAGCCGATCCTATTCCACGACAATGCGCGTCGGCCGCGACAATTCGGCCGCGAAAGGCAGGCGGAGCTGGAAGCGATGCGGCCCTGGCGTCATCGGCCAGTAGACCGTCTCGCCGGGCGCCGCGACGGCGAAGGGTTCGCCGTCCACATACCAGACCATCTGCGCCACGCCGGCCGAGGCCGAGGCGCGCAAAGGCATCCGGTTCAGTGCGGCAGGCAGCTCGGGATTGCGCCAGAACCGCGCATTGTTCTCGGGTGAGAGGATGGACAGGCGCGGGGCGGACGGCTCCGCCGGCAGGGCATGCATCGCGACGACCTCGTCGGCCTGCGGCAGCGTGCCCGGCCGGACCCATTCCGTCAGGGTGCGCCCGCAGCGGCCCCGGTCGGGCCGGCCATCCTGTGCGCAGAGCGCGACCGGCTCCATGCCCGCGGGCGCCGGAAAGCCGCCGTCGACGAGCAGGCCGGGCATGCTGCCGTGCAAGCGCTGCAGGAGGGCATTGGCCAGCGGCCCGGCCGCATTGCCCCCGGTGAGCCCGTCCATCGGCGCATTGTCGGCCCGGCCAAACCAGACGCCGACGATCCAGTCCCGCGAGAAAGCGATCATCCAGGCGTCGCGATAGCCCTGGGAGGTCCCGGTCTTCAGCGCCACGGGGAAAGGAAATTCGGTGGGGCCGTAGCGCGGGAAGCTCGGCAGCCGCGCCTGCGGGTCGGCCAGGAAGAGCGTCACCAGCCGCGCGGCCTCGGCCGAGAGGACCTGCCGCCGGGGCGCCAGGCTCTGGCCCTCGTACCAGTCGAGATCCGCCAGCCAGCCATCGTCGCCCAGCGCCCCATAGGCGCGCATCAGCCGCTCCAGACTCGTGGGCAGGCCGCCGATCGCCATGGAGAGGCCGAAGCGCTCCGGCTGTCCGGCGCCGTCATGCAGGCCCAGGCGCTGCAGCACGCCGAAGCCGGCATCGAGCCCCAGCCGCCGCAGCAGGTTGGTCGCCGGCACGTTGCGGGAATTCGCCAATGCCTGGCGCGGCAGGGATCGGGCCGAGCCAGCCGCCATCCGCATTGGCGATGCCCGAGGCGCCGTCCGGCAGGTCGCCCATGATCTCGGCCGGCGCGAGGTCCGCCGCGCTGCAGGGCCAGCGCATAGAGGAAGGGCTTGAGCGTGCTGCCCGGCGAGCGGCTGGCGCTTGCATAGTCGAAGGCGCCGCCCGGCGTCGTGGCGAAGCCGGCCGATCCCATCGCGGCGATCACCTGCCGGTCGGCCCGGCGGACCACCATCGCGGCCACCTGCTGCGCGCCGCGCGGCCGCAGCGCCTCCAGCTGCGCCTGGGCCAGTTCCTCGACCATGCTCTGCACCCCGAGATCGAGGCGCGTGCGCAGACGGGGATCGCCCGCGTCGAGCGTGGCCGCGCCGTCGCGGGCCAAGGTCGCGCGCAGCCGCGCGATCAGGTGCAGGGCGGCCGGCCGGCGCGGCGGCTGGGCCAGGACGAGCGCCGCCAGCTGCGCGCGCGCCGTGTCGAGCTCGTCGGCCGGGATCGTGCCCTGGGCGGCGAGCGCCGTCAGCGCGCGCTGCCCGCGCGCGATGGCCCGTCTCAGCCCCTCGGGCCGCAGGGGATTGTGCAGGGCCGGCGCCTGGGGGATGGCCGAGAGGAAGGCGATCTCCGCCCAGCTCAGATCCGTGGCCGGCTTGTCGAGATAGAAGCGCGCCGCATGCGCGATGCCGTGGCTGCCATTGCCGTAGGGCACGAGCCGCAGATATTGCTCGAGCACCGCCTCCCGCCCATAGCGCAGCGTCAGCGCGACGGCCGTTCCCGCTTCCAGCGCCTTGGACCAGAGATGGCGCGCGGCCGGCGCCTGCATGCGGGCCACCTGCATGGCGACGGTCGAGGCGCCGGAGCGCACCTCCAGCCCGCGCAGATTCTGCCAGGCGGCACGAAGGACCGACAGCGGATCGACGCCCGGATGCGACCAGAAGCGGCGATCCTCGAGCGCCAGCGTCGCCCGGACGACGCGATCGGGCGGCGGGGCGGCGGCCCAGAAACCGTATTCGGTGTGCCGCGCCCCCTCCACCTCGCGCTCATGGCCGAGCTGGGCGAGGAACTGGCCGTGCCGGTCGGTCAGGAAGGGCGTCGGCGTGGGCGCCTGCAGCACGGCACGCTGCGCGACCAGGACGCCATAGGTGCTCACCAGCGCCAGCGCGCCCAGACCGAGGAGGGCCCACCGCCCGCGCATCACGCCCCTTCGCGATCCGGCGTCACGGCGCAGCTCACGGGTCCACCACCAGTCGCAGCCCGGCGCTGCCGCCCTCCACGCCCGGCCGATACAGCATCACGGCCTCGCCCGGCGGCT
>NZ_CBDDFJ010000003.1:0-278297 GCF_965227005.1 Roseococcus sp.
GCACGATCTTCGGGGCGGCCGGCGGTTTCATCGCCGGCTCCAGCCTCTCCGCGGGCGTCTCGCTGCTCGACCGGATGAAGCGCTCGGCCAAGGGCATCTACAAGCATGTGAAGGGCACGCGCGGGGTGCATCGCTCGCAGGCCGCGGCCACGCTCATGCACTGCCATGTCGCGGCCTATAACCGCGCCAATGGCAGCAACCCGGCCGATGAGGCGCTCTTCGTGATCCTGGGCGAGGAATACGAGGCGGTCACCCGCGCGGTCGATGTGACGCGCCTGGCCGCGCGGCTGGCCTCCAACTGACCCTGGTCAGTTGCTGCTGATCGCGGGCTCCAGCCCCGCATGCTTCGCCGCCGGATGGCCCGGATTGCGGAAGCGCAATTCGCCCTCCGGCACCGAGGCGCCGACGCCGAAGAACTCCTGACGCGTCGTGCAGGTCACGGCCACGACGCGCCGGGCCACCGGCTCGGTGAGGAAGCGCCGCACCGCGCCCTCCAGCTCCAGCGTGTTGCGCAGCGAGTTCCACTCGGCCGCCTCCAGATCGTCGAGGAAGACGGCGAGAATGCCGGGCTGCCGGCCCGACAGCCGCGCCTGCGCCGTCGCGGCCAGCCGCCGCGCCACGGCCTGGGAGATCGCGTTCTCGCGCCCCGAGCGGGCCGCCATCACCAGCACGCTGCCGCTCGCGGGATCGGCCGTGACGGCCAGATGCGCCTCCACCCCGAAGACCTGGCGCAGCTGCGCCGGCAGGCCCCGCTGCGGGTCGCTCGCGGCCTGGGCGCCGGCCAGCACCAGAGGGTCCAGCTTCAGCACGGCGTCCGCGCTCGAATCCTGCCGCCGCTCATCGGCCAGCATGGCCGAGATGCGCGTGTGCAGATCGGCGAGCTGCGCCGTGTCGGACACGCCCTCGGGCAGGGTCATCTTCAGGATGTAGCGGCCGGGATGGGCGGCGAGCCAGGTCTGGAGCTCGGGATTCACGCGGTCCACCAGCATCGCCCAATGGCCGCGATGCAACGGGCGGCCCTCCTCGGCCGAGACCGTCTCGCAGACCACCTCGGTCACCGCGCCGCCGCGCTCGATGCGCAGGTCGTGGTCGGCGCCGTCCTGCAGGCCGTCGAAGCGCACTTCGAAGCCGCGGGCGCGCAGCAGCGAGGCCGTGCGGACGAGGTGGAAGAGCGGGATGAGGTTCGCCTGGCCGGCCAGGCCCTCGGCCAGCATGGCCTTCAGCCGCTTGCGCCCGGCATCGGGCAGGAGGCGGGCGAGGCCCGTGACCTCGCGCGCGAAGCCCAGCACCAGGCGATCGGCACGACCGGCCTTGGCCATCATCTCAGGCCGGTCGAGCCGGGCGAGGATCAGCTCCAGCATGTGGCGCTGCTGCGCGGCGCGCCCGGCCAGGGAGCCCGGCTGCGCCTGAGTGCCCAGGTGCAGCACGCGCTTGCGCCAGGTGGCGGCGCCCGCCAGGGCCACGAAGGCCTTCAGCGCGCTCGCATCGGCGGTCGTCGATTCAGCAGGCGGCATGAGCCCTCGTCGGGATGTGCGGAACATCGAGAGTGATACCGATCGGTATCACGAGGCACGCTAACAGGATTCCTTCCCGTGCCTCAACCCGCGTTATTCGCGCGGCAGCCGCCCGAGGATCGGCGCCCCGGGGTTCTGGGCCCGGTGGCGCAACAGGTGGTCCGCCAGCACGCAGGCCAGCATGGCCTCGCCCACCGGCACGGCCCGGATACCCACGCAGGGATCGTGGCGGCCCTTGGTGAGGAGGTCGGTGTTCCCGCCCGCCTGGGTCACCGCCTGGCGCGGCGTCAGGATCGAGCTCGTCGGCTTCACGGCGAAGCGGGCGATGATGGGCTGCCCGGTGGCAATGCCGCCGAGGACCCCGCCCGCGTGATTGGCGAGGAACTCCACATGTCCGTCCTGGCGCATCCGCATCTCGTCGGCATTCTCCTCGCCGGAGAGGGCGGCGGCGGCGAAACCATCGCCGATCTCCACACCCTTCACGGCGTTGATGGACATGAGCGCCGCCGCGATTTCCGCGTCGAGCTTCCCATAGATGGGAGCCCCGAGCCCGACGGGAACCCCCTCGGCCCGCACTTCGATCACCGCGCCCACGGAACTGCCGGATTTGCGCACGGCGGAGAGCTGTTCCTCCCAGCGGATCGCGGCCTTGGCGTCGGGGCACCAGAAGTCGTTGCGGCCCACCTGATCCCAGTCCCAGGCTTCGCGGTCGATCCTGTCGGCGCCGATCTGCACCAGCGCGCCGCGGATCACGACGCCCGCGCCCAGGATGCGGCGCGCCACGGCGCCGGCCGCCACGCGCATCGCCGTCTCGCGCGCCGAGGCCCGCCCGCCGCCGCGATAGTCGCGGATGCCGTATTTCCATTCATAGGCGATGTCGGCATGGCCGGGACGGAAGGACTTGGCGATCTCGCCATAGTCCTTGGAGCGCTGGTCCTGGTTGTCGATGTGCAGCGCGATGGGCGTGCCGGTCGTGCGCCCCTCGAAGACGCCCGACAGGATGCGGACCTGGTCCGGCTCCTGCCGCTGCGTCACGAATTTGGACGTGCCGGGCTTTCGCTTGTCCATGAAGGGCTGGATCCAGGCCTCGTCCAGCTCGAGCCCGGGTGGACAGCCGTCCACGACGCAGCCGATGGCGGGCCCGTGGCTTTCGCCCCAGGTTGTGACGCGGAAGAGGTGACCGAAGCTGTTGTGACTCATGGCCCTCCTTTCCTAGCCTGGGCGCGAGCGCGCGGCCACTGGGTGGCGGCGCCCTGCGCCACGAGCTTTCCGTCCCCGCGCGATGTCCGCGGCAAAGAGATCGCGGCCGCCCCATGGCGCGTTAAGTAAAGAGCGGGTTAGCCTTCCTCCATGCATGCCGTTTCGTCACTTCTGGCGACTCTCGTCGTCGCGCTCGCGCTCGCCTTCGGGTTGGGGCTCGTGGCCCGTTTGCTGCGGCTGCCGCCCTTGCTGGGCTATCTCGCCGCCGGGCTCCTGGTCGGCCCCTATACGCCGGGCTTCGTCGCCGATCACGGGATGACCTCGGCCATGGCCGAGATCGGCGTGGCGCTGCTGCTCTTCGGCGTCGGGCTGCATTTCCGCCCGCGCGATCTCGCGGCCGTGTGGCGGGTGGCGGTGCCGGGTGCGCTGGGCCAGGTCGTCATCGGCACGTCGCTGGGCGGGGCGCTGGGATGGACGGTGCTGGGCCTTTCGGTGGGGCCGGCGATCGTCTTCGGGCTCGCGCTCTCCATCTCGTCGACGGCCGTCGCCACGCGCACGCTGGAGGAACGCGGCCGGCTGGCCGGCGAGGCGGGCCGGGTCGCGCTGGGCTGGCTCGTGGCGCAGGACCTCATCGTCGTGCTGGCGCTGGTGCTGCTGCCGGTGCTGGCGGGCAATCCCGGCGAGCTGAGCGGCGCCCTGGCCAAGACCGCGGTGGAGCTGGTGGCCTTCGTGCTGCTGCTGGGCGTGGCGGGCCGCGTGCTGCTGCCGCGGCTGCTGGCCACCGTGGCCGCGACCGGCTCGCGCGAGCTCTTCACTTTGGCCGTGGTCGTCACCGCGCTGGGGACGGCCTTCGGCTGCGCCGCGCTCTTCGGCGTCTCGCCAGCGCTGGGGGCCTTCTTCGCCGGCGTGCTGCTGGCCGAGAGCCCGCAGGGCCATCAGGCGGCCGCCGAGACCATGCCGCTGCAGCGCATCTTCGTGGCGCTGTTCTTCGTCTCGGTGGGCATGCTGGTGGACCCCGTGGCCATCCTGGCCGCGCCCTGGCTGGCCCTGGCGGCCTCCTTCTGCGCCCTGCTGGGCACGGGCATGGCGATCCTGATCCTGCTGACCCTGCTGCGCGTGGCCCTGCCCACGGCGGCCACGGTGGCGGGCGGGCTGGCGCAGATCGGCGAGTTCTCCTTCGTGCTCCAGGAGCTGGCCATCGGCTTCGACGTCCTGCCCGCCTCCGCGCGCGGGCCGATCCTCGCCGCCGCCACGCTCACCATCATCCTCACGCCGATCTCGCTCTCGCTGTCCGAGCAGCTGGCCACGCGCCTGGTCGGCGAGCGGCGCTACCGCGCCTGGATCGCGCGCCGTTCCGGGGTGCGGGCCTTCGCGGCGGTGCCGCCGGGGCTCAGCGGCCATGCGATCATCGCCGGCTATGGCCGCGTGGGCCGCGTCGTCGCCAAGGCCCTGGCCGAGCATGACATTCCCCATGTCGCCATCGAGGCCGACCACGGCGTGGCCATGGATCTGCGCGCCAAGGGAATGGCCGTCGTCTGGGGCGATGCCGCCCAGTCCGAGGTGTTCAAGGCCGCGCGGCCGGAGACGGCGAGCCTCATCATCCTGGCCATGCCCGACGCCTTCGGCTGCCGGCGCGTGCTGGACATGGCGCGGGCGGCCAACCCCACCATCGCCGCGACCGCGCGCGCGCATAACGACGAGGAGGCGAGCTTCCTCGGCCGGCTCGACGGCGTGGGGCTGGTGGTGATGGGCGAGCGCGAGATCGCCCTCGGCATGGCGGGCTTCGCGCTCCAGCATTTCCAGCTGGAGGCGGATACGGCGCAGCGCACGGTGGACCGGCTGCGGCAGGGCTGACCGCCCCCTCCCTTAGCCCCTTCCGAGGGCGTCAGAAGACCGGCGGCGCCGCCTCGTCATCCCCTGAATCGGGCATGGGCACCTCGATCTGCACCGTGGAGGGATCCACCCCCGTCCCGCGGTCCAGCCAATAGGTCACGCTCTGGGGCCAGAAGATGACGACCGCGACGAGGACCAGCTGCAGCCCCACCCAGGGGATCGCGCCCCAGTAGATGTCGCTGGACTTCACCTCCTTGGGCGCGATGCCGCGCAGGTAGAAGAGCGCGAAGCCGAAGGGCGGGTGCATGAAGCTCGTCTGCATGTTCACGCAGAGCAGCACGCCGAACCACACCAGATCGATGTCGAGCTTGGTCGCCACCGGGACCAGCAGCGGGATCACGATGAAGACGATCTCGAAGAAGTCGAGGAAGAAGGCGAGGAAGAAGATGAAGATGTTCACGAAGATCAGGAAGCCGACCTGACCCGCGGGGATGTGCGACAGCAGATGCTCGATCCACAGCCCGCCGTCCACGCCCTGGAAGACCAGGCTGAACACCGTCGAGCCCACGAGGATGAAGATGACCATGGCGGTGATTCGCATGGTGCTCTCCATCGCCTGGTAGAGCAGCGCCCAGGTGTAGCGCCCGTTGATCCAGGCGAGGACGATGGCGCCCACGGCGCCCATCGCGCCCGCCTCGGTCGGCGTGGCCAGGCCCAGGAAGATGGTGCCGAGCACCAGGAAGATCAGCACGATCGAGGGCACCATGCCCTTCATCACGCGCCAGTAGAGCGGCCAGCCGCGCACGGTCAGCGCCTCCGGCGGCAGCGGCGGCACCTTGTGGGGCGCGAAGATCGCCACACCCGCGATGAAGGCCATGAAGAGCAGGATCTGCAGGATCGAGGGGCCGATGGCGCCGGCATACATGTCGCCGACCGAGCGGCCGAGCTGGTCGCCCAGGATGATCAGCACCAGCGAGGGCGGGATCACCTGGGTGATGGTGCCCGAGGCGGCGATGACGCCGGTCGCGATCCGCATGTCGTAGCCGTAGCGCATCATGATCGGCAGCGAGATCATGCCCATGGCGATGACCGAGGCCGCGACCGTGCCCGTGATCGCGCCCAGCACCGCGCCCACGAGGATGACGGCGAAGGCAAGACCGCCCGGCACCTTGCCGAAGAGCTGGCCGGTGCCCTCCAGCAGATCCTCGGCGAGGCCGCAGCGTTCCAGCACCGCGCCCATCAGGGTGAAGAACGGGATGGAGAGCAGCAGGTCGTTCGACATGATGCCGAAGATCCGCAGCGGGAGATTGCCCAGATAGGCGGTGGTGAAGAAGCCCATCTCGATCGAGAGGAAGCCGAAGAAGAGCCCCGTGGCGGCCAGCGAGAAAGCGACCGGAAAGCCGATCAGCAGAAAGATCACTAGGCCGCCGAACATGATCGGCGGCATGAGTTCGAGGCTCATCCGGGGCGGTGTCCTATTGCTCGGGGCGCACGTATTCGGCCACCAGCTCGACCTCGTCGGGGGCGGTGCCGATCAGCGCCGCGACGCGCTTGATGAGCTCGGAAATGCCTTGCAGGAAAATCAGCGCGAAGCCGATCGGCAGGATCAGCTTCACCGGCCAGCGCAGCAGCCCCCCGGCATTGGAGGAGCTCTCCTGCCGCTGCCAGCTGTCGAGGAAGAAGGGCCAGGTCATCCAGGCGAGCATCGCCATGGCGGGCCCCAGGAAGAGGACGAGTCCGAAGACATCCACCCACAGCCGCGCGCGCGACGGCAGGTTGCCGTAGACCAGGTCCACCCGCACATGCTCGTTCCGGTGCAGGGTGTAGCCCGCCCCGAGCATCACGATCACGGTGAAGAGGTACCACTGCACCTCCAGCCAGGAATTGGAGCTGTAGGAGACGAGGTAGCGCACGGCCGCATTGCCGGCGCTGACCACGCAGGCCAGCAGAACGGCCCAGACGGCGAGCCGGCTGACCCACCGGTTCAGCACGTCGATCGCGTGGCTGGCGCTCAGAAGCGGGCCCATCCTGCCGCCCTCCGCTCAGCGGCGCTGCTGCTCCTGCGACTGCATCAGGTAGTTGAAACTGTCGAAGGTGTTCTCCGCCACGCGGAACCAGGGGAGCGTCGTGTCGCGGAAGGCCTTGGCGTGGTCGTAGATCTTCTTGAACATCGGGTTCGCCGCCGAAGTCTCGGCATAGAGCTCGTTGGCCGCGTTGTAGCAGGCTTCCAGCACCGGGCGCGGGAAGGGCCGCAGCTGCGAGCCGGCGGCGACGAGGCGGCGCAGCGCGGGCGGATTCACCGCGTCGTATTTGGAGATCGTCTCGATGGTGGCGTCGCGGCAGGCGCTTTCCAACGCTTCCTTGTAGAGCTGCGGCAGCGCGTCGTACTTCGGCTTGTTGCTGTAGAAGGACAGGTTCAGCCCGCCCTCCCACCAGCCGGGATAGTAGTAGAAGGGCGCGACGCGGTTGAAGCCGAGCTTCTCGTCGTCATAGGGGCCGACCCATTCGGCGGCGTCGATCGTGCCGCGCTCCAGCGCCGGATAGATGTCGCCGCCCGCGATCTGCTGCGGCACCACGCCGAGCTTAGCCAGCACATTGCCCGCGAAGCCGCCCACGCGGAACTTGAGGCCGCGCAGGTCCTCCGGCGTGCGGATCTCGCGGCGGAACCAGCCGCCCATCTGCGCCCCGGTATTGCCGGCGGGCATGGAGACGATGTTCATCGGCTCGAAGAATTCGCGAAGTGCGACGCGCCCGCCGCCATGCTCCATCCAGGCATTGAGCTGGCGGAAATTGAAGCCGAAGGGCCAGGTGGAATCGAAAGTGAAGGTCGGGTCCTTGCCGACGAAGTAGTAGGAGGCGGTGTGGCCGCAATCCACCGTGCCGCCCGTGACGGCATTGGCGACCTCGAGCGCGGGAACCAGCTCGCCGGCGCCGAAGACGCGGATCTGGAACTTGCCGTCGGTCAGGGCCAGGACGCGCTTGGCGACGTGCTCGCCCGCGCCGAAGATGGTGTCCAGCGACTTGGGGAAGGAAGAGGCGCAGCGCCAGCGGACTTCGGGCATGGCCTGGGCCAGGGCCGGGGCGGCCAGAGCGGCGGCGCCCAGGGCGCCGGCGGCCGTCCCGGCGACGATATTGCGACGATTCATCAGAACGCCATCCTTTCCGAATTCCCCGCGGCCGCGTTCTTGGGCGGCTCGCTGCAAATTTCATTACGGCACAAATTTACATGACGTAAGGTAAAGCGCGAGGAGATTCGAAGGGGCGTTCCCGGCAGTCCTCACCGCCCGCTCCCCCATCGCGGGGGGAGCCTGCGACGACGAGGGGATCAGCCCTTGTCGATGGTGAGGTCGGGCGCGTCGGGGTTCTTCATCCCCACGATGTGGTAGCCGCAATCCACGTGATGCACCTCGCCCGAGACGCCCGTGCTGAGCGGCGACAGCAGGTAGAGCCCTGCCCCGCCCACTTCATCCAGCCCGACATTGCGCTGCATCGGCGAATTGTACTGGTTCCACTTGAGGATATAGCGGAAGTCGCCGATGCCGCTCGCGGCCAGCGTCTTGATCGGCCCCGCGCTGATGGCGTTCACCCGGATGCCGTTGGGCCCGAGATCGGCTGCCATGTAGCGCACCGAGGCCTCCAGCGCGGCCTTGGCCACGCCCATCACGTTGTAGTGCGGCACCCACTTCTCGGCGCCCAGATAGCTGAGCGTGAGCAGCGAGCCGCCCTCGCTCATCAGGGCCGCGGCGCGGCGGCCGGTGGCGGCGAAGGAGTAGCAGGAGATGTCCAGCGCCTGGAGGAAGGCCTCGCGCGGGGTGTCGATGAAGCGGCCCCGCAGGTACTGCTTGTCCGCGAAGCCGATGGCATGGACGAAGAAGTCGAGCTTGCCCCAGCGCTCCTCGATGGCGCCGAAGGCGGCGTCCATGTCCTCGTCGCTGCCGACGTCGCAGGGGATGACGATGTCGCTGCCGATGCTCTCCGCCAGGGGGCGGACGCGCTTCTCCAGCGCCTCACCCTGATAGGTGAAGGCCAGTTCCGCGCCCTGCGCCGCGCAGGCCCGGGCGATGGCCCAGGCGATCGAGCGGTCATTGGCCACGCCCATGATGAGGCCGCGACGGCCTTGCATCAGCGTCCCGGTGGGCAGGGCGTGGGCTGCGTCTTCCTTCATGTCGATCCGTAGTTCTGGCGCGGCGCGGGGCCGCGGCGGGTGGTGGGCGTCAGTGGTGGTGACACATGGCCCCGAACCGGGCAAGGCCCTTGGCTTGTTCCGGAATGCATGAAACCGGCATGATTTCCTCCATCCCGCCGCGGGGCCGGATTCTCGCCGGAGGCAATCCGGTCTAAGGATGGGCCATGGCCGACAGCACCAACCCCTACGCCCTCTTCGCCGAATGGTTCGCCGAGGCGGAGAAATCCGAACCCAACGACCCCAACGGCATGTGCCTGGCCACCAGCACGCCCGAGGGACGCCCCTCCGCGCGGATGGTGCTGCTGAAGGGCCAGGACGAGCAGGGCTTCGTCTTCTACACCAACCTCGAATCGCGCAAGGGCGACCAACTGGCCGCCAATCCCTTCGCGGCCCTGTGCTTCCACTGGAAGTCGCTGCGGCGCAGCGTGCGCGTGGAGGGCCGCGTCGAGGCCGTCACGGCCGAGGAGGCCGACGCCTATTACGCCACCCGTGCCCGCGGCTCGCGCATCGGCGCCTGGGCCTCGCGCCAGTCGCGCCCGCTGGAGGGCCGCTGGGCGCTGGAGAAGGCGGTCGCGGAATACACGCTGAAATTCGGCGTGGGCGCGATCCCGCGGCCGGAGTTCTGGTCGGGCTTCCGCCTGGTGCCCGACCGCATCGAGTTCTGGCGCGACATGCCCTTCCGCCTGCATGAGCGCCGCGTCTTCTTCCCCGAAGGCGGGACCTGGCGCGAGGAAGCGCTCTACCCCTGATGGTGGTGGTGCCCCCCGGGCAGCGGGAGGCCGCCGATTTCCTCGCCCGGCTCACCGGCGGTGGCGTGACGCAGACGCATATCTCCGCCGTCTTCCTCGGCGCCCATGAGGCGCTGAAGCTGAAGAAGGCGGTGGACCTCGGCTTTCTCGACTTCACCCGCCTGGAGGACCGCGAGCGGCTGGTGAAGCGCGAATACGAGCTCAACGCCCCGCATGCCCCGCAGCTCTATCTGGGCGTCGAGAAGCTCACGCGCGGGCCGGAGGGCCTGCGCTTCGGCGGCGAAGGCGCGGCGGTGGAATGGGTGCTGCGCATGCGCCGCCTGCCCGCCGACGCCTTCCTCTGCGAGCGCCCCTTCGAGCCGGCGCTGCTCGATCCCCTGGCGGACGCGGTGGTGAGCCTGCATGCCGCCACCCCGCGCCGGGAGGGCGGCGGCGACATGACCGGCGTGATCACCGGCAATCGCGAGGCGGGGCTGACCGCGGGCCTGCCTCGGCAGGACGTCCAGCGCTGGTCGCAGGCCGCCCTGGCCCTGCACGATCCGCTGAGGCCCTGGCTCGCCGCGCGGGCGCGCGACGGCTTCCTCCGCCGCTGCCATGGCGACCTGCATCTGGGCAATTTCTGCCTGATGGAGGGCCGCCCCACGCCCTTCGACGCGCTGGAATTCGACGAGGCGCTGGCCACCATCGACACGGGCTACGACCTGGCCTTCCTCGTCATGGATCTCGCGATGCGGCACGGCCGCGGGCCGGCCAACCGGGTGCTCAACCGCTACATCGCCCGCACCGGGGACGTGGCGCTGCTGCGCGGCCTGCCGCTGTGGCTCTCGCTGCGCGCCTTCATCCGCGCGCATGTCCTGGCACGGACGGGCGGCGACGCCTCGCGGCTGATGGCGGCCGCGCTGGACTGGCTGGAGCCCGCGCCCCCGCCCGTGCTGGTCGCGATCGGCGGGCTGCCGGGGACGGGCAAGACGACGGTGGGCCGGCGCCTCGCCGCCGCGCTCGGCCCCTCCCCCGGCGCGGTCCAGCTGCGCAGCGATGAGATCCGCAAGCGCCTGCACGGCGTTCCGCCGGAAGAGCGCCTGCCCGCGACGGCCTATGCCCCCCGCGAAAGCGCGCGGGTCTTCGCCGCGCTGCGCGACGGCGCGCGCCTCGCGCTCGAAGCCGGCCGGTCGGTCGTCGCCGACGGCGCCTATCTCGCCGCCGCGGAGCGCGACGCCATCGCCGCCGTCACGCCCCGGTTCCATGGCTTCTGGCTGGAGGCGCCGCTGGATATCCTGCGCGCCCGCGTGGCGTCGCGCACCGGCGACGCCTCGGATGCCGACGTCGCCGTGCTGGAGGCCCTGGCCGGGCGCGATCCCGGCGTCATCGACTGGACCCGACTCGACGTCACTTCCACTGCCGGCGCAACTGCGTGCAAGATGCTGGACTTACTGCCTTACGGCCCGCCATAACCAAGTCGGATCAATCGGTTTCGAGGACATCGCCATGGCCTATCGCCGCCTGCTTCTGCCGCTCACGGGAACCGCCGCGGGAGAAGCCGCTCTCGCCACCGCTTTGCTCGTCGCGCGCATATGGGGCGCGCATGTCCATTGCCTGCACGTGCGCGTCGATGCGCGCGACGTCGCGCCGCTGGCGGGCGAGGGCCTGTCGGGCGCCATGATCGAGGAGATGATGGCCGCGACCGAGCGCGAGAGCGGCGATCGCGCCGGGCGCGTCCGCGCCATGTTCCAGCGCTTCGCCGCCAATGCGGGCGACATCACCATCGCCGATTCCGCCGAGACGGCGCTCAAGTCCGACGGGCCGACGCTCTCCTTCGAATCCATCGCCGGCCGCGAGGAGGATGTCGTCGCCCAGCAGTCGCGCCTCTACGACATGGCCGTGGTGCCCCACCCCGAGGCCGACGAGGATGTCTCCAGCTCGGACGCGCTCCACGCCGTGCTCTTCGACAGCGGCCGCCCCGTGCTGATCGCGCCCCGCGTGGCGCCGGCGACGATCGGCACGCGCGTCTGCTGCGCCTGGAACGGCTCGGCCGAATCCGCCGCCGCGATCGACGCGGCCCTGCCCTGGCTGCACCGCGCCGAGGCGCGCCGCATCCTCTACGCCGACGAGTATCAGCGCCGCGGGCCCAAGGTGGAGGGCATCCTGGCCTATCTGCACTGGCACGAGATCTCGGCCGAGGCGATGCAGTTCAAGCCGATGACCAAGGATGTCGGCGCGGGGCTGCTGGGCGGCGTGCGGGACTTCGGGGCGGACCTGCTCTGCATGGGCGCCTACAGCCATTCGCGGCTGCGGCAGCTGATCCTGGGCGGCGTGACGCGGCATGTGCTGGAGAACAGCGACGTGCCCGTGCTGATGTGCCGTTAGGCACGTCCGCCGCCAACCCGGTCATCGGCCCGGCGCGAGATGTCGGCTGAAGAAGTCGATGACCAGGCTCCCCTCCAGGTTCCGGCCCTCCGCCCCGAAGGTGTGATCCTCCCCTTCGAAGAAGTGGGCCTCCGGTGCCGCCCCCGCCTCGGTCATGCGCGCGACCAGGCGCCGCGCCATCTCGTCGCCCCACACATTGTCCCGCGTGCCTTGCGCGATGAAGACGGGGCAAGGGAAGGCCGCCGCGCCGAGGAGCGTTCCCGGGCGGGTCCGCTCGTGGGTGCCCCACCAGGACCATGGGGGACGATGACGATCGCCCGCCCAGGGCAGGCCGGTCTCGAAATCGGCCACGATGAAGGCGGGCCAGACCTCATCGGGAGGGGCATGGACGGCGACGGCATCGGGCTGAATGGAAGCGCCGTCCTCGGCCAGCAGCTGGGTGAGCAGAAGCGCGTGCTCGGCCCCGCGCGACATTCCGAACAGGCCGAGGCCGCAGCCATACGGCGCAAGCTCCTCCCGCAGCGACCGCAGCGCGGTCTCCGCGCGCTCCAGCGGCACGTCGTCGATATCCGGCTGCCTCGGCCAGCGGCTCTCCGGGGTGTAGTTGCACGCCAGGGCGGCGAAGCCGTTGGCGGCCAGCAGGGCGCAGGTCACGTCGTTCCAGCCCGCGAACCCGCCCTCGCTCCCGTGCAGACACACCACGCCGCCGCGCGGCGGCGCCCTTCCGGGCCAGTAGATGACGGCGCCGGTCGAGGAGGCGGAGTGGCGGACGGCGAGTTCCATGGTGCGATCCTCAGCTGGGCACCGACGATGGGTTGCCCCCATCTCAGCACATCCAGGCTGGGTTTTCACGCGGCCGCTTCGACGATCCAGGAGCGGAAGGCGGCGAAGGCGGGGTCCTTCTCGCGGCCCGGCCGATGGATGAGAAACCAGCCCTTCTCCTTCGGCACCGAGGCCGCGAAGGGCGTGGCCAGCCGGCCCAGCCGCAGCGCGTCGTCGATATAGGGCCGGATGCCCATCGCCACGCCCAGGCCGTCCGCCGCCGCCTGCTGCGCCTGGCCGTAGAAGTCGAAGACCGGCCCGCGCGCCGCGATCCGGCCGAGCCCCTGCGCCTCCAGCCAGAGCGGCCAGTCCTCGGCGGCATGCGCCACCCGCAGGAGCGGCACGCCGGCCAGCTGCTCCGGCCGCGCCAGCCCGGCCGCCAAAGCCGGCGCGCAGACCGGCAGCAGATCGGCCGCGAAGAGCGGCGTGGCCTCGAAGCCCGGCCATTCCCCGCTTCCCAGCCGGATGCCGCAGCTCCAGCCCTCGTCGAAGGCGGCCGCCGCGCCGCCGGTCGTGACGCGCACCTGGATGCTCGGCGCGCGCGCGTGCCAGTCGGCCAGGCGCGGGATCAGCCAGTGCGTGGCGAAGCTCGGCCCCACGCCGAGGATCAGCGTCCGCTGGCCGGCCTGGGCCATGGTCGCGACCGTCAGCCGCTCCAGCTCGTCGAAGATGCCGCCCAGCCCCACGCGATAGGCCGCGCCCGCCGCCGTCAGCGCGAGGCGGTTCGCGCCGCGCTCGAACAGCGCGATGCCCAGCCGCAGCTCCAGCAGACGCACCATCCGGCTGACCGCGGCCGGGCTGACATGCAGCTCCGCCCCGGCGGCGGCGAAGCTGCCATGGCGCGCGGCGGCCTCGAAGGCGCGCAACCCGTTCAGGAAGGGCAGGCTTCTGGACATCTGATCCCTAGAGCCTTCTTCGTTCGCAAGGGCTCACTTCGAAATCTCCAGCTCTTTGGTTTTTTCGAGCATCTCTACCCGACCAGACGATTCCGTCTGATCGGGTGATGCTCTAGCCCCAGGAAAGCTGAGGGTCAGCCCTGAATATCTTCCCTTTCGCATCGTTGCGCCAGCGCGCAGATTCCGCGCCATGTCGCTCACCCTCACCGCGCTGCTCGGCGCCGTCATGATCTGCACCGCCCTGCTCTCGGGCATCTTCGGCATGGCGGGCGGGCTGATCCTCGTCGGCGTGCTGCTGGCGCTGATGCCGCTGCCCGACGCCATGGCGCTGCATGCCATCACCCAGATCGGCTCCAACGGCTGGCGCGCCATCCTGTGGATCCGCTACGTCCGCTGGCGCAGCGTGGGCGCCTACCTCTCCGGCTCCGTGCTGGCGACGGCCGCCTGGGCCACGGTGCAGTTCGTGCCCGACAAGCCCTGGGCGCTGCTGGCCCTCGGCGCCACGCCCTTCCTCGCCCGCGCGCTGCCCGCCTCGCTGCGGCCCGATCCCGACCGCATCTCGCACGGGCTCGCCTATGGCGCGGCCTGCATGATGCTGATGCTGGTGACCGGCGTGACCGGCCCGCTCTCCGACACCTTCTTCCTCGGCCGGGCCGAGCAGGACCGGCGGCAGATCGTCGCCACCAAGGCCTTCTGCCAGGTCGTGAGCCACGCCTTGAAATTCGTCTACTTCGCGACGCTGATCCCGAATTCCGGCAGCGTCTCGATCGGGCTGGCGGTGATGGGCGTCGCCTGCTCGATGCTCGGCACCACGCTGGCCCGCCGCGTGCTGGACGCGATGACGGATACCAGCTTCCGCAAATGGTCGAAGCGGCTGATCACCGCCATCGGCCTGTTCTACCTGGCCCAGGGCGCCTGGCTCCTGATCTCCGGATGGATGAACACCCCATGAGCACACCCGTCATCAACGCCCTCATGCTCGACATGGTGGAGTGGCTCGCCCGCGCGCCGCGCCCCTATGCGGAGGCCATCGAGGCCTGGCGCACCTCCTGCCCGCGCCTCACCGTCTGGGAGGATGCGATGGAGGAGGGCGTCATCGAGAACCGCCGCGCGGCCGATGGCGGCCTCTACGTCGCGCCCACGCCCAAGGGCCTCGACCTGCTCCGGACGCGTCATCAATGAGCTGAATATGGATGATCCATTCGCCGGCATGGCGAAGGGCACCCCCGGGCGACTATCTGTTCCCTCGAAGCCACAAACCGGCTCACGGGATCAAATCCATGATCGACATCCGCCCCTTCGACACCCTCGGCCACGCCGACCACGGCTGGCTCAACGCCCGCCATCACTTCTCCTTCGCGGGCTATCACGACCCCGCCCGCATGAGCTGGGGCAAGCTGCGCGTCTGGAACGACGACGAGATCGCCGCCGGGCACGGCTTCGATCCGCACCCCCATCGCGACATGGAGATCATCACCTATGTCCGCGAGGGTGCCATCACCCACCGCGACAGCCTGGGCAATGAGGGCCGGACCGAGGCGGGCGACGTGCAGATCATGTCGGCCGGCACGGGCGTGACCCATAGCGAGTATAATCTGGAGCCGACGAAGACGACGCTGTTCCAGATCTGGATCATGCCCGACGTGCGCGGCGCCAAGCCCAACTGGGGCGCCAAGACCTTCCCCAAGGCCGGGCGCGAGGCAGGCTTCGAGGTGCTGGCCGGCGGACGTCCCGGAGACACCGAGGCGGGCGCGCTGCCCATCAACGCGAATGCCGCGGTGATGGCGACGACGCTCTCCAAGGGCCAGGAGCTGCGTTACCCGCTAGCCGAAGGCCGCGCCGCCTATCTGGTCGCGGCCAAGGGCAGCGCCAGCGTGAACGGCACGCCGCTCGGCCCGCGCGACGGCGCGGCGATCTATCGCGAGGACGAGATCGTCATCGTCGCGAATGACGAGGCCGAGCTCGTGATGGTCGAGGTCGCGGCCTGACCTGGCAAGGGCATGGGGCGGGGCATGGGAAGGCGGCGCCGCTTTTCCATGCCCCTGCCTGCGGGCGCGCTTCTTTTGCCGGGGTATCCTGGCGCGATCCCCTCTGTTGCGTTTAATGGCCTGCTCAGGCTGCGGAACAGAAAGGTCTACACGCCATGGATGCCGATCCGGTGCAGACCGCCACCATCACGGTGCGGCCCGTCCGCGACACCGATATGGAGGCGATCGCCGCCATCTACGGACATTATGTCCTGCATGGCACCTCCACCTTCGAGACGGATCCGCCGGGCGCGGCGGAGATGCAGAAGCGGCACGACGTGCTCGCCGCCCAGGGCTATCCCTATCTCGTCGCCGAGGGCGACGGCGTGGTGCTCGGCTATGCCTATGTGAGCGCCTATCGCCCACGCCGCGCCTATTGGAACACGGTCGAGAACTCGATCTACCTGCGCCACGACATCGCCGGGCGGGGCGTAGGCACGACCCTGCTGCGCGCGCTCGTGGATCGCTGCGAGGTGCTGGGCTACCGCCAGATCATCGCGATGATCGGCGACAGCGGCAATGTCGCCTCGCTGCGGCTGCATCTGGGCCAGGGCTTCGAGAGCCTGGGGACGCTGCGCTCGGTGGGCTACAAGCACGGCCGCTGGATCGACACGGTCTGCATGCAGCGCAGCCTGGGCCTGGGCGATTCCATGCCGCCGGATACCGCCCCGAAGGGCAGCTGATCAGGCGGGCGCGATCTCGCCGCGCTCGATCACATAGGTGCTGTCCACCAGCGGGCGCAGCAGGCCGGGATTGCTTTCCGTGATCAGGATCGCGACGTCCGGCAGCGCATCCCGCAACCGCCGCAGCGCCTCGGCGTAACGCAGGGCGAGCGCGGGGGCGAGGCCCTGGAAGGGCTCGTCCAGCAGGATCGCGCGGGTGCCGATCATCAGCGCGCGCGCCAGGGCCACCATCTTGCCCTGCCCGCCCGAGAGGCCGGCCGCCTTGCGCGGCGCGAGATCGCGCAGCTCCGGCAGAAGAGTGAAGACCGCCTCCATCCGCCGCGCCGTCTCGGCCGGGTCCAGCTTCAGCACCTGGGCCGGCAGCAGCATGTTGTCCTGCACGGTGAAGGTGCCGAAAAGCCGGCGGTCCTCCGGCGCATAGCCCACGCCCAGCCGCGCGCGGAAATGCGCCGGCACGCGCGAGGCCTCCTCGCCGGCCACGGAGACGCTGCCCCCGCGCAGCGGCAGCAGCCCCATCAGCGCGCGCAGCGTGGTGGTCTTGCCCGCGCCGTTGCGCCCGATGAGCGCCACGCGCCCGCCCGGCGGCACGTGCAGCGACACGCCGCGCAGCACCGGCACGCCGGCGATATCGACCGAAGCCCCGTCAAGCCGCAGCATGGCGTTCGATCCCGATCACGTCGCGTTGCACCTGGGGGTCCGCCAGCACGGCGGCGGGTGGGCCGAGGGCCGCGATCTTGCCCTGCGACCACACGGCCACGCGGTCGGCGAAGCGCTCCACCACATCCATGTCATGCTCGACGAAGACGGCCGTGACCTGGGCGGCGCGCAGCACGCGGGCCAGGGTCTCGACCACCTGCATCTTCTCGTTGGCGGCGACGCCGGAGGTGGGCTCGTCCATCAGCAGCAGGCGCGGCTTGAGTGCCACGGCCATGGCGATGTCGGCCAGCTTGCGCGCGCCCTCGTTGAGCGCGTCGGCGCGGGAATCGGCGATGGCCGAGAGGCCGAAGCGCTCCAACAGATCCTCGGCCTCCTCGCGCCAGGCCGGGCGCAGCAGCGGGCGGAAGGGCGACCACGGCCCCTCGCGCGCGGCGATGGCGAGGGCCGCGTTCTCCAGCACGGTGTGCTCGGTGAAGAGCTGCGGCAGCTGGAAGGAGCGCGCGATGCCGCGCGCCACGATGCGCCGCGGCGCCATGCCGGTGATGGACTGGCCCTCGTAGCTGATCGTGCCGGCCTGGGGGCGCAGATAGCCCGTGGTCATGTTGATGAAGGTCGTCTTGCCCGCGCCGTTCGGGCCGATGATGGCGAGGAACTCGCCGCGCATCACGTCGAGGTCGATGCCGTCGGCGGCCTTCACGCCGCCGAAGGCCAGGCGCAGCCCCTGGGCCGAGAGGAGGACGTCGCTCATGCGCGCTTCCTCCACAGGCTTTCGACCATGCCCCACAGCCCCCGCGAGAAGAACAGGATCACCCCCATCAGCACGAGGCCGAGGATCGCCTGCCAGGCATCGGCGAAGCTCGCCGCCGCATAGACGCGCACCAGCTCGAAGGTGATCGCGCCGAGGAAGGGACCGAGCGCCGCCCCCGCCCCGCCCAGGATGGCGATGAAGACCAGCTCGCCCGAGACGGTCCAGTAGCCGAGCAGCGGCGTCACATGGCGCGTCGTCATGGCGATGATGCTGCCCGCCAGCCCGCCCATCAGCGTGGAGAGCACATAGGCCGAAAGCAGCACGCCGCGCGCCGGCAGGCCCATGAATTCCAGCCGCGTCTCGCGCGTCTTGATGGCCGAGAGCGCCTGCCCCATCGGCGAGGCGAGGTAGAGGCGCACGAAGAAGCCGATGGCCAGAGCGAGCACCAGAGCGGTGCCGAACATCGCCCATTCGAACTGGTCGCGCTCCAGCGTCATGCCCATGAAGCGCGGCACGCCGACACGGATGCCGTCGGTGCCCTTGGTGTAGTGGTAGAGCTTCTCCAGCAGCGAGTAGAAGACCATGCTGATCGCGAGGTTCAGCATGCCGAAGAAGATCTCGCGGTAGCGCGAGACGAAGAGACCGACCACCAGCCCCAGCGCGCCCGAGAGCAGCATGGCCACCGGCATCAGGATCAGCGCCTCGGGCGTCGAGGGCGCCAGGAAGGCCACCGTATAGGCACCGAAGGCGAGGTAGAGCGCGTGGCCGAAGCTCACCTGCCCCGCCCGCAGCAGCAGCAGGATGCCCAGCACCGCGATGCCCTTGGCGAGTGCGATGGTCAGTACGAAGCGCAGCCAGGGCGCGAGAAAGGCCAGCAGCACCAGCAGCGCCGCGCCCGCGATCGCGAGGATCGTTTCCGTTCGTCTCATTGGGGGCGCCTCATATCCGCCGCGTCTCCGCCGCCCCGAAGAGGCCCTGGGGGCGGACCAGCAGCACGGCCACCATGATGAGATAGGGCGTCAGCACCTCGGCCTCCGGCATGAAGTAGACGGCGATGGAACGGGCGAGGCCGATCATCAGCGCGGTCAGCGCCGCGCCCTCGATCTGACCGAGCCCCGCGGTCGCCACCACGGCGAAGGAGAGCACGATGGTCTGCGCGCCCAGCCCCGGCACCAGCGAGGCCGTGGGCGAGGATAGCGCCCCGCCCAGCGCGGCCAGCACCGCGCCGAAGGTGAAGGTCAGCAGATAGATGCGCGAGGCGTCGATGCCCATGGCCGTCGCGGCCTCGCGATCGGTCGTGACGGCGACGATGACGCGCCCCGTCAGCGTCCGCCGCAGGAACCAGACGAGGCCGACCAGCGTCGCCACCGCCACGCCGGGCAGCACGAAGAGCTGGTAGGCGGTGAAGGGGATGAAGTCGCCGGCGAAGGGCACGTCGAAATTGCCGAGCAGGCGCATCGCCGCGTCGTTCTGCACGGGCTGCGTGCCCCAGACCAGCTTCTGCACATCCTCCAGGATCATGAAGAGCGCGAAGGTGACGAGGAGCTGCAGCACCGGCTCCTGCGAATAGATCCGCCGCAGCAGCACCCGCTCGATCAGCGGGCCGAGGATGCCGCCCACCAAGGCGGCCGCGACCACCAGCACGGCGAGGCTCGCCCAGTCGGGCAGGCCCCGCGCCGAGAGGAAGAGGCCCAGGCTCGCCGCCGCATAGGCGCCGATCGCATAGAGCGAGCCATGGGCGACGTTCAGCACGCGCAGCACGCCGAAGACGAGGTTCAGCCCCACCGCCACCATGAAGACGAGCGCCGCATAGGCGAGCCCGTCCAGCAGCGCGAGACCGAGCAGCAGCCCGTTCTCCTCGAACCAGCCATACATGCGCCTGCGCTCCTGCTAGATCGCCGAGCCGGCGGTGTTCTCCATGCCGGCGCGCAGCGTCTTGAGCCAGTCGACGCTCTTCTGCCCGACCGGCGCGCTGATGCCTGCGGCGGGGTAGAGCATCATCTTCTCCGGCACCGCATAGGGATAGGCCGGGTTGAAGGAGGAGAGACCGACGATCTGGTCCTCCAGCCCCTGGCCGTCCTCGCGGATGGTGATCGTCGCGGTGGGCGTGTCGAAGGTCAGGCCACGGAAGGCCGCCGCCAGCTCCTGGTCGTTCGGCCAGGCGCCGCCCTTGGCCGCGATCGCCTTGTTATAGGCGGCCTGCAGCGCGGAGAGCGCCTGGGCCATGTGATGGCAGGGGTAGATGCTGGGCTGGTTGAAGCGCGCCTGATAGGCGGCCGTGAAGCGGTCGAGCGAGGCCTTGTCGCGCGGGCGCGGATGGTTGATCCAATGATCGCCGCGCGAGCCGATGATGTGGCCCGCCGGCATGTTGCGCCCGAGCGAGGGCATCGAGGCCTCGGCCACCGGTAGCACCATCAGCGAGCGCTCCATCAGCCGCCGCTCGCTGGCCTGACGCACCAGCGTGACCAGCTCCCCGCCCCAGGAGGTGGAGAGGATGACGTCCGGGCGCAGCGCGAGCAGACGCGTGATCTCGGTCGAGAAATCGGTGCTGTTGAATCGCGGGAAGAGCTCGGCCACGACGCGCACGCCGGGCTTCATCGCGTCCATCGCGGTCTTCCAAAGCTCCCAGGAATCGCGGCCCCAGGCATAGTCCTGGTTGATGACGGCGATGCTGCGGAAGTCCGGCTTGTGCTTCAACAGATAGAGCAGCGGCGCCAGCACCTCGGGCGTGCCGTAGCCCTGGGTGCGGAAGGCGTAGGGGTGGTTGCCCTCCTCGAAGATGCGCTGCGTGCCGCAATCCCACAGCACCGTCGTCTTGCGCAGCTCGTCGGACAGCGGCGTGCAGGCGAGGCAGGAGCCCGAGGAGATGGAGGCGAAGACGACGTGCACGCCCTCGGACTGCACGAGGCGGCGGAATTCGCCCACCAGATGCTCGGTGCCGGGGCCTTCATCGACGAAGATGGGGCGGATCGGCACGCCGCCGATGCCGCCGGCCGCGTTGATCTGGTCGGTCAGCATCTCGGCCGCCTGCTTGGCGGGAACGCCGAAGACGCTGGCCGGGCCGGAGAGGAAGGTGGTGATGCCGATCTTGAGCTCGGCGGGCTTGGCGGGCTGCGCCTCGGCGCCCGAGCCGGCCATCAGCAGGCTTCCCGAAGTGGCAGCGCCGGCGATCACGGAACGGCGTGACATGGACGTGCTGGACGTCATGGCAATTGTCTCCCTGGCTGGGCCGATTCATGTTCCGATCGGCCTCGCCGCAACGCTGCCCGAGGCGCTCGGCCAAAGCAAGGGCGACACGCCCAGCGCTTCCGGGCGAGCGCCTTCGGCGGCGCGCAGGGCGCGGGGCCCACCGACTGAAACTTTTCGTAACCTGCCGCGTTCCTACGCCAAGCATTGGCAGGAGGCCGCATGTTGAACGATCCCGAGCCCTTCCTCGAGCCAGGCGGCTTCGAACCCTTCGACCGCTTCTCCTCGGAAGAGGCCGACGAAATCGACCACCCGGATTCCAACGACTTCGATCCCTTCCTGGTGAATCTCTGAACGAGGCCGATGGATGACGGTCTCGGCGTGCCGGATGGCAACCCGGACGCGCCGAGGCGGTTAGCCCAGCAGACCCCGACCGATGCACGGTCCTGCCGGAAGGATGCCTGATTGTTGGCTGGTGCCACCCCACCCCGATCGCTCTATTATTTCCACCACCTTCTCGCCGGCCCGCTCGACAGCTGGGCCGGTGATTTCGCGCGCATCGCCGCCCTCGGATTCGAGGGTCTGGTGCTGCCGCCCGTCTTCGCCACGGGGCGGGACAACTCGGTCTTCCTCACCGCCGATCACGACAGGCTGCATGCGGCCTTGGGTGGCGGCGACGCGAGCGAGGGTCTTCGGCGCATCGTGGCAGAGGCGCGCGCGGCCGGGCTTTCGCTGATCCTCGATCTCACCACCGATCGTCTCGACACCGACGCCGTCCTGCTGCGCGAGCATCCGGACTGGCGGCTGCCCGATCCGCGCGAGGGCCTGCCGCCCGATCCGCGCGGGCCCATGTCGCAGGGGGCCGCGCTCGCCTCCAGCGCCGGCCCGCGCCGCTGGTGGCGGGAACGGCTGACCGGCTGGATGCAGGCCGGCGTCGCGGGGTTTCGTTGCCTGGATGCCGGCGCGGGCGGCGCTTTCTGGAAGGAAATCATCCAGGGCGCGCGGCAGGGCCATCCCGAGGCCGTCTTCCTCGCCTGGACACAGGGCCGGAGCACCGATCAGGTGGCGGATCTGGCGGGCTGCGGCTTCGACCTCGCCGCCTCCTCGCTGCCCTGGTGGGACTACGAAGCCTCCTGGTGGGGCGAGGAGGCCGCGCGGCTCTGCCGCGTCGCCCCGCTCCTGACCATGCCCGAGGCGCCCTTCGCGCGACGCCTGGCGGCGGGCTTCTCCAGCCGCGAGCTGGGCCATGTCGCGGCCGAGCGCGCGCTGCGCTTTGCCGCCCTCACCGGCGCGGCGTGGCTCATGCCCATGGGTTTCGAATTCGGCGACCTCCAGCGCATGGGCCATGGCGCGGGCCAGGCCGGCGCCTTCGCCGAGCTGCGCCGCGATCCGCGCCTGGACCTGCGCGAGGTCGTGCGCGCGGCGAATGCCGAACGCGGGCAGCGCGCCGCGGCCACCGACGCGCCGCTTCTGCTCTCCGGCCCCCAGGCGGCCGTGGCCGTGGTCCTGCGGGAGAGCGAGGCGCGGGTCGTCCTGGCCAATCCCTCGCTGACCGATGCCGCGACCGTCTCCGCGGCGCAGGTGCTGGGCCTGCTGCCCCGGCCCAGCCGGAGCGCCGAGCTGGCGAGCGGCATCGCCCTGCGGCCCGGCGAGCTGCGCGCCGTTGCGTTCCAGGAGACGAAGCCGGTCCTCCTCAAGCCCGAAGCCGCCGCGCGCGCCGCGACTGCCTTCGCGCAATCGCCACGCATCGCCATCGAGGCCATCCGCCCCGAGGTCGATGCCGGGCGCTTCCCCGTGAAGCGCATCGTCGGCCAGCCGGTCACCGTCACCGCCGACGTCTTCACGGATGGCGCCACGAAGCTGGCCGTGCGCCTGCTCTGGCGGCCTTCGGACGAGAAGGCCTGGCGCGAAGTGCCCATGCGGCACAGCCTCAACGACATCCACAGCGCGACCTTCCTGCCCGATCGCGTGGGACGGCACGTCTACACGGTCTGCGCCTGGGTCGATGTCTATGCCGCCTTCCTCGACGAGATCACGAAGAAGCAGGCCGCCGGCGTCGACATCGCGCTGGAGCGGCGCGAGGGCATGGTGCTGCTGGAGGCCGCCCTCGCGAAACTGCCGCGCGGCGAGGCGACGGAACTCAAGGCGCTGCTCAAGGCCCTGCCCCGCGCGGATGCCGCCGGCGCCGTCGAGCTCTTCGCCATGCCGCGTGTCGTCTCGCTGATGATCAAGGCGGACCAGCGTCCCTTCCAGGTGATCCAGGAGCCGCTGCTGACGCTCGACGTCGAGCGCCGCGCCGCCGGCTTCGCCGCCTGGTACGAGATCTTCCCGCGCTCGCAGAGCGGTGACGCCAGGCGCCACGGCACGCTGGACGACGTGATCGCGCAACTGCCGCGCGTGCGCGAGATGGGCTTCGACGTGCTCTATTTCCCGCCGATCCATCCCATCGGCAAGAAGAACCGCAAGGGCCGCAACAACACCCTCACCCCCGGCCCCGACGATCCCGGCAGCCCCTATGCCATCGGCTCCGAAGCGGGCGGGCATGACGCGCTGCATCCACAGCTCGGCACGCTCGAGGATTTCCGGCGGCTGGTGGCCGCGGCGGCGAAGGAAGGGCTGGAGCTGGCGCTGGACTTCGCCATCCAGTGCTCGCCCGACCATCCCTGGCTGAAGCAGCATCCCGACTGGTTCGACTGGCGGCCCGACGGCACCATTCGCTACGCCGAGAACCCTCCGAAGAAGTACGAGGACATCGTCAACGTCGACTTCTACGCGAAGGGCGCGGTACCCGCGCTGTGGGTCGCGCTGCGCGACGTCGTGCTGTTCTGGGCGAAGGAGGGCGTGAAGCTCTTCCGCGTGGACAATCCGCACACCAAGCCCCTGCCCTTCTGGGAGTGGGTGATCGCCGATGTGCGCGCGCGCGATCCCGATTGCGTCTTCCTCTCAGAGGCCTTCACGCGGCCCAAGGTGATGTATCGCCTGGCCAAGGTCGGCTTCTCGCAGTCCTACACCTACTTCACCTGGCGCAATCAGGCCTGGGAGCTGGGGCAGTACATGACGGAGCTGAACCAGGCCCCCGTCGCGGACTTCTTCCGCCCGCATTTCTTCGTGAACACGCCCGACATCAACCCGGTCTTCCTGCAGAACTCGGGACGGCCCGGCCACCTGATCCGCGCGGCGCTGGCGGCCACGCTCTCGGGCCTCTGGGGCATCTATAACGGCTTCGAGCTCTGCGAGGCGCGCCCGGAGAAGCCGGGCAAGGAAGACTATCTCGACAGCGAGAAATACGAGATCCGCGTCTGGGACCACGAACGCCCCGGCCATATCCGCGCCGAGATCGCGCGGCTGAACGCGCTGCGCCGGCAGAACCCTGCGCTGCACACGCATCTCGGCACCACCATCCTCGCTTCCGGCCATGACGGCGTGCTGCTCTTCGTGAAGGCCACGGAGGATCGCTCCAGCATCGTGCTCGTCGCGGTGTCGATGGACCCGCACCAGGCACTGGAGACGTGGATCGAGCTGCCGCAGGCCGTGCTGGGCCTCGGTTGGGGCGCGGCGCTGCTCGCGGAAGATCTCTGGCAGGGCGGCGAGGAACGCTGGGAGGGCACCCACCGGCACCTCCGCCTCGACCCCCAATCCCTGCCCTTCGCCATCTGGCGCCTTCGCGCCGCCGACAAGGTCTGATTCATGGCTCCCAAGACGCCGCATATCCCCACGCCGCCCCATGGCCAGGATCCGCTCTGGTACAAGGACGCGATCATCTACCAGCTGCACATCAAGTCGTTCTTCGACTCCAACAACGATGGCATCGGCGATATCCCCGGCCTGCTGCGGAAGCTCGACTACATCGCCGAGCTCGGCGTTAACACGATCTGGATGCTGCCCTTCTATCCCTCGCCCCGGCGCGACGACGGCTACGACATCGCCGAGTACAAGATGGTGGACCCGGAATACGGGACCATGGCCGATCTTCGCCGGCTGATCGCGGCGGCGCATGAGCGCGGCATTCGCGTCATCACCGAGCTCGTCATCAACCACACCTCCGACCAGCACCCCTGGTTCCAGCGCGCGCGGTTGGCGAAGAAGGGCTCGGTGCATCGCGACTTCTACGTCTGGTCCGACGACGACAAGAAGTACGACGGCACGCGCATCATCTTCCTCGACACCGAGAAGTCGAACTGGACTTGGGACCCCGTGGCCGGCGCCTATTTCTGGCACCGCTTCTACAGCCATCAGCCCGACCTCAATTTCGACAATCCGCATGTGCTGAAGGAGGTGCTCTCCGTCATGCGCTTCTGGCTGGAGGCGGGCGTGGACGGGCTGCGGCTGGACGCCATCCCCTATCTCATCGAGCGCGACGGCACGAACAACGAGAACCTGCCCGAGACGCATGTGGTGCTGAAGAAGATCCGCGCGGAGCTGGACCGCGTGGCGCCGGGGCGCATGCTGCTCGCCGAGGCCAACCAATGGCCCGAGGACACGCAGCTCTATTTCGGCGATGGCGACGAGTGCCACATGTCGTTCCACTTCCCCCTGATGCCGCGCATGTACATGGCGATGGCGCAGGAGGACCGCTTCCCCATCACCGATATCCTGCGCCAGACGCCCGCCATCCCCGACAACTGCCAATGGGCGATCTTCCTGCGCAACCATGACGAGCTGACGCTCGAGATGGTGACCGACAAGGAGCGCGACTACCTCTGGGAGACCTATGCCTCCGACAAGCGCGCGCGCATCAACCTGGGCATCCGCCGCCGCCTCGCGCCGCTGCTGGAGCATGACCGCCGCCGCATCGAGCTGATGAATTCGCTGCTGCTCTCCATGCCCGGCACGCCGGTGATGTATTACGGCGACGAGATCGGCATGGGCGACAATATCCACCTCGGCGATCGCGACGGCGTGCGTACCCCGATGCAATGGTCGCCCGACCGCAACGGCGGCTTCAGCCGTGCCAATCCGGCCAGCCTCGTCCTGCCCTCGATCATGGACCCGGTCTATGGCTACGACGCCGTGAACGTGGAGGCGCAATCGGCCGATCAGCATTCGCTGCTGAACTGGACGCGGCGCATGCTGACCGTGCGCAAGCGCCACCGCTCCTTCGGCCGCGGCACCTTCGGCTATCTCTATCCGGGCAACCGCAAGATCCTCGCCTATCTGCGCGAATTCGAGGGCGAGACCATCCTGTGCGTCTGCAACCTCTCGCGCACCGCGCAGGCCGTGGAGCTCGACCTTTCCGTCTTCGCCGGGCGCGTGCCGGTGGAGCTGGTCGGCGGCTCCTCCTTCCCGCCGATCGGCCAGCTTCCCTACCTGCTGACGCTTCCCCCCTATGGCTTCTACTGGTTCCTGCTCGCGACCCAGGCCGCGCTTCCGAGCTGGCACATGCCCTCGCCCGAGCCGTTGTCCGAGCTCCTGACGCTGGTGCTCCGCAAGAGCCTGTCGGAAGTGCTCGCACCCGTGCCGCTCAAGACCATCGAGGTCGACATCCTGCCGCATTATCTGGCCCGCCGCCGCTGGTTCGCCGGCAAGGACGCCGTGCCGCAGGCCCGCCTCGTCTTCCAGGAGATCATGACGGGGCGCGACGGCGCGGAAGTGCTGCTCGCCGAGGTCGAGGCGAATGACGCCACGGGCCTCGGCCGCTACCTGCTGCCCATGGGCATCGCCTGGGAGGACGAGACCGTCTCCGCCTTGCCGCAGCAGCTCGCCTTGGCGCGCATCCGCCGCGGCCGGCGCGTGGGCGTGCTGACCGATGCCTTCGCGCTCGACGCCCTGCCCGGCTCCGTGCTGCGCGGCCTGCGCGAGCGCGCGGTGATGCCGCTGAGCCAGGGCGAGATCCGCTTCCTGCCGACCTCCGCCTTCGAGAGCGTCGACATCCCCGACGACGCGGAAATCCGCCGCCTCTCCGCCGAGCAGTCCAACTCCTCGCTCATCATCGGAGACCTCGCGGTGCTCAAGCTGGTGCGCCGCGTGACCGAGGGCATCAGCCCCGAGACGGAGATGACGCGCCACCTCACCGAGCGCGGCTTCGCCCAGACCGCGCCGCTGCTGGGCGAGGTGGTGCGCGTCTCGCCCGATGGCGTGCCGCGCACGCTGGTCGTTCTCCAGGGCTTCGTGCGCAACCAGGGCGACGGCTGGGGCTGGACGACGGAATTCATTAGCCGCGTCATCGACACCCTGGCGGTCTCCGAGGCGCCGCTGGAGGCGCAGGACGGCGTCTTCGACAGCTATCTCGGCTTCGCCTCGGCCATGGGGCGGCGCCTGGCGGAAATGCACGCCGTCCTCGCGCTGGACAGCGACGACCCCGCCTTCCAGCCCGAGCCCGCGAGTGCTGCCGATGCCCTGGACTGGGGCCAGGCGGCCGGCGCGCAGATCGACGCCGCGCTCCAGGCGCTCGAGGGCGTGACGAGCTGGCATTCCCACGGCCACAGGGCCCAGGCCGAAAGCCTGAAGGCCCGCCGCCCGGAGCTTCTCGCCGCGGTGGCGCGCCTCGCCGATGCCGCGCGGGGCACGCTGAAGACGCGCGTGCATGGCGACTTCCATCTGGGCCAGGTTCTCGTGGTCCAGGGCGACGCCTCCATCATCGATTTCGAGGGCGAGCCGTCGAAGTCGCTCGAACGGCGCCGCGCCAAATCCTCGCCGATACGCGATATGGCGGGGCTGCTGCGCTCCTTCGACTATGCGGCCGCCGCGGCGGGCGCCGAGCGCGAGGGCGTCCACGGCCTGCCGCCGGACCGCGCCGCCGCCCTGCTGGAGCATTTCCGCCAGAGCGCCAGCGACTGCTTCCTCGCCGCCTATCGCGAGGTGGAGGCCGTGGCGCCGCGCCCCTGGGTCACCGCCGGAGCCGAGGCCGCGCTGCTGGACCTCTTCCTGCTGGAGAAGGCCGCCTACGAGGTCTGCTACGAGGTGGCCAACCGGCCGGGCTGGCTGCACATCCCGCTGCGGGGCCTGGAACTGCTCGCCAGCCGCGTCCTGGCCCAGGAGGCGCCGCATGGCTGAATCGGCGCTGAATCCCGAAGCCGTCTGGGCGCTGATCGACGGACGGCATGGCGATCCCTTCTCGATCCTGGGGCCGCAGACGACGCCCTCCGGCCCCCTCGTGCGCGCCTTCCTGCCGGGGGCCAGCGCGGTGACGCTGCTCGCCGGCGGCAAGAGCGTGCCGATGACCCGGCTGCATCCGGCCGGGCTCTTCGCCGGCGGGATCGCGCCCGGTCCCTATCGCCTGCGCATCGATTGGAGCGGCACGGTCCAGGAGACCGAGGATCCCTATGGCTTCGGCCCGCTGCTCGGCGAGCTCGATCTGCATCTGCTGCGCGAGGGGCGGCACCAGGATATCGGCCGCTGCCTCGGCGCGCATCCGATGGTGATCGACGGCATACCGGGCGTGCGCTTCGCGGTCTGGGCGCCCAATGCGCGGCGCGTCTCGGTCGTGGGCGATTTCGACAGCTGGGATGGGCGCCGCCACCCCATGCGCCTGCGCCACGAGGCCGGCGTGTGGGAGCTGTTCATCCCGCGCATCGGGCCCGGAGCGGTCTATAAATACGAGCTGCTCGACGCCCAGGGGAACGCGCTGCCGCTGAAGGCCGATCCCATGGCCTGGCAGGCCGAGCCGCCGCCGGCCACCGGCTCCATCGTCGCCGATACCGCGCGCATCATCCCCCCGCGCCCGCTGGTCGTCGCGGGCGATCCGGCGCTCAAGCCGATCTCCGTCTACGAGGTGCATCCGGGCTCCTGGGCGCGCGCCGAGGGCAATGCGCCGCTGGATTGGGAGGAGCTGGGCGACAAGCTCATTCCCTATGTGAAGGGGATGGGATTCACCCATCTCGAATTCCTGCCGATCATGGCCCATCCCTTCGGCGGCTCCTGGGGCTACCAACCGCTCGGGCAATTCGCGACGCATGCGCCCTTCGGCGCACCGGAGCATTTCTCCCGACTGGTGGAACGCTGCCATGAGGCCGGCATCGGCGTGATCCTGGACTGGGTGCCGGCGCATTTCCCGTCCGATGCGCATGGCCTCGCGCAGTTCGACGGCACCGCGCTCTACGAGCATGCGGACCCGCGCGAGGGCTACCACCAGGACTGGAACACGCTGATCTACAATCTCGGCCGGCAGGAGGTGCGGAACTTCCTGATCGGCAGCGCGCTGCATTGGCTGGAGCATTACGGCGTGGACGCGCTGCGCGTGGATGCGGTCGCCTCGATGCTCTACCGCGACTACAGCCGCAAGCAGGGCGAATGGGTGCCCAACATCCATGGCGGGCGCGAGAATCTGGAGGCGATCTCCTTCCTCAAGGAGCTGTCGGAGGTCATCGCGCAACGCTGCCCCGGCAAGCTGCTGATCGCCGAGGAATCCACCTCCTTCCCCGGCGTCACGCGCAAGGCGCGCGACGGCGGCCTGGGCTTCGACTTCAAGTGGAACATGGGCTGGATGAACGACACGCTCCGCTACATGGAGACCGATCCCATCTACCGCCGTTACGACCACGGCCTGATGACCTTCGGCCTGGTCTATGCCTTCTCGGAGCGCTTCATCCTGCCCATCTCGCATGACGAGGTGGTGCACGGCAAAGGGGCGATGCCGGCCAAGATGCCGGGCGACGAGTGGCAGCGTTATGCGAATCTGCGCGCCTATCTCGGCTTCATGTGGACGCATCCGGGCAAGAAGCTGCTCTTCATGGGCTGCGAATTCGGCCAGCCGCGCGAATGGAGCCACGACCGCTCGCTCGACTGGCACCTGCTCGACGATCCGCGCCATGGCGGCATGCAGCGCATGGTACGCGACCTGAACGTCCTCTATGCCCGCCTGCCCGCGCTGCACGCGCTGGATTGCGACCCCGCCGGCTTCCGCTGGGTCGTGCTGGACGACAGGGAGGCCAGCGTCTTCGCCTGGCTGCGCTTCGGGCCCGACGGCACCGATCCCGCTTTGGTGATCTGCAACTTCACCCCCGTGACGCGCCAGGGCTATCGCATCGGCGCGCCGCGCGGCGGCGATTGGCTGGAGGTCTTCAACTCGGATGCGGGGATCTATGGCGGCGCGAATACCGGCAATGGCGGCCGCGTGACGGCCTGGAACGAGGCCTCGCACGGGCTGGAGGCCTCGCTGTCGCTGACGCTGCCGGCGCTGGGCACATTGGTGCTCACGCCGTCGTCTCACTAGAGCCTTCTTCGTTCGCAAGGGCTCACTTCGAAGTCTCTAGCTCTTTGTTTTTTCGAGCATCTTCACCCGACCAGACGATTCCGTCTGATCGGGTGATGTTCTAAGTCCGGATCAGGACCTTCACGGGCGCGATCTCCGGCAGGAGGTCGCGCCACGCACCGGGCGGCATGGGAGGCGGCGCGAGGGCGAAGGCACGCCTCGGCACGATCACGGCGAGCTTTCCACCGCCGCGCGTGAAGCCGAGGAAGTCCCGGGGCAGGTCGAGCGCGGCATAGCCCTCGAAGAGCGCCGGATTGTCGCGGCGCCATTGCAGCAGGCGATGTGTCGCGCGCTGCTTCGTCAGGCCGAGGCTGTCCTCGGCCAAGGGCGGCAGCGCGCCGTCCAGCGCCGCCGCGCGCGCCGCGTAATCCACCGGGCGGCGGTTGTCCGGATCGACCAGGGAAAAATCCCACCATTCGGTGCCCTGATAGATGTCCGGCAGGCCCGGCAAGGTGAGTTGCAGCACGGCCTGGGCGAGGCCGTTGACGCGCGTCGGCAGGTCCAGCCGGGCGACATGATCCGCCAGCTCCGCGCGGAAACCAGCGGCTTCGGGCGATTCCAGCAGGGCCGTCGCGAAGTCCAGGCAGGCGCTCTCATAGCCCTCCTGCGGATTCTCCCAGCGCGTGTGGCGCTTGGCCTCGCGCATCGCCTTGGTGAGGTATTCACGCAGCCGCGCCGCGTCGATCGGCCAGGCGCCGAGCAGCGTCTGGTAGATGAGCCATTCATCCGCCGGATCGGGCCCCTCGGAGGCGCGCAGCGGCGCGTTCATCTCCCTCCACCGCGTGGCGGCGGCGATCCAGCTCTCCGGCTCCCAGGACAGCAGATTCAGCCGCGCCCGCACCTCGGGACCGCGCTTGGTGTCGTGGGTGGCGAGCGGCGTCAGGTCGCGGGGATGGGTCGCGGCGCGTGGCGCGGCCCAGGCGTGGAAGGTGGCGACGTCACCGCCCGCCTCCGCCAACTCGCCGCCCACCTCGTTGACGGAGAGCAGCGCCACCGCGCGATAGAATTCCGTGTCCTCCAGCCCCTTCGCCGTCAGCGGCCCGCTGAGCTGCTGGAAGCGCCGGCGCAGCTCGGCCGCCGTGGCGCCATCCCCGGTCAGGATCACCTCCGCCAGCCAGCGCGCCGCCCCGCTCGTCCAGGGATCGCCCTCCGCCTCGACGGCGGCGAGCATCCCGTCCCACAGCGCCCGATCCGCCGGTTCGGCGCGCGGGCCGGTCAGGTAGCTGCGATAGACGGCGCCATTCACCAGCAGCGAGGAGAGCGCCGCGCGCAGCGTCGGCAAAGCGAATTCGATGGCCGCGTCCGGTGTGGCCAGCGACTGCGCGAGATCGGCGATCTGCTCCAGCTCCGGGGCGAAGCTCTCCTCCAGCATCTGGCGCTTCGCGGCCAGCAGCCGGGCGTCCGGCGTGCCCGTCACCCAGCCCTGCGCGTCGAGATGGGCGGCAAGCGCGCGATAGCCCTCGTCCGAGACGAAGACGCGGTTCAGCACGTTCAGCCGCTCGTAGCCCGTGGTGCCGTCCACGGGCCATTCGGGGCGGATTGTCTCGCCATGGCCGAGGATCTTCTCGATCAGGACCGGCACCCCCGGCCCGACCGCGGCGCGCAGGCGCTTGGCATAGCCGAGAGGATCGGCGAGCCCGTCGATATGGTCGATGCGCAGCCCATCGACGCGGCCCTCGCGCACCAGTTCGAGGGTCAGGCGGTGCGTGAGCGCGAACACCTCCTCCCGCTCCACGCGCACGCCGATCAGCTCGTTGACGTTGAAGAAGCGGCGCGAGGACAGCGCGTCGCGCCCCGAGCGCCAATGCACCGCGCGCCAGTGCTGCCGCTCCAGCAAGGCGGGCAAGTCCTCGGCCTTGAGCACGGCGCGCAGCACCGCGGCCTGGGCCGGCGCCAGCGCCCGCAGGGCCGCGCGCGCACCGGAGAAATCGGGCGTGCTGTCGGTGCGCCAGAGTCGACCCTGCTCGGCAAGGCCCGCCGCTTCGAGGAGTTGGGCGGCATCCTCGGAGCGCAGCGGCCAGGCATGCTCGCCATGGGCGCTGGCGACGATCCAGCCCTCGCCGTCCAGTTCCAGCGCGATGGCGCCCTGGGCCAGCGTCTCGACCAGCGTGTCGCCCAGCACGGGCAGCAGCAATTGCGGATGCCGCTCCCAGTCGATGTCGAAGATCGCGGCGGCCGGGCCCTCGCGCCCGCCGGCCAGCGCGCCCATCCACCAGGGATTGGCGCGGTCGGCGGCCATGTGGTTGGGCACGATGTCGAGCAGCAGGCCGAGCCCGGCGGCGCGCAGCCCGTCGCTCAGCCGGTCGAAGCCCTCGCGGCCGCCGAGCTCGGGATTGATCCGCGTCGGATCGGCCACGTCATAGCCATGCGTCGAGCCCGGCCGCGCGGCGAAGAGCGGCGAGGCGTAGAGGTGGCTCACCCCCAGCCGCGCCAGATAGGGGAGGATGGCCAGCGCGTCGTCGAAGGTGAAGCCGGCATGGAACTGCAGCCGGTAGGTCGCGCGCCAGTCGGTCATGCCGGCTCCACCCAGGCGCAGGCCGACCAGGGGCCGAGGCGCGTATGCGATCCGTCGAAGACGGCCGCGCCGACGCTCGCGCCGTCCTGCCGCGGCTGGATCGACATCTCGCCGGGCAGGGCATCGGGATTGGCGAGCAGGCAGAGCGTGCCGGCGGCGAAGCGCCAGCGCCAGAGCAGCAAGCTCACCTCCTGCCGCCATTCGCCGCCGCGATAGCCCGAGGCCAGCAGCGGCCAGACCATGCGCCGGCGCTGCGCGGTGAGCTTGCGGAAGGGCGCCAGCGCTTCGGGCGTCATGCGCTCCCAGGGGATTTTCGCCGCCTGCATCGTCTGCGGATCGAGCGGGTCGGGAAGCTCGCTCGCGCCGGCGAAGAACGCTGAGAATTCCCTGGCGCGGCCCTCGCGCACCGCCTCGGCCAGCTCGCCCGAAAAATCGCAGAAGAAGGGGAAGGGCGTGTCGAGCCCCGCTTCCTCGCCCTGGAAGATCATGGGCACGGCCGGGCTCAGCAGCAGGACGAAGCGCAGGAAGGCCAGCCGCTCGGCCGCGATGCCGCCCGCCAGCCGGTCGCCGAGAGGGCGATTGCCGATCTGGTCGTGATTCTGCGCGAAATGCACGAAGGCCTCGGGCGGTAGATGCGCCGAGGACGCGCCCTGGCGCAGGAAGCCCTCCGCGAGGGTGACGCCGAGCGCCGCGGCGGGGTCCTCGGCGAATTCGGCGTAGTAGCCCGAGGACTCGCCCGTCGTGGTGACGTGCAGCGCGTGATGCGCGTCGTCGTTCCATTGCGCGGTGTAGAGGCGCGGCCGCCCGGAGCCGTCGCGCTCCAGCCAGCGCGTGGCGTTGTGATCGTTCTCCAGCACGAGCCAGGCGTCCGGCTTCACCGCGCGGCAGGCGGCCGCGATCTCCGCGAGGAGCAGGTCCCCGCCCGGTGGGGCGAAGGCGTGGACGGCATCCAGGCGCAAGCCGTCGAAGTCGTATTCGCTCAGCCACATCACCGCGTTCTCAACGAAGAAGCGCCGCACCAGTGGCTGCTCCAGCGCGATCGCCGCGCCCCACGGCGTGCGATGCGCCTCGTTGAAGAAGCGCTTCGCGTAGAGGGGCAGGAAATTCCCGTGGGGCCCGAAGTGGTTGTAGACCACGTCCAGCATCACCCCCAGGCCGCGCGCATGCGCCGCATCCACCAGCGCGCGCAGGGCCGCGGGCGATCCATAGGATTCCTCGGGCGCGAAGGGCAGGACGCCGTCATAGCCCCAGTTCCGCCGGCCCGGAAAATCGGCGACGGGCATGAGCTCGATGGCCGTGATGCCGCAAGCCACGTAGTGATCCAGCCTTTCGATCAAGGCCTCGAAATCACCCTGCGGCGTGGCCGTGCCGACATGTAGTTCCGCCAGCACGACCTCATGCCAGGGGCGCGGCGGCGCCGTCTGGCGCATCGGCGGGAGATCCGCGCGCAGCCGACTCCAGCCGCCGACATCGCCCTCCTGCTGGCGCGAGGCGGGGTCGGGCACGGGCTCGTCCCCGATGAGGAAGCGATAGCGCTGGCCGGCCTGCGCGCCCGGCACGGTGGCTTCGAAGAACCCCTCCCCCGCCGCGCGCATCGCGATGGGATCGCGATCCGGCAGGGCCAGAGACACCACCTGCGCATCGGGCGCCCAGAGGCGGAAGAGCGCGCCCTCCGGCCCGGGGAGCGGGCCGAAGCGCGTCGTCACGCGCGCGCCTCCCAGACGATCAGCGATCGTCCCTCCGCGATCACCGTCTCGCCGGTGGCGCGGCGCTCGCCTTCCAGATGGGCGGCCGTGTCCAGGATCGCCTCCCACTTGCCCGAGCCGCCGGGCGGGATGGTGAAGTCCACGCCGTGATCGGCGGCGTTGAGCATGATGAGCAGGCTCACATCGCCGGGCTGCGCGGGCGCGAGACGCACCACGAGGCACTTGGCATGCGGCTGGTTCCACTCCTCCTCGTTCATGCGTGCGCCGTTCACCGCGAACCAGGCCACATCGGGCACGCCGCGCTCGTTGCGCACGCCGGTGAGGAAGGCCGGGCGCGACAAGGCGCTGCGCTTCTTGCGGAGCTCCGCGAGGCGCGCGACGAATTCCGTCAGCGGCTCGTCCTGGCGGTCCCAGTCCACCCAGCCGATCTCGTTGTCCTGGCAATAGGTGTTGTTGTTGCCGCCCTGGGAATTGCCCATCTCGTCGCCGGCCAGCATCATCGGCACGCCCTGCGAGAGGAAGAGCGTGGCCAGCAGGTTGCGCTTCTGGCGGGCGCGGCGCTCCAGGATCTCGGGATCGTCCGTCTCGCCCTCGGCGCCGCAGTTCCAGCTCTTGTTGTCGTCGTGGCCGTCGCGGTTGTCCTCGCCATTCGCCTCGTTGTGCTTGTGGTCGTAGGAGACGAGGTCCTGCAGGGTGAAGCCGTCATGCGCGGTGATGAAGTTGAGGCTGGACCAGGGGCGCCGCCGCGCTTCCCCGAAGAGATCCGACGAGGCGGCGAAGCGCGAGGCGAAGGCGGGCAGCAGCCCGTCCGATCCCACCCAGAACTCGCGCACCACGTCACGGTAATCGCCGTTCCACTCGGAGAAGCCGGCCGGGAAATTGCCGAGCTGATAGCCGCCCGGCCCCACGTCCCAGGGCTCCATGATGAGCTTGCAGCGGCCCAGCACCGGGTCCTGGCGCATCGCGAGGAAGAGCGGATGGCCCGGATCGAAGCCGTCGGCGCGCCGGCCCAGCGTGGTCGCGAGGTCGAAGCGGAAGCCGTCGATGCCATAGACCGTGGCCCAGAGGCGCAGGCTGTCCATGATCATCTGCATCACGCGCGGATGGCTGGCGTTGAGCGCGTTTCCGGTGCCGGTGAGGTTGTCGTAGAAGCGCGGCTCGCCGGGCATGAGGTGGTAGTAGCTGGCATTGTCGATGCCGCGCCACGACAGTGTCGGGCCGAGGTGATTGCCCTCGCAGGTGTGGTTGTAGACCACGTCGAGAATGACCTCGATGCCGGCCTGGTGCAGGCGGTCCACCGCCGCCGCGATCTCGTCCAGCCCGCCATTGCCGAGATAGCGCGGCTCGGGCGCGAAGAAGTTCAGCGTGTTGTAGCCCCAGTAATTGGCCAGGCCCTTCTCCACGAGATTGCGGTCCTGGGTGAAGGCCTGCACCGGCAGCAGCTCGAGCGCCGTGACGCCCAGGCGCTGGAGATGCTCCACCATCGGCGTGGAGCCGAGGGCGGCGAAGGTGCCGCGCGCCTCTTCGGGGATCAGCGGATGGCGCATGGTCAGCCCGCGCACATGCGCTTCGTAGATGACCGTGCGCGGCCAGAAGTTGCGCGGCGGCGCCGTCGCGGTCAGCGGCAGGTTGGTGATGACGCGCGCCTTGGGCATGAAGGGCGCGCTGTCGCGATCGTCCTGGGTGAGATCGGCATCGTCGCCCGTGCCGACGGGATAGCCGTGCAGCGCGTCATCCCATTTGATCTCGCCCACGAGCTTGCGCGCATAGGGGTCGAGCAGCAGCTTGGCGGGGTTGAAGCGATGCCCCGCCTCCGGCGCCCAGGGGCCGTGCACGCGCCAGCCATAGACCTGGCCGCGCCCGATGCCCGGCAGGTGGCAATGCCACACGCCGTCGGTGCATTCGGTGACGGCCACGCGCTCCTGCTCGGTGCCCCCCGTACCGTCGAAGAGGCAAAGCTCCATGCCCTCCGCATTGTCGGAGAAGATGGCGAAGTTGGTCCCGCGCTGCGTGACGGTGGCGCCGAAGGGATAGGGCGCGCCGGCCTCGACGCGCCTCACCGTGACTTGCGTCCGTCGGTTTTGGCGTCGGCGGCCTCCTCGGCGGCGACGATATGCTCGCCGGTCGCGCCGGTCACCACGTTGGAGGAGGGGGGATCGCTGGCGGGGAAGCTGCCCGCCACCTCCTTGTCGAGCTTGGCCTCCTGCTGGTGGATATCGACTTTGGCGGCGAACCAGAAGCGCTGCTCCTCGCCCTCGGGCGAGCCCGCTTCTTCCCAAAGTTCGAAGGCCCGCTCGCGGATGCGTTGCTGGCCAAGGGCGTATTCGTCGGACATGGTGATCTCCCTGCGACAAGGCGTCTCGGTCGTCGCTTCATGAACCCGCCGCATCGGGGAGAGTTTCGCCGCGCGCGGACGCTGTCCACATGTTCACGTCCCGTTCTCTATGCGCTAGGATGCCGCGGATGGAGCGCGAAGCCCCCCGCAAGATCATCCATGTCGACATGGACGCCTTCTACGCCTCCGTGGAGCAGCGGGACGATCCGAGCCTGCGTGGCCGCCCCGTCGCGGTCGGCTCGCCCGCCGCGCGCGGCGTCGTCGCGGCCGCGAGCTATGAGGCGAGGACCTTCGGCGTGCGCTCGGCCATGCCCTCGGTGACGGCGCTGCGCAAATGCCCCGAGCTGGTCTTCGCGCCGCCGCGCTTCGAGGTCTATCGGGCGGTGTCGCGGCAGATCCACGCCATCTTCGCCGATTACACGACGCTGATTCAGCCACTCTCGCTGGACGAGGCCTATCTGGACGTGACGGAGAACCTGCGCGGCCTGCCGACCGCCTGGGCGACGGCGAAGGAGATCCGCGCGCGCATCCACGACGAGACCGGCCTGACCGCCTCGGCCGGGATTTCCTACAACAAGTTCCTCGCCAAGCTCGCCTCTGACCAGCGCAAGCCCAATGGCCAGTTCGCCGTCACGCCCGAGATGGGCGCGGCCTGGGTGGAGGGCCTGCCGGTCGGGCGCTTCCACGGCGTCGGCCCGGTGACGGCCGAGCGCATGCGCGCCCTCGGCATCGAGACCGGGGCCGATCTGCGCGCGCGGTCGATGGCCTTCCTGCAGGAGCATTTCGGCAGCTCCGCCGCCTGGTATCACGGCATCGCGCGCGGGCTGGACGACCGGCCGGTCGATCCTGACCGCACGCGCAAATCCTCCGGCTCGGAAACCACCTTCGACCGCGACCTCACCGAGGCCGCCGAGATCGAGGCGGGTGTGCTGCGCATGGCCGACGACGTCTGGGAATGGTGCGAAAAGACCCGGGCCTTCGGGCGCACCGTGACGGTGAAGGTGAAATTCGCCGATTTCCGCCAGATCACCCGCAGCCGCAGCCATGCCGGCGGCGTGACGGCGCAGGAGCAGCTGCGCCAGGCGAGCCTGGAGCTGATCCGCTCGGTCTATCCGCCGCGAAAGGGCATCCGTCTGGTGGGCGTGACCGTCTCGAACTTCAACGCCGCGCCCGGCGAGACCGAGGGCCTGCCCTTGTTCGGCGGCGAGCCGCAGGCGCCCTGAATCAGCGCTGTGAGTCAGCGCCCGCGCGGCTCCAGCACCGAGCCGTGGACCCAGCCCATCGGCCTGCCCGACTGGCCCACCTGGTACCAGCCGCCCGGCGCCTCGCCGATCACCTCCAGCGTGCTGGAGGCCGGCAGGCTGCGGATCACCTCGCCGCCATGCGAGGCGCTGCGCAGATTCGCCGGGCTGCGCGCGGAAACGGTCACGGTCCCGAGTGGCCGCGCCGGCTCGGGCCGCGCCTCGGCCAGGATCTCGGGTTCGGCCGCGGCCGGGACCGGCAGCGGGGGATAGATGCGCGCCGTCACCCGCGTGGTCGCGGGGCCGCCGCCGTCGAAGCAGCGGTCGACCATCTCGACGAAGACGCGGGAGGCCTCGGGCCCCGTCGCCCCGAAGACGAGGTTCGCCACGCGCGCCGCCTCGCCCTCGAAGGACACGACCGCGACATAGGGGATCAGGCGCGAATCCGCCACGCCGGTCATGGCCGAGCGGCCGCAGACGGCGACGGTATCGCGCAGCGCCTGGGAGAAGACCTGCACGCCGCGCGGCCGCGTCCCCTGCCCGCGCAGACGGGACTGCAGCGACGCCTCGACCGCCGTCCGCGCGGCCAGTTGCCTTTCCTCCGGCACCGGCACAAGCGAGGTCGCCCGGTGCTCCTTGCAGGCCGCCAGGGCGATCAGCGCGGCGAGGGCAACAGCGGCACGCATAGCCGCGTAACGCGGATCCCCGGCCGGAGTTGCATCCGGCTATTCCGCCGCCGCCGCCGCGCGCCGCCTTTCCAGCCGGAAGCCCTCATAGCCCTTGGCGGCCACCGCGTCGCAGATCTCGCGATAGGCCCCGACCCCGCCGATATAGGGCATGAAGACCTGCGGCTTCCCGGGCACGTTCACGCCCATGTACCAGGAGTTGGCGCGCGGATAGAGCGTGCGCTGCGCGACCTCGTTGCCATGCGCCACCCATTGCGTCTCGGCCTGGTCGGTCGCCTCCATGGTCTCGATCTCGCGCGCCTTGCCGTGGGCCAGGGCGCCCGCGATCCAGTCCACATGCTGCTCGATGGAAACGATCATGTTGCTCAGCACCGAGGGGCTGCCGGGCCCGGTCACCAGGAAGAGGTTCGGGAACCCCGCCGTCATCAGCCCCAGATAGGTGACCGGCCCGGCCGCCCATTTCTCGCCGAGGGTGAGGCCGTCGCGGCCACGGATGTCCATGGCCAGCAGCGTGCCCGTCATGGCGTCGAAGCCCGTGGCGAAGACGAGGGCGTCGAGCTCGTAGCCGGCTTCCGCCGTGCGCAGGCCCTCGGGCGTCACGGCCTCGATGGGCGCGGAACGCACATCGACCAGCGAGACGTTCTCGCGGTTGAAGGTCTCGTAATACTCGGTGTCCACGCAGATGCGCTTGGTGCCGATCGGGTGGTTGTGCGGGCAGAGCAGCTCGGCGACGGCGGGGTCCTTCACCGTCGCGCGGATCTGGCCGCGCACGAAATCGGCGGCGGTCGCATTGGCCTTCTCATCGAGGATGAGATCGCCGAAGGAGGCCATGAAGGCGGTGCCGCCGCGCTCCCACCGCGCCTCGTATTCGCGCCGGCGCTCGGCCTCGCTGGCCTCCATCGCGGGGGTGGGATTGATCGGATAGTCGATGCCGGTCCGCATCTGCCGCGCCTTCACGCGGCGCGCGGGATAATCGCCCTTCCAGGACTGCTCGTAGTCCTCATCCATCTCGCGATTGCGCGAGGGGATGGAGAAATTCGGCGTGCGCTGGAAGACGGTGACGTGCCGCGCCTGCCGCGCGATGACCGGGATCGCCTGGATCGCCGAGGAGCCGGTGCCGATCACGCCGACGCGAAGCCCGGTGAAGTCCACGCCCTCATGGGGCCATTGGCCGGTGTGGTAGCTCCGGCCACGGAAGCTCTCCAGCCCCGGAAACTCCGGCTTGCGCGCATTGGACAGGCAGCCCGTCGCCATCACGCAATGCCGCGCGGAGATCACCGCGCCCTGCTCCGTGCGCACCGTCCAGCGCGCGGCGGCCTCGTCGAAGACGGCGGAGACGACGCGGGTGTGGAAGCGGATGTCGCGACGCAGGTCGAAGCGGTCGGCGACGTGGCTGGCATAGCGCAGGATCTCGGGCTGGGCGGCGAAGCGCTCCGACCAGCGCCATTCCTGCTGCAATTCCTCCGAGAAGGAGAAGGAGTACTGCATGCTCTCCACGTCGCAGCGCGCGCCGGGATAGCGGTTCCAGTACCAGGTGCCGCCGACATCCTCGCCCGCCTCGAGAACCACGGCCGAAAGGCCGAGGCCGCGCAGGCGGTGCAGCATGTACATGCCGGCGAAGCCCGCGCCGACCACCACCACGTCGAAGTCCTGCGGCTGTTCCATGCGTCGTTCTCCCTATCGTGCCGCGACCAGCGGGCAGCCGCCCTCGGAGAGCGGCCGCCAGGCCTCCTCCGGGGACGAGGTCTGCACCAGCTTGAAGTAATCCCAGGGGCCGCGCGATTCCGAAGGCGCCTTCACCTCGAAGAGATAGGCGGGGTGCAGCTTGCGGCCGTCGGCGCGGATGCTGCCCGGGCCGAAGACGTCGTCATCGGTGGGCATGCGCTTCATCAGCTCCACCACTTCGCGGCCCGAGGCCTTGGCGCGCGCGGCGCCCATCTGCTCGACGGCCTTGAGGTAGTGCAGCGCCGCCGAATAGGCGCCGGCCTGGCACTGGTTGGGATAGTTGTCGGGCGTGCGCGGCAGCACGCGGCGGGTGAAGGCGCGGGTGCGGTCGTTCATGTCCCAGTAGAAGCACTCGGTGAGCAGGAAGCCCTGCGCGGTGGGCAGGCCCAGCGAGTGGATGTCGTTGATGAAGCTGATGATGCCCAGCAGCTTCTGGCCCCGCCGCGCGAGGCCGAATTCATTGGCCTGCTTCACGCAGTTGATGAGGTCCGCCCCCGCATTGAGGAAGGCCACCACCTTGGCGCGGCTCGCCTGGGCCTGGAGCAGGAAGGCCGAGAAATCCGAGGTGCCCGGGAAGGGATAGCGCACGCGCCCCGCCACGCGCCCCTGCCCCTCCTCGATGAAGCGCGAGAGGTCGCGTTCCATCTGGTGGCCGAAGGCCATGTCGGCGGTGATGAAGAAGAAGCTGTCGCCGCCCGCGCGGATCGTCGCCACGCCGGAGGAGCGCGCGGCCATGTAGGTGTCGTAGGTCCAGTGGATCGTGTTGGGGCTGCAGCTCGGCCCGGTCAGCTCCGTGGTGGCCGCGCCGGTGTTGAGATGCACCTTGTCCTTCTCGCGCACGAGGCCGTTCAGCGCGAGGGCGATGGAGGAGTTGTTCACCTCCAGCACCGCATCCACACCGCCGCGGTCGAACCATTCGCGGGTGATGGACACGCCCAGATCGGCGCGCTGGAGATGGTCGGCCTGCACGACCTCGACGGCGATGCCCCGCTCGGTCAGGCCGGAATCCTGCACGGCCTGTCGCACGCAGGCGACGTTGGTGGGGCCGGAGAGATGGCGGTAGGGGCCGGAGAAATCACCCAGCACGCCGAGGCGGATGGGCGCCTGGGCCTGGGCCCTCGCGCGCCCTCCCGCGAGCGCCGGCGCGGCCGTGGCGGCTGCGAGCATCTGGCGGCGTGTCGTCATCCCGTCCTCCCCTGGGGCCTTGAGGCCCGCGTTGTCCGGACATCCAAGCGGGGCGCGAATGGATTTGTCCAATACGGCTTCGCGGCTATTATGACGAAAACCGTATGAATGGGGCCGCCCGTTGCGATTGGATATCCGTCTCGTGGTGCAATTCGGGGTTGTGGCGGAGGAGCTCTCCTTCACCCGCGCGGCCGCGCGCCTCGGCGTGGCGCAGCCCTGGCTTTCCACCCGCATCCGCCAGCTGGAGGCGCAGCTCGGCGTTCCCCTGCTGCTGCGCAGCACCCGTCGCATGGAGCTCACCGAGGAGGGGCGCGCCCTGCTGGCGCGCGCGCGGCCGCTGGTCGAGGCGGCACGGGGCGTGGAGGAGCTGGCGGCGTCCCTGCGCGGCGGGATGGGCCGGCTGCGCCTGGGCACGCCCCCCTATGGCGCGCACATCCCCGTGACGAACAGCCTGATCGAGGCCTTCCGCCGGCGCTGGCCGAGCATCAGCGTGGAGCTCGACATCGGCTGGACGCCGGTGCTGCTGGAGCGCGCGCGGCAGGGCGTGCTGGATCTCGCCTTCACGGTGGCCGTCGCGCCGCCGGCCGGGCTGGAGGCGCTGGCTCTGGCGCGGACCACACAGGAGCTGATCCTCGCCCCCGGCGACCCGCTGCTGGCGCTGCCCGAAATCCCCCCGGCCGCGCTGGCGGGCCGCAAGGTCGCGGTCTTCACGCGCGGGCTCAATCCGGAATTGTCGCGCACGCTCTTCGAGCCGGTGGTGGAGGCCGGCGGCACGCTGGTGGAAATCCCCGACATCCTGGACTTTCGCCAGATGCGCGAGGGCTTCGGCGCGGAGCTGATCCTGGCCCTCTTCGGCTGGGTCGCGCCCGAGGCCGCGCGCCAGACCGGCCGCGTCACCCGGACGCTGGCGCTGTCAGGCGGGCCGCTGCGCCTCTATCTCGTGCGCCGGCAGGAGATGCCGCGAGCGCCCGCGCGGCATCTGTGGGATCTCGCTCAGGCCTCGGCGAAGGCCTGAGTGCGCACCAGCCGGGCATAGAGCCCGCCCAGCGCCATCAGCTCGGCATGGGTGCCCTGCTCGATGGCGCGGCCCTCCTCCATCACCACGATGCGGTGGGCCTTCTGCACGGTGGCCAGGCGGTGCGCGATGACCAGCGTGGTCCGCCCCTCGCGCAGCGTCTCCAGCGCCGCCTGCACGGCCGCCTCGTTCTCGGCGTCGAGCGCGCTGGTGGCCTCGTCGAGCAGCAGCACGCGCGGATTGCGCAGCAGTGCGCGGGCGAGGCTCACGCGCTGGCGCTGCCCGCCCGAGAGCCGCCCGCCGCCCGGGCCGAGGGGCGTGTCGTAGCCGGCCGGCAGGGCCTCGATGAAGCTGTGCGCCTGGGCGGCGCGGGCCGCGGCCTCGACCTCGGCGCGCGTGGCGCCGGGGCGGCCGCAGGCGATATTGGCCAGCGCGGTGTCGTCGAAGAGCACCGCCTCCTGGCCGACATAGGCGATGGCGTCGCGCAGGTCGGTCATGTGGACGTGGCGGATATCGGCCCCGTCGATGGCGATGGTGCCGGCGGTCGCGTCATAGAGGCGCGGCAGCAGCGCGATGGCGGTGGATTTTCCCGCACCCGAGGGGCCGACCAGCGCCACCGTCTCGCCGGGGGCCGCGCGGAAGCTCAGCTCCCGGATCGCGGGGACGTTGCTGCCGGGATAGTGGAAGCCCACACGATCGAAGACGAGCTCGCCCTGGCCGGCGGGCAGCGCGCGCGCATCCGGCGCATCGGCGATCTCGCGCTTGAGGTCCATCACGCCGAAGACGCGCACGAGGCCGGCGAGGCCCTCCTGCAAGGCCGCGTTCAGCGAGCCCAGCGAGCGCACCGGGCGCGCGGCGATCAGCACGGCGGCCACGAAGCCGGTGAACTCGCCGATGGTCCCCTGCCCCGTCGTCACCCGCCAGCCGACCACGCCGAGCACGACGCCGACCGTCAGCCCGCCCAGCGCCTCCAGGATGGGATCGACACGGGCGCGGGCGCGGACGATGCGCTGGAGGCTCTTGCGCAGATCGGCAAAGGCGGCGGCGGCGCGCGCCTCCTCCTGCTCTTCCAACCGGTAGCTGCGCACCACGCGGGCCGCCGAGAAGCTCTCGTTCAACAAGGCGCTCGTCTCGCCCGCGCGGTCCTGCATGCCGCGCGAGGCGCGGCGGATGCGCTTGCCGATGGTCACGATCGGCCAGGCGGCGATGGGGTAGAGCAGCGCGGCCATGGCGGCGAGCTGCCAGTCCAGCCAGACCATGGAGCCGACCAGGCCGATCACCGTCAGCAGGTCGCCCATGCCGTTGATGCTGCGCGCCAGCGCCTCGCGGATCTGGGTGGCGTCCAAAGTGAAGCGGGTGACGTGGCGGGCCGGGGCCTCGGCGCTGACGGCGGCGTAGTCGGCGCGGGTGAGCGCGGCGAAGAGCCCGTTCTGCAGATGCTCGATGCTGCCGAGCACGGCCGCCTGCATGGTGGTCTGCTGGAAATACATGGCCAGCCCGCGCGAGGCCGTCACCAGGATGATCACCGGCGGCAGCAGCCAGACGACATCGGTATTGCCTTTCCCGAAGCTGTCGAAGGCCTGCTGGATGATGACCGGGTAGAGCGCGGTGATCCCGGCCAGGATCAGCGTCAGGAGGATGGCCACGATGAGGCGCCCGCGCTGCTGGTGCAGGTGGTCGCGCCAGAAGCGCCGGATGAGGGGGAGCGAGGCGGTCTCGGAGGACATGGGGGCGCGGGGTATCAGGAAGCGCCCTCCTCGACCAGTTGGCGCAGCTTTTCGAGGCAGGCGGCGTGGCCGGCCGAGGCGCCGGATTCCAGCCACCAGGCGCGGAGCTGGCCGAGGAGCTGGCCAATGCGCGGGCCGTGCGGCACGCCCAAGGCAATCGCGTCGCGGCCCTGGACCGGGAAGGCCGGGCCGGGGCCGGGCTCCAGGCGGTCGAGCAGCGGGCCGTAGTCCCGCTCGGGATGCTGGGCGGCGGCGACGAGCAGGATCTCGGCCGGAAGGGCGGCCTCGCTGCGCAGCCGGGCGGCGGCGCGGAAGCGGCGCAGGATGACGGGGTCGCGCTCCTCGGGGCCGGGGGCCTCGGCGATGGCGTGCAGGGCCCGCAGCCGCGCGGCCTCCTCGCCCGAGAACTTCAGGCGCGAAGCCAGGGCCGTCACGTTCACGCCGGCGGGCAGGAGCATCGCGAAGCGCAGCAGCACGTCCGTCACGCCCCGCGCCAGCGCGAGATCGAGGCGCGAGGGATCGCCGGCCTCGGGCAGCACGGCCGGCAGCACGCCGGTCCCGATCATCAGCCGCAGGGCGGCGCGCGGGTCCTCGGCCTCCATCAGCCGCTTCAGCTCGCTCCAGACGCGCTCCACCGAGAGGCGGGCGAGGCCGGGCACCGCCTCGCGCACGGCCTGGACGGCGGTCGGATCGGGCTCCGGTCCGCCATAGCGCGCCTGGAAGCGGAAGAAGCGCAGCGCGCGGAGATAGTCCTCCCGCAGGCGCTGGGCCGCGTCGCCGACGAAGCGCACGCGATGCGCGGCCAGATCCGCCGCGCCGCCGAAATAGTCGTGCAGCAGGCCGTCCGCGCCCATCGACATGGCATTGATGGTGAAGTCGCGCCGCTCGGCATCCTCGCGCCAGTCGGTGCTCCATTCGACCTCGGCGTGGCGGCCGTCGGTCACGAGGTCGCGCCGCAGGGAGGTCACCTCGATGGGCACGCCGCCCAGCACCGCCGTGACCGTGCCGTGGGAGAGGCCCGTCTCGAAGACGCGGAAGCCCGCCGCCTTCAGCCGCTCCGACAGCACCTCGGGCGGATAGGGCGCGGCCATGTCCAGGTCGCGCACGGGCAGGCCGGCCAGGCCGTCGCGCACGCAGCCGCCCACCGCGCGCGAATCCGCCAGGGCGGCGAAGACGCGCCGGGGCCCCTCGGCGCGCAGATAATCCGGCAGGCTCACCGCACGATCCTGCCGCTCTCGATGCGCGCCGGCACATAGGCGTCGCCCTGGAGGCTGCGGGAAAGGCCGAAATAGATCGCCCCCGCCACCGCGCAGACCACGCCGATCGCCGCCAGCGTCACCAGCCGGCGCGAGGGCTCGTGCCCCGGCTTGCGCCCGGACAGGCGCCACCAGGCCGTATAGGCCAGGAAGGGCAATGCGAAGAAAGCCAGTTCGAGAAGAACGCCCATGAGGCTGTGCCTAGCCGGCCCGCAGCGCCGTGGCGAGGTTCACGAGGATCGTTGCGGTGGCACCCCAGATGAAATGCTCGCCGTGCGGCCAGACCCAGTATTCGCGCATCTGCCCCTTCCACTCGGCGCGCTCGCGCCGCGGGGCGTCGGGGTCGAGCAGGACGGAGAGCGGCAGCTCGAAGGCCTCGGCCACCTCGTCCGGCGAGGGGACCAGGGTGAAGCCGGGCCGCAGGGCGGCGATGATGGGCGTGATCTCATAGCCCGTGCCGGTGAGGTGCCGCGGCAGGCGCCCCATCACGCGCGGCAGGCTGGGGTCCAGCGCCACCTCCTCGAAGGCCTCGCGTAGGGCGGCCGCCTCGGGCGTCTCCCCCGGCTCGATCCGCCCGCCGGGGAAGCTCACCTGGCCGGCATGGTTGTTGAGATGCGAGGCGCGCTGGGTCAGCAGCACGCCCGGCGTGTCCGGATGCAGCACCATCGCCACGAGGACCGCCGCCGGCTTGATGATGGTTCCGGGTGGCAGGAGGGCGTCGTCGCCGGTCGGCGGCGGCATCGATTCCAGGAAGCGGGGGTCACGCAGCCGGGCGCAAAGCTCCTCGGCCCTCACTCCGCCGCCACGCCGAGGGCGGGCTCGTCGTCGATCGGGAAGAACACCCCCTCGCTCCAGACGCCCATGACAGGGCGGCCCTCCACGCGCTCGGTCACCGAGAGGGCGACCATCTCGTAGAAGACGGGCCGGGCGATTCGCGCCTCCAGCCCGGGGCGGACCGTGATGTAGGGCCGCGGCTCACGCGTGCGTGGGTCGATCTGGATGCGGATCGGGTGGTCGGCGTTGCAGGGGAAGACCTCGTCGCAATTGGTGCGGAAGCTGAGGCATTGGCGGATGGGTCCGCCATCGCCGCAATCGCAGTCCCGCCAGACCATCTCGACGGCCACGAAGGGCGCGTCCTCGACGGTGATGCAGCCCTTTTCCACAGGCGTTTCAAGGATGTAGCTACCATCCTCGCCGCGCGTGAGCACCGAGGCGAAGAGGCAGACCAGCTCCTTGCGGTTGATCGGGCTGCCCTTGTAATGCCAGGTCCCATCGCGGGCGATCCGCATGTCGATCTGGCCGTTGTCGTGCTTCTGTCGAAGGGGCGTCTGGCCCATGGATTGGTCAATCCGCCTTGCGCATTCGGGGAGACCCTCCCCATTCGATGCTTTGATCCCAGCTTCGGGCGGCATAGGCTTTCCTGAGCAATCACCGTGTGATCCCGGCGCGGCCGCCCAACGCAGCATCGCCACCACACCTCGTCAATATGGGAACCGCAACTACATGGGTGAAGTGGCTGACGCAGAATCCCTGATCGCCGAGATCGAGGCCCTGGGCGTCAAGCTCCAGAAGGCCCGGCAATCGATCGGCCGGGTGATCTTCGGGCAGGACGAGGTGGTGGATCAGGTGCTGATCACCTTCCTCTCCGGCGGCCATGTCCTGCTGGTCGGCGTGCCGGGCCTGGGCAAGACCAAGCTGGTGGACACGCTGGGCACGGTCATGGGCCTCGATGCGCGGCGCGTGCAGTTCACCCCCGACCTGATGCCGGCCGATATCCTGGGCAGCGAGGTGCTGGAGGAAGGGGCGGACGGCAAGCGTGCCTTCCGCTTCATCCAGGGTCCGGTCTTCTGCCAGTTGCTGATGGCCGACGAGATCAACCGCGCCTCGCCCCGCACCCAATCCGCCTTGCTGCAGGCCATGCAGGAGCACAAGGTGGCCATCGCCGGGCAGATCCTCCCCTTGCCCGAGCCCTTTCACGTGCTGGCGACGCAGAATCCCATCGAGCAGGAGGGCACCTACCCCCTGCCCGAGGCCCAGCTCGACCGCTTCCTGCTGGAGGTCCAGGTCGACTATCCCGACGAGGCGGCCGAGCGCGCCATGCTGCTCGCCACCACCGGCGCCAGCGAGGCCAGGCCCGTCGCCGCCATGACGGCGCGCGAGCTGATCGCCGCCCAGGCGCTCATCCGGCGGATGCCGGTGGGCGAGCAGATCGTGGACGCCATCCTCAAGCTGGTCCGCGGCGCGCGGCCCGGCGAGGGCGGGCTGCGCAGCGTGCGCGACAACCTGGCCTGGGGCCCCGGCCCGCGCGCCGCCCAGGCGCTGATGCTCGCCACCCGCGCGCGGGCCGTGCTGGACGGCCGCCTCTCGCCCAGCCTCGACGACGTGCTGGCTTTGGCCGAGCCCGTGCTGCGGCACCGCATGGCCCTGTCCTTCGCGGCGCGGGCCGATGGCGTGAAGCTCTCGGATGTGATCGCCGAGCTGAAGGCCAGCCTTGGCTAGTCCCATCTTGGCTAGTCCCATCTCGGCTGGTCCCGGCGCGGCCGCCCATCTGCGTGCCCAGGCCGCCGCCGCGCGGCTCCCGCCGCTGGTCGTCGAGGCCGAGCGCGTCGCCAATACGGTGATGCAGGGCGTCCACGGGCGCCGGCGCTCGGGCCATGGCGACGCCTTCTGGCAGTTCCGCGCCTATAGCCAGGGCGATGCCGCCTCCTCCGTGGACTGGCGGCAGAGCGCCAAGGCCGACCGGCTCTTCGTGCGCGAGACGGAGTGGGAGGCGGCGCAGACCGTGCTGCTCTGGCGCGACCCCTCGCCCTCGATGAACTGGCGCTCGGAAAGGAATCTCGAGGAGAAGGCGGCGCGGGCGGACCTGCTGCTGCTGGCTCTGGCCGCGCTGCTGCTGCGCGGCGGCGAGCGGGTGCGGCTGACGCCGGGCGACCGCCAGGTCTTCATGGGCCGCTCGGCGCTGCCCGCCCTCGCGGCGGCCCTGATGCGCCCCGCCGCCGGGACGGCCGACGAGATCACCTTGCCGCGCCACGGCCGGCTGGTCATGTTCGGCGACTTCCTGCAGCCCTTGGCCGAGGTCCAGGCGACGATCTCGCGCTATGCCGCGCGGCCCCTGCGCGGACAGATGCTGCAGATTCTGGATCCCGCGGAGGAGACCCTCCCCTATTCGGGCCGCATCCGCTTCGACGGGCTGGAGGGCGAGGCGCCTTTGCTGGTGCCGAGGGTGGAGACGATCCGCGACCTTTATGCCGAGCGCCTGGCCGCCCATCGCGACGGGCTCTCGACCATGGCGCGCGCCGCCGGCTGGGGCTTCGCGACGCATCGCACCGACCAGCCCCCCCAACTGGCCCTGCTGTCCCTGTGGCAGGCGCTGGCCCCGTCATGAGCCCCATCTTATGCTACAGAATGAATTTCATCGGAGATGCAGGAACGGGGCTCTCAGGGGCGTCTGAATGATCACCTTCGCCGCCCCGTGGCTGCTCCTGGCCCTGCCCGCCTTGCCTGCGCTGTGGTGGCTGCTGCGCGTCACCCCGCCGCAGCCCCGCCGCATGGACTTCCCGGCCGCGATGCTTCTGCGCGACCTGCCCATCGCCGAGGAGACGCCCGCGCGCACGCCCTGGTGGGTGCTGCTGATGCGCATCGCGGCGGCCGCCTTGCTGATCCTGGGCCTGGCGCGTCCCGTCCTGGGCCCGACCGGCGCGGATGCCGGCGAGGGCACGCTATTGCTCGTGCTGGACGATGGCTGGGCCTCGGGCCCCGATTGGCCCCTGCGGGTGGCGATCGCGCAATCCGAGCTGGACCGCGCGGGGCGCGAGAACCGCCCGGCCGCGCTGCTGACCACCGCCCCCGGCGAGGGCGCCGCGCCGCCGAGGGTGATCGGCCCCATGCCGGCCGCCGATCTGGCCTCCCGCCTGGCGGCCCTGCGCCCGCGCTCCTGGCCACCGGACCGCCAGGCGGCCCTGGCCGCGCTGGAGAACTGGAACCGGTCGGAACGGATTTCCGCGCTCTATCTTTCGGACGGCATCGCCCATCGCGCCGACGACACGGCCGAGGCCTTCATGGCCCGGCTGGCGGCGGGCGGCACGCTGACCCTGGCGCGGGCCGAGACGCGGCCGGTGCGCCTGCTCGCCCCGCCGCGCACCGAGGGCGACCGGCTGATGCTGACGCTGCGCCAATCGCCCGTGAACGCGCCGGGCGAGGCCCAGGTCATCGCCCGCGCGCAGGACGGACGGGCGCTCGCGCGCGCCACCTTCCAGCTCGGCGCGGGGGAGACCCAGGCCGAGGCCGTGCTGGAACTGCCCACCGAGATCCGCAACCGCGTCTATCGCCTGGACCTCGCCGACGAGGCCGGCCCGGGCGGGGTGGTCCTGCTGGACGAGCGCTTCCGCCGCCGACCCGTAGGGCTGCTGCCCGGCGCGGAGGAGACGGCGGCCGACGCTCCGTTGATCGGCGACCTCTTCTACCTGGAGCGCGCCCTCAACCCCTTTTCCGAATTGCGCCGCGGCGAGGTGGACCGGCTGCTGGCCCGCCCGCTCTCGGTGCTGATCCTGGCCGACCGCCCGGTCGCGGAAGGCCCGGAGACGACCGCGCTCACCCAGTTCGTCGAGCGCGGCGGCATGCTGATCCGCTTCGCCGGCGCGCGGCTGGCCGAGCATCCCGATGCGCTCCTGCCCGTGCAGCTGCGGGCCGAACGCCAGCTGGGCGGCTCGCTCTCCTGGGAGCAGCCGCAGCATCTCGCGCCCTTCCCCGAGGGCTCGCCCTTCGCCGGCCTGCCCGTGCCCGCCGAGATCAGCGTCGAGCGCCAGGTCCTGGCCGAGCCCTCGCCGCGCCTGGCCGACAAGGTCTGGGCGAAGCTGACGGACGGCACGCCGCTGGTCACCGCCGAGACGCGCGGCCAGGGACGCATCGTGCTCTTCCACGTCACGGCCACGGCCGAATGGTCGGACCTGCCGCTCTCGGGCCTCTTCGTGAGCATGCTGCGCCGGCTGGTGGCGCTCTCCTCGGGCGTCTCCGGCCAGGAGGGCGAAGGCGCCCTCGCCCCGCTGGAGGCGCTGGACGGCTTCGGCCGGCTCGTCCCGCCGCCGCCCGGCGCGCAGGCCATCCCCGCCAGCGGCGAGGCCGTGCCCTCGGCGCGCAACCCGCCCGGCTGGTACGGCACCTCGGGCGGCGAGGGCTTCCGCCGCGCGCTCAATCTCGGCGACACGCTGCCCGCGCCCCGGCTGCACGCGAACCCGCCCTCGGGTACGGCGCAGCGGACCATCGCCGGCATCCCACCCGAGCGCGACCTCGGCCCCTGGCTGATGGCGGGGGCGCTGGCGATCCTGGCGATCGACCTGCTGGCCTCGCTGCGGCTGCGCGGATTGCTGAGCCTCGCCCGCGCGGCCGCCGTCGCTTTCGTGCTGATGGGCGGCGCTGCCCAGGCCCAGGAGGCGGCGCTGCCCGCCCTCGTCACGCGGCTGGGCTATGTCGTGACCGGCGATAGCGGCGTCGACGAGACCATGCGCCAGGGCCTCACCGGGCTGTCGGACTTCGTGAACCGCCGCACCGCCGCCGCCCTGGCCGAGCCGGCCGGCGTCACGCCCGGGCGCGACGACCTCAGCATCTATCCGTTGCTCTACTTCACCGTCCGCCCCGACGCGACGGCGCTCAGCCCCGAGGCGGTCGGCGCGCTCAACGGCTTCATGCGCAATGGCGGCATCATCCTCTTCGACACGCGCGACGAGGGGTCGGGCGAGGGCTTTTCCCCCGGCGCGCGGACGGCGCTGCGGCGGGTGACGCAGGGCCTCGCCATCCCCCCGCTCATGCCCGTGCCGGAGGAGCACGTCCTGCGCCGCGCCTTCTACCTGCTGGCCGAGCTGCCGGGGCGCTTCGCGGGTGGCACCGTCTGGGTGAGCCGCGAGCAGGACCGCGCCAATGACAGCGTGAGCCAGGTGGTGATCGGCGGCCATGACTGGGCCGGCGCCTGGGCCGTGGATGCGCGCGGCCAGAACCTCCATGCCGCCGTTCCCGGCGGGGCGCGGCAGCGCATGCTGGCCTATCGCTTCGGCGCGAACCTCGTGATGTACGCCCTCACCGGCAACTACAAGGGCGACCAGGTGCACGTGCCCGCCATCCTCGAGAGGCTGGGCAATTGATGCAGACCGCCTTCGGCTTCGACCTCGCGCCCATCCTGCCGCTCTGGCTGATCGGCGCGCTCGGCCTGCTCTGCCTGCTGGCGCTGGTCCCGGCCGTGCTGCGCCGCGCGCGCGGCACCTGGTGGCGCGCCCTGGCCTTCCTGCTCGTGCTCGGCGCGCTCGCGCAGCCGCGCCTGATCGAGCAGACGCGCGAGACGCGGCCGGACATCGCCTTGCTGCTGGTGGACCGCAGCGACAGCACCTTCGCCGCCGCCGGCCACGCCGCCGCCATCGAGGCCGCCCGCCGCCAGATCGAGGCGCGGATCGGCCGCCTGCGCGAGGTGGAGCTGCGCGTCGTCGACATCCCCGAGGGCGGCAACCAGGGCACTCGCGCCTTCGCCGCGCTGGAACAGGCGCTCGCCGATATTCCCGCCGCGCGTCTGGCGGGGGTGCTGCTGCTCTCCGACGGCCAGATCCACGACGTGCCGGCCGATGGCGCGGGCTGGGCGCCGGCCGAGGGCGTGCCGCTGCATCTGCTCATGCCCGGCCGCCAGGGCGAGGTGGACCGCCGCATCCGCCTGCTGGAAGCGCCGGGCTTCGGCATCGTCGGACGAAGCGTGGAGCTGCGGCTGATCGTGGAGGACCTCGGCGTGCCGACCCAGACGGGTCAGGCGCAGCTGACCCTGCGGCGCGACGGCCAGGCCCCGATTACGGAAAGCGTGCCGATCGGGCGCGAGCACCGCATCACCTTGCCCATCGAGCGCGCGGGCCCCTCCGTCATCGACCTCGTGGCCGAGACGCGGCCCGGAGAGGTCTCGGAGGTGAACAACCGCGTCGTCGTCGCCATCAACGGCGTGCGCGACCGGCTGCGCGTGCTGCTCGTCTCCGGCGAGCCGCATGCGGGCGAGCGGACCTGGCGGCGGCTGCTCAAGGCCGATCCGGGCGTGGACCTCGTCCACTTCACCATCCTGCGTCCGCCGGAAAAGGACGACCTGACGCCGCTCAACGAGCTGGCGCTGATCGCCTTCCCCGTGCGCGAGCTCTTCCAGGTGAAGCTGCGCGAATTCGACCTCGTGGTCTTCGACCGCTTCGCCAATCGCGGCATCCTGCCGCCGAGCTATCTGCGCAACATCGCCGAATATGTGCGCGGCGGCGGGGCCATGCTGGTCTCGGTGGGGCCGGAATTCGTGGGGGCGACCAGCCTCGCCGCCACCCCGCTCGGGACCGTGCTGCCGGCGCGGCCGGCCAGCGGCCAGGCGATCCTCGATCAGGCCTTCCGCCCGCGCATCTCCGGCGCGGGGACCCGCCATCCCGTCACCGAAGGGCTGCCCGGCGCCAATACCGAGACCGCCGAGGCGAGCTGGGGCCGCTGGTACCGCACCATCCGCACCGAGGCGCGGTCCGGCAGCACCGTCATGGAGGGCCCCGGGGGCGCACCGCTGCTGGTGCTGGACCGGGTGGGCCAGGGCCGCGTGGCGCTCATGCTCTCGGACCATATCTGGCTCTGGTCGCGCGGGCATGACGGCGGCGGGCCGCAGCAGGAGCTGCTGCGCCGCACCGCCCATTGGCTCATGCGCGAGCCGGAGCTGGAGGAGGAGGACCTCACCGCGCGGATCGAGGCCGGGCGGCTGATGGTGAACCGCCGCAGCCTGGATTCCGGCGCCCCGCCCGAGATCACCATCACCGCCCCCGACGGCACGACCAGCCGGATGCCCCTGGCCAATGCCGGTGGCGGCCGCGCTTCCGCCGAGGCGCCGGCCGCCGCGCCGGGGCTGTGGCAGGTGAGCGACGGGCGCCGCCAGGCCTTCGCCGCCGCAATGCCGGCCAACCCTCCGGAATTCGCCGATCTGCGCGCCGACCCCACCCGCGTGCAGGCGCTGGTGAACGCCACCGGCGGCGCGGCGCGCTGGTTCGGCGACGGCGCGGCGGTGCCCGAGATCCGCAGCGTCTCGGCCGGGCGCGACGCCCAGGGCTCGGGCTGGGTCGGGCTGCGCCGCCGCGAGGACCACACCGTCACGGGCATCGCGGCCCTGCCGCTGCTGCCGCCCTGGCTGATGCTGCCGCTGCTGCTGGGGGTGGCGATCGTCGCCTGGCGGTCCGAGGCGCGCTGACGACATTACAAACGGGACAAATTTCCGATTGCGCGCGGGGGCATGAAAAGGGAGCCTCTCGGGCGAATATTCATCCGGAGGCGTATGTGTTCCCGAAAATCATGACCGTCTCGGCCGCCGTGCTGGCCATCACGGCGGGCAGTGTCGTTGCGCAGAACTACAACCGCCGGCCGACCTTCGGCACGGTGAATCTCACCGCGAATTTCGCGCCCGATCCCTATGTCGTGAACGTGACGGCGGGCGGAAACATCCCCGCCGAGCGCATCGGCGGGCCGGGCTGCGTCGGCTCCATCGCCGATCCGCCGGATGTGCGGCTGAACTACCGCGCAGGCGGCTTCCCGCTTTATCTCGCCGCCACCTCGAACGCGGATGTGACGCTGGTCATCAACCTGCCCAACGGGCGGTGGGTCTGCAACGACGACTTCAAGGGCACCGATCCCGGCGTGGTGCTGAACAACCCGCTCTCGGGTCAGTACGACATCTGGATCGGCCATTACGGCCGCGGCTCGGGCGTGCCCACGCAGTTGCGTATCTCGGAAATTGCGCCACGTTGAGGCCATCCGGCTCGGTGAGCCGGCCCGACGCCATTCACGGAAAGACACGACAATGACCGATATCAAGCTGGGCACGGGCGACACCGCCGTCGCCGGCAAGCCCGTGGCCGTCCATTACACCGGCTGGCTCTTCGATGAGGCCGCGGCCGACAACAAGGGCCGCAAGTTCGACAGCTCGGTCGATCGCGGCGATCTCTTCCGCTTCAATCTGGGCGCGGGCCAGGTGATCGCGGGCTGGGACGAGGGCGTGCAGGGCATGCAGGTCGGCGGCCAGCGCCGCCTCGTGATCCCGCCGGAGAAGGGCTATGGCGCGCGCGGCGCGGGCGGCGTCATCCCGCCGAACGCCACGCTGGTCTTCGACGTGGAGCTCTTCGAGGTCGGCTGAGCGGCTCCTCCGCTACGGAACCTCGCTTCGGAGGCCGTCGGCGCAAGCCGGCGGCCTTTGTCGATTCCGAGCCCTTCAGGGCCAGAAGCCGAGCCAGATCCCCAGGCCGTTCCCGATGCCGATGGGAAAGACCAGGCCTCCCAGCAGGCACAGCCACCAGCGCCCCGCCTCGGCCGCGGCCACGAGGTGCTGGACCCAGGCCAGGGTGGGCACGACCACGAGGAGGAAGGCCAGCCAGAGACCCCAGATCAGGTCCCAGCGCCTGGCCCGGGCGACCCGGACATCGCTCACTTTTGCGTTTCCCTGCCGTTTTTTGGCGACTCATCTCAAGTAGAGAAAGTTCTCCAGCCGTACCATTCAGGAAAACTACGCAGACGGGTTGCGGCGCGCGGCCCCGCCCACGGTTGACAGCCGGGGAGACGTCCGGTCGGCTGGCCGGAAATCATCGAGGAAACGCCGCCATGAACGCCATGGACCGCCCGGCCCGCACGGATGCCGCCGAATGGCTGGAAGCCTTCGCCGCCGCCCTGACCGACGGCGACCATGCGGCCGCCGCCGCCCTGTTCCTGCCCGATGGGCATTGGCGCGACGTTCTGGCCTTCGGGTGGGACATCCACACCGTCAACGGCGCCCCGGAGATCGCCGCGCGGCTCGCCGGGACGCTGCCCCGCATCGCCCCGCGCGGCCTGCGTCTCAGCGAGACGCGCACGCCGCCGCGCCGGGTGAAGCGCGCGGGCCGCGAATGCATCGAGGCCCTCTTCGCCTTCGAGACCGCGACCGGACCCTGCGAGGGCGTGCTGCGCCTCGTCGCCACGCCGGCCGGGCCCCGCGCCTGGGTGCTGCTGACCACGCTCGACGCCATCCGCGGCCATGAGGAACAGCTCAACCGCGCCGGCGCGGGCGAGGCCGACTACCAGCGCGACTTCGGCGGCGAGAACTGGCTCGACAAGCGCCTGCGCCGCCAGCTTTACGAGGACCGCGAGCCGGCCGTGCTGGTCATCGGCGCAGGGCAGTCGGGGCTGGGCATCGCCGCGCGGCTGGGGGCGCTGGGCATCGACACGCTGATCGTCGACCGCCAGCAGCGCATCGGCGACAACTGGCGCAAGCGCTACCACGCGCTGACGCTGCACAACGAGGTGCACGTCAACCACCTGCCCTACATGCCCTTCCCGCCGACCTGGCCGGTCTTCATCCCCAAGGACAAGCTGGCGCATTGGTTCGAGGCCTATGCCGAGGCGATGGAGCTCAACGTCTGGACCGGGACGGATTTCCTCGGCGGCGATTACGACGAGGCGGGCGGGCATTGGCGCGTGAAGGTCCGCCGCGCGGACGGCTCCGAGCGCGAGATGAAGCCGCGCCACATCGTCTTCGCGACCGGCGTCAGCAGCATTCCGGTGAAGCCCCGCCTACCCGGCCTGGAGGAGTTCGAGGGCACCGTCCTGCACTCGGGCGCCTATACAGAGGGCGCGGCCTGGAAGGACCGCCCGACCCTGGTGCTCGGCAGCGGCAATAGCGGCCACGACGTGGCGCAGGACCTCGCGGCCAGCGGCTCGAAGGTTACCATCGTGCAGCGCAGCCCGACCTACGTGGTCGGCATCCGCGAGGCGCAGCGCGTCTATTCCATCTATGCCGAGGGCATCCCCTTCGAGGATTGCGACCTGCTGGCCATGGCCACGCCCTTCGCGGTGATGAAGCATGGCTACCAGCTCTCGACCGCGCATTCGCGCAAGGTCGACCAACCGCTGCTGGAGGCGCTGGAGACGCGCGGCTTCCGTCTCGATTACGGCCCCGACGACACCGGCTTCCAGATGAAATATCTCCAGCGCGGCGGCGGCTACTACTTCAATGTCGGCGCCTCGGACATGATCGTGGACGGGCGGATCGGCCTGCTGCAGTTCTCCGACATCGAGCGCTTCGTGGCCGGGGGCGCGCGGCTGCGCGACGGCTCCCTCGTGCCAGCCGAGCTGCTGGTGACGGCGACCGGCTACCTCAACCAGCAGGAGGTGGTGCGACACTTCCTCGGCGGCGCGATCGCCGATCGCATCGGTCCCGTCTGGGGCTTCGGCGAGGATGGCGAGCTGCGCAACATGTGGCGCCCGACCGGGCAGGACGGGCTATGGTTCACCGCCGGAAGCCTGGCGCAGAGCCGCATCTATTCGAAGGTTCTGGCCTTGCAGATCCAGGCAAGGGAGCTCGGAATGACATGACGCTGAACTGGGCCGGGCTGTTCCGCGGCGCCCTTCCGCGAGACGGCGAGACGGTCACGCTGGAGGGCGAGGTCTTCCCGCTCGAGGACGCGCCGGACGGACGCCTGCTTCTGGTCGCCGAAGCGGGCTGCTGCATCGGCTGCCGGCCGCAGCCCGAGAGCACCGTCGAGGTCCTGCTCGACGGCAGCGCGCCGAAGAGCCGCTCGATCCGCGTCAGCGGCATCTGGCGCAACCTGCCCGAGGCTGAGCCCTGGCGCTGGCGCATCGAGGCGGCCACGGTCGCCGCGCGCGTGACGGGCGGTCCCTGGCTGAACCGGCGCGCCCTGCTCGCCGCCGCGCCCCTGCTCTGCGCCGCGCCGCGCGCCGCCCGCGCGCAGACGGCCGCCGGCGCCGGGCGCGCGCTCGTCGACGCCGCCTCGCCCATGGACCTGCACAGCCATGCCGGGCGCGTCATCCTGCGGCCGTCCGATCCCGATCGCGCCTTCCTGCCCCTGGCCGCGCCCATGCGCGCGGGCGGCATGTCGCTGGTCTCGCTGGCCATCGTGCCCGACAGCCCGGTGATCCGCGTCTCCGGCGGCTTCATCCAGCCCTATCGCCAGCCGGCGCCGGGCGAGCTCTGGGCGCATGGCCAACGGGCCTTCGCGCGGCTGCACCGGCTGGTCGCGCAGGAGGGGCTGACGATCGTCACCGACAAGGCCGGCCTCGCCCGCCAGATGCGGCCCGGCGCGCCGCCGGCCATCCTCGTGGAATCCGAGGGCGGCGATTTCATGGAGGGCCGGATCGACCGGCTCGAGTGGGCCTTTCGCGAGCAGAAGCTGCGGCACCTGCAGCTCACGCATTATCATGTGAACGAGTTGGGCGACATCCAGACGGTCAGCGCCGTGCATAATGGCCTCACCGATTTCGGCGTGGAGGTGGTGCGCGCCTGCAACCGCCTCGGCATCCTGGTGGACGTCGCGCATGCGACGCTGCCGATGGTGCGCCGGGCGGCCGAGGTGACCAGCAAGCCGATCAACCTCTCCCACACCGCGCTGACGCGCCAGCCGCGCCCCTTCAGCCGCCTCATCCCGGCCGAGCATGCGCGCGTGGTGGCGCAGACCGGCGGCGTGGTCGGCATCTGGCCGCTGGTGGGCGACAATCCGACGCCGCGCCGCTACGCTGAGAGCATCGCCCGCATGGTGGATGCGGTGGGCGTGGACCATGTGGGCGTGGGCAGCGACATGCTGGGGCTGCTCGGACGCAGCGCCTTCGAGGACTACGCGGTCGCGCCCGATCTCGCCCAGGCGCTGCTGGAGGTGGGCTTCGACGCGGAGGGCACGAAGAAGCTGATGGGCGGCAACTTCGCGCGGGTACTGGCGGCCGTGCTGCCGGGCTGAGCTACCAGCCCGCCGGCAGCGCCACCCCGTATTCGCCCGCGACCTTCGCCAGGTCCTCGCGCGTCTGGTCCGGCAGAGCGAGGCCCTCGGCGCGATGCTTCGCCTCGTTCCGCGGGCGCCCGACGGGCGGCACATGCTGCTGGCGGTGACGCGCGCCAACCAGACTCGGCAAACCGGTGCTGCGGCTGCGCTTGCCGCGCGGGCTGTCCACGACGAACCTCTGCTTCGGGGCGGATGGTCGCAAGCTCTACGTCACGGAATCCGACACGGGGACAACCCTGCAGCGCATGAAGGCCAAGGTCGTGGCGCTTAACTTATTCAGTAATAGACTTTTATCCACACAATACATGCACTCCCTGGCATTGTTTGATACCTGGGATAAATGATGCCATGCCGTCCTTCAACAAATACTAACCTGGAGGAAATGCATGCGCCGTCTCGCCACGATCTTACTCGCACTCAGCCTAGGGGCCTGCGGCACGACCCAGTTCCCGATGCCCTATGCGCCGACCGTCGCCGTGGCGCCGAACCAGCCGCCCGGCCCCATCGCGCGCACCGCCAACGTCCGCAATCTGCGCGGCACGGGCGGCGAGGATCCCATCTGGATCGGCACCATTCGCGGGGGCTACGGCAATCCCCTGAAGACGCTGAACGCCGACCGCCCGCTGGACCAGGCCGTGCAAACCGCTTTCGACGCCGCCCTGGCCGCGCGCGGCTGGCTCGCGCCGCAGGATCCGCGCGTCGAGATCGAGATCACCCTGCGGGAGTTCGTCGCCAATCGCTACGTCCGGCTGGAAGCCACCGCCGAACTGGAGCTGGTCCTGCGCGAACGCAGCAGCGGACGCGTGCTCTGGCAGGACAAGGAGAACGTGAACAACGTCGAGGGCAGCATCCTGGCGCTCGACACGGGCGTCTTCGCCGATCCGGCAGGGCTGCATGCGCTCATGCTGCGGACGATGAACCAGGCGATCGACCGCCTGCTCGACCGTCTCGGCTTCGCGGCCGCGCTGCAACAGGCGCGATAGAACCGCCAAAGCCGCGGCGCGCGGTTGCGGGGCGGGATTCACCCATCCGGTGATTCCGCCCGCGGCGATCCTGCTGTCGCGGGCCGGTCGATTGCCGTGCCGCCGCCACCCGTTCAGGATCGGCGGCAATAATCGGGAAAGCGCGCCATGCAACGACGGATCTTCCTCGCCACCTCGGCGGCGCTCGCCCCTGGGCCGGCTTTGGCCCAACCCGCCTTCCCCTCCCGCCCCGTCGAGATCGTCGTGCCCTATGCGGCGGGCGGCCCCGCCGACCGCTATGTGCGCGCCATGGTCGCGGCGCTGCGCGAGGCCTGGGGCCAGCCCATCGTCATCAGCAACCGCCCCGGCGCCGGGGCCTCCATCGGCGCGGCCATGGTCGCGCGGGCCGTGCCCGACGGGCATACGATCCTGATGGCCAGCTTCGGCCTGGTCAGCAATCCGCTGCTGATGCGCGACCTTCCCTATGATCCGCGCTCGCTCACGCCCATCTCCCTCGCCGGCGTGGGCGGCATGACGCTCTACACCCGCGCCAGCCTCGGCGCGCGCGATGTCCCCGCTTTCCTGGCCGCCGCCCGCGCCCGGCCCGGAGGCCTGCGCTTCGGCTCCTCCGGCGTGGGCTCGACGCCGCATGTCGCGGCCGAGCTCTTCGCCGCCCGTGCCGGCGTGGAGATCATTCACGTTCCCTATCGCGGCTCCGGCCCTTCGCTGACGGATCTGCTGGCCGGCAATCTCGATGCCGTCTTCACCGCGACGGCCGGCGGCCCCGCGACCTCCGGCGCGCTGGTCGCCATCGCCTCCAGCGGCACGCGGCGCTCGCTGCTGACGCCGCAGGTGCCCACGCTCACCGAGGCCGGCCTCGATGTCGTGGCCCGCACCTGGTACGGCTTCCTCGCTCCCGCCGGGACGCCGCAGGCCGCGCAGAGCAGGCTGGAGGAGGCGTTCCGGAGCCTCGCCGGGGTGGACGAGGCGCGCCGCGCCTTCACCGAGGACGACCTGGAGCCGCGCTTCACCGGCGCGGCCGAATTCGGCGCCTTCCTCGCCGAGGAGCAGGCCTATTGGACGCCCATCTTCCGCGAACGGAATATCCAGCCATGAAGCCGCCCCGCCTCCCCCTCCCCGCGCCCGAGGCCATGAACACCGCGCAGCGCGATCTCTATGACCGCATCATCGCCAGCCCGACGCGCAGCATGAACGGCCCGCAGCGCGCCAATATCCACAGCCCCGAACTCGCCGAGGCCTGGTGGCGTCTCGGCGACACGCTGCGCAACCGCACGGTGCTGCCGCCGAAATTGGCGGAGCTCGCCATCATCGTGGTGGGGCGCCGCTGGAACAGCCAGGTCGAGTTCCACGTCCATGGCGCGGCAGCGGTGAAGGCCGGGCTGGATGTCGCGATCGTCGAGGCGATCCGCGTCGCCGCGCCCCCGCCAATCCAGGCGGCCGAGGAGCGCGAGGTCTATGAGTTCGCCCGGCAGATCCAGGTGAAGGGCGAGCCGGACGACGCCGCCTATGCCGCCATCCTGGCCCGCTGGGGCGAGCGCGGCGCGGTGGAGCTGACGGCGCTGATCGGCTTCTACGGCATGGTCTCGGTCGCGCTGAACGCGCATCGCATCCCGCTGCCGGCCGGCGCCCCGCCGGCACTGAGCGAGGCCGAAGGGTTCACCGACCTCCCGCCAGCCTAGAGCTTTTTCCGATCGAAGAGGCTCACGTCAAAAAGCTCCAACCTGTTGTTTTCCGAGCATCTTCCCATCAGGTCAGAGCGATAGAGCATCATCCGACCAGACGGAATCGTCTGACCGGATAAAGATGCTCGTAAAAACAAATGGCTAGAGCCTGCGCAGTGAGCCCTTGCGAACGGAGAAGGCTCTAGGTGACGTGGGTCCAGCCATTGATCTTAAGCCAATCCCGGAGCGTCCGAGGCATGGCATGGGCCCCATCGAGACGGATGAAGAAAGGGCTTTCCTCCAACGGAAAGGTCAGCTGGTAGGTGACGATCACCGCCTCCGAACAGGTGACGGTCTTGATCACTTCCTTCCCGGCCTCTCCGAAGAGATTGGGCGTGCCTTTCGTCTTGTTGTAGCGCTCGCGGTATTTCATGAAGCGCCCATAGGCGTCGGGACCGAACTCAGAGGAGCCGATCAACAGACGGATAGCCCGATAGGCGCCGTATTTCGCCCCGAGCGAAATCGCATCGGCCACCTTCTGGAGCTCGGCCTTGCGCGCCTCAGCGTTATTGCATTTGGCCCAGGGCGGGCGAAAGACCATGACGCCGGCCATGTTCGCCATGCTCGGCATGGCTTCCTGTTTCTTCGTATCATACTGATCATTATTGGATTTGTGGAAATTCCCCTTCATCTGCGCGTGGATGACGGTAGACGCCGAATAGGCCATGCCGATATGGCCGGCGGTCGCGTTGTCCATGAACAGAATATCGCCGGTTTCGATTTCAGGCATGTACCGCCTCCCGAATTTTTTTACTGTGAGACCGCACTCTGGCGTGACGGCCGGGCCTGGCAAAGGACAATTACGCGATGGCCTTGATCGGCCGCGCCGATGGGGCGCCCATCGAGGGGACGGAACATGCCCGGCGCGGGGAGGCCTGGCTTCGTGGCCTTGGCTTTCGACGGCCTTGGCTATTCCCGCCGCAGCCCGGCACGACGCACCACCTCGCCCCAGCTGCGAATGTCGCGCTCGGTCGTGGCCTGCATCTCGGCCGGGTCGCTCACCAATGGCGTGAGGCCGAGCGCCACCAGCCGCGCCTGGATCTCGGGCGCGGCGTTGACCTTCGCGAATTCCTGGGCGAGCCGGGTGACCGCCACCCCGGGCGTGCCGGCGGGGACCATCAGCCCGTGCCAGGTGGTGCTGACGAAGCCCGGCAGGTCGCAGGCCTCGGCGACGGTGGGTATCTCGGGGAGCTGCGGATGCCGCGCGGCCGAGGTGATGCCCAGGATGCGCACGCGCCCGGCGCGCATGTCCTCCACCACCGTGCCCGATTGGTAGAAGAAGAAATCCACATCACCCTGGTAGAGCGCGACCATGGCCGCCGGGCCGCCGCGATAGGGAATGTGCTGCGCCTCCAGCCCGGTCGCCTGCAGGAATTGCGCGGCGGCCAGATGGGTGGAGGCGCCGATGCCGCTGCTGGCATAGTTCAGCCGGCCCGGCGCGGCGCGCAGGGCGGACATCACGGCCTTGCAGTCGGTGTATTGCGGCCGCGCCGCCGTGCTTACGGTGAAGGCATTGGGCGCATCGAAGACGCGCATGACCGGTAGCAGGTCCCGCATCGGGTCGATGGGCATGTGCAGCAGCAGCGGGTTCGTGGCCGTGAGGCTGGTGGTGGCGAGGAGCACCGTATGCCCGTCCGCCGGCGCGCGTGCCACGGCCTCGGCGGCGATATTGCCGGTGGCGCCCACGCGGCTCTCGACCGTGACGGGCACGCCGAGCGCGGCCGAGAGGCGCGGCGCGGAAAGGCGGAGATAGACATCGCCGGGGGTGCCGGCGGGAAATCCGTAGAGGATGGAGATCGGCCGGCCCGGAACGGGAAATGTCTGGGCCTGGGTCTGGGCCTGGGCGGCCGGCCACCAGGCCAGGGCGCAGAGGGCGGCGGAACAGATCAGTCGACGCATGCGGACCTCGCTCGGATTTCGATGACGGGCCGTGTGCGCGAATTCTTCTTGGGCGCCTCGGCACCGGAGGGGAGCGAAGCCTGGATCGAGGGTGACGTAAAGGCGGATTTTACAGGTGACGTCGCGAAGCAGAGGCGGCGCGGCCTTGGGGCGCGCGCCGCTCCACCCTCGGCTTTCGGCTTATTCCGCCGAGATGCCGTTGCCGCTGATCGTCACCGTGCTGACCTCGCACAGGTTCAGGCCACGGCGCTCGACTTCGCGGCCATTGGCGAAGACCGCCTTGAAATCATAATTGCCGCCGGGCGACGGGCGGTAGTTGCTGGAGGCGCCGGGGGCGAGGACGTTGGCACCCAGACGATCCGGACCCCAGCTGGAGAGGCGCGTCGGGTTGAAATAGAGCTCGTTCACGACGGCGTTCGAGCGGTTGACGACGCGAATGCTGGTATCGCACTGCGCGAATGCCGGCATCGCAGCGCCCATCAGAAGCACGGCAGAAAGAATTAAATGACGACGCATGGAAATTTCCCCCATTCCATCGACCGATACGGTCGACGACCGAATCTATCGGCGTATCCGTGACGTCCCACAACGATCTGTTCGGAAAATGGCGGATTCAGGCATGAAATGATCGTTATCCGGCGATGCGGAACGCGCATCCGGAGGACGAACTACTTGGTACGATGAAGAGGGAGGGCGCCTGGCCCGGAGGGGCCTCGTGATGCGGCCCCCGGTAGAAGGGCCGCGATCACAAAGGCGTCAGCGAGCTGGCTGGGGGACCTGGATTCGAACCAAGACTGTCCGAGTCAGAGTCGGAAGTTCTACCGTTAAACTATCCCCCAAAGCGTTACCGCTCGGCTGGCCGGGGCAATAGCATCGGCCTCGCGGCCTGCCAACCCCCCGCAATAAAGCTTGCGATATCAGCGATGCATCATGATCATGCCAGACACGCACCCCGAACGAGTCAGTCCCCCGATGACCGCTCTGCACTCCTCCTACGGGCATCAAGGCCCTCCCCCGGCCCTCTTCGCGGCGCTGGATCTGGGCACGAACAACTGTCGGCTGCTGATCGGCGCGCCCACGCGCCAGGGCTTCCGCGTGGTCGACAGCTTTTCGCGAATCGTGCGCCTCGGCGAGGGCCTGGCCGGCTCGGGCGAGCTTTCCGACGCGGCGATGGACCGCACCATCTCCGCGCTGTCCGCCTGCGCCGAGCGGCTGCACCGCCGCCCCGTGCGCGGCCTGGCCGCCGTCGCCACCGAGGCCTGCCGCCGTGCGGCCAATGGCGCCGCCTTCCTCGCCCGCGCCGCGCTGGAGACCGGCCTGCGCCCGCGCATCATCACCCCGCGCGAGGAGGCTGAGCTCGCGATGGAAAGCTGCGCGCCCCTGCTCGAGACCGAGGACCGCCGCGCCATTCTCTTCGACATCGGCGGCGGCAGCACCGAGATCGCCTGGATTCGCACCGGCCCCCGGCCCGAGCTCATCGGCTATCTCTCCATCCCCTGCGGCGTCGTGACCCTGGCCGAGCGCGAGGGCGGCGACTGCTTCACCCTCCATGGCTTCGAGGCCGTGGTGGAGGACATCCACGCCCGGCTCGTGAGCTTCGACCGGCTGCACTGCATCGGCCAGGAGATCCGCCGCGGCGGCGTGCGCCTCATCGGCACCTCCGGCACGGTGACGACCCTGGCCGGCGTCGTGATGGACCTGCCCAAATACCGCCGCCAGCTGGTGGACGGCACGCGGCTGTGCACCGAGGCGGCCGATGACGCCCTGGCCGAGCTCTTCGCCATGGGGCGCTCGGGCATGTCCGCCCATCCCTGCATCGGGCCGGAGCGGGCGGATTTCGTGCTGCCGGGCTGCGCCGTCTATGCCGCGATCCGCAGGCTCTGGCCGGTCAGCTCGCTCACGGTGGCCGATCGCGGCCTGCGCGAGGGGATGCTCATGCGCCTGATGCGGGGTGACCGGAGCGTCTGGCGCAATTGAGCCAGCTGAAAGAATGATTCGCGTCTTCCGCGATACCGCCTTCGACGATCATGCTCTAAACGCCTCCCCATGACCAAAACCACGAGCCGGTCCGGGAGCGGTGGTCCCGGCCCGCGCGGAACCCACTCCAACCTCAAGACCGCACGCGGCCGCAGCAATGCGAGCCAGCGCTGGCTCTCGCGCCAGCTCAACGACCCCTATGTGAAGGCGGCCCAGGCGGCCGGCTATCGCAGCCGCGCGGCCTTCAAGCTCACCGAGCTGAACGAGCGCTTCAAGCTGCTCAAGGCCGGCCAGCGCGTGGTCGACCTCGGCGCCGCGCCCGGCGGCTGGACGCAGGTCGTGCTGCGGGCGCTGGACGAGCGCGGCGAGATCGTCGCGCTGGACCTCCTGCCGATGGACGGCCTGCCCGGCGCCATCGTCCTGCAGGGCGACTTCCAGGACAATGACGTCGAGAAGGCGGTGCTCGCCGCCCTCGGCGGCAAGGCCGACCTCGTGCTGTCGGACATGGCGCCCAACACGACCGGCCATGGCCCGACGGACCATCTGCGGATCATGGACCTGGCCGCGCTCGCGCTCGAATTCGCGGTGAAGGTGCTGGCGCCGGGCGGCGGATTCGTCGCCAAGGTCTTCCAGGGCGGCTCCGAGAAGGAGATGCTCGAGCGCCTGCGGCAGCATTTCACCAAGGTCCAGCACGCCAAGCCGCCCGCCAGCCGCAAGGAGAGCAGCGAGCTCTACGTGGTCGCCCAGGGGTTCCGCCCCTAGGTTCCGCGCCAGACGCAGGGGAGGGACGCGCGCTCCTCCCCATCTCCTCGCTGGACGCCGTCCTCTTGCAAGGTTAAGGACGCACGCCAAGGTCGACTGACCGCCCGAAAGGTCCCCCGCCATGGCAGCCCTCGATTTCGCTGAACCGATTCGTATCGCCGAAGCTTATGCTTTCGACGACGTCCTCCTGTTGCCGGCCTATTCGACCGTGCTTCCCGGACAGACGAACACGCGCACGCGTCTGACCCGCGAGATATCGCTCCACATCCCGCTCATCGCCGCGGCGATGGACACCGTGACCGAAGCGCCCATGGCCATCGCCATGGCCCAGCGCGGCGGCATCGGCGTCATCCACAAGAACATGACCCCTGCCGAGCAGGCCGACCAGATCCGCCAGGTGAAGCGGTTCGAGAGCGGCATGGTCGTAAACCCGGTCATGGTGAACCCCGACCAGACGCTCGCCGAGATCCTGGAGCTGAAGGCGCGCCACCGCATCAGCGGCTTCCCGGTCGTCGAGCCCGGCTCGGGCCGGCTGGTGGGCATCATCACGAATCGCGACATGCGCTTCGCCACCGACCCCAACCAGCGCGTCTACGAGCTGATGACGCGCGAGAACCTCGTCACCGCGCCGCAGAACGTCTCGGCCGAACAGGCGCGCACGATGCTGCACAAGCGCCGGCTCGAGAAGCTGCTGGTGGTGGACGAGCAGGGCCGCTGCGTGGGCCTCATCACCGTCAAGGACATGGACAAGTCCGAGGAGCATCCCAACGCCGTGAAGGACGCGATGGGCCGCCTGCGCGCGGCTGCCGCGACGGGCGTGGGCGAGGACGGCATCAAGCGCGCCGAGGCGCTGGTCGAGGCCGAGGCGGACGTCATCGTCGTCGACACCGCGCATGGCCATTCCGGCGGCGTGCTGGCGGCGATCGAGCGCATCAAGCGCCTGTCCAACACGGTGCAGATCATCGCCGGCAACGTGGCGACGCCCGAGGGCGCGCTGGCGCTGATCCAGGCGGGCGCGGATGCGGTGAAGATCGGCATCGGGCCGGGCTCCATCTGCACCACGCGCATCGTGGCCGGCGTGGGCGTGCCCCAGCTGACCGCCGTGATGGAATGCGCCGCCGCCTCGCGCGAGGCCGGCGTGCCGGCGATCGCCGATGGCGGCATCCGCAGCTCGGGCGACATCGCCAAGGCCATCGCGGCCGGCGCGGAATGCGTGATGATGGGCAGCCTCTTCGCCGGCACGGACGAGGCGCCGGGCGAGGTGTTCCTCTACCAGGGCCGCTCCTACAAGTCGTATCGCGGCATGGGCTCGCTGGGCGCCATGGCGCGCGGCTCGGCCGATCGCTACTTCCAGGCCGAGGTGACCGACCAGCTCAAGCTGGTTCCCGAGGGCGTGGAAGGCCGCGTCGGCTACAAGGGTCCGGTCGGCAATGTGATCCATCAGCTCGTCGGCGGGCTCAAGGCCGCCATGGGCTATACGGGCAGCGCCACCATCGCCGACCTGCAGAAGAACGCGCGCTTCCGGCGCATCACCAATGCCGGCCTGCGCGAGAGCCACGTGCATGACGTCGCGGTGACGCGCGAGGCGCCGAACTACCGCAACGATGGTTGAACCGCTCGCGCCCTGGCGATCGAAGGAGAAGCCGGGGCGCGAGGTCGAGGCGGTGGTCTTCGACGCCTATGGCACCCTGCTCGACGTGCATTCCGCGGTCGCGCGCCATGCCGACCGGCTGGGGCCGCTGGCCGGCGAGTTCTCGCGGGAATGGCGGACCAAGCAGCTGGAATACAGCTGGGTGCGCAGCCTGACCGGCCCCGCGCGCCACCAGGATTTCTGGGCCTGCACGGTGGATGCGCTGCGCTTCGTCTGCGCGCGCTACGACGTGAACGATGCCGCCTTCATCGCCACCCTGCTGGACGCCTATCGCCTGCTCTCCCCCTATCCGGAGGTGCCGGCGATGCTGCGCGCCCTTCGCGCGGACGGGTTGCGGGCGGCGGTGCTCTCCAACGGCTCGCCGATGATGCTGGCCGACGCCTTCGGGAATGCCGGTCTCGCCCCGCAGATCGACGCGCTGCTCTCGGTCGAGGCGGTGGGCGTCTTCAAGCCGGACCGCCGCGTCTATGCCCTGGCCGAGACGCGGCTGGGCCTGCCGGCGGGGCGGATAGTCTTTGTCTCGGCCAATCCCTGGGACACGCAGGCGGCCCATGCCGCCGGCTTTCGCTGCCTGCGCGTGAACCGCGCGGGCGCACCTGACGAATACGGGCTGGCAGCTGCCGGCGTCCCGAGCCTGCCGGATCTCGCAGGCCTAGCGGAGCTATTGAAGTGACACCCGAAGGGCGGCTTTCCGCCGCGATCGACCTGCTGCACGCGGTCTTCGACCAGCCTCGCCGTCCCGCCGATGCGATCGGCGCCGATTTCTTCCGCTCGCGCCGCTATATCGGCGGCAGCGACCGCCGGGCGGTGTCCGACCTCGCCTGGGGCGTGCTCAGGCAGCGGCTGCGGCTGGAATGGTGGATCGCGCAGACCGGCGCGCGGCTGACGCCCCGCCTGCTGGCGCTCGCCTATCTGCTGCTGGTCGAGAAGCGCAAGCCCGGCGAGGCCGGCAAGCTCTTCGACGCCGGGCGCTATTCCGCCGGGCCGCTGGATGCGGGCGAGATGGGCGTGGCCGATCGCCTCGTGGGCAAGCCGCTGATGGGCAAGGAGATGCCCGATTTCGCCCGGCTGAACCTCCCCGAATGGGCCCTGCCCGGCCTGGCCGCGCGCTTCGGCGAGCGCCTGGAGGCCGAGGCCGCCGCGATGGAGGCCAATGCCCCGCTCGACCTGCGGGTGAACATCCTCAAGGGCACGCGCGAGGAGGCCCAGCGGGCGCTCCGCGCCGAGGGCCTCGCCTCCGAGACCACGCCGCATTCGCCCTGGGGCCTGCGGATGCCCGGACGGACGCCCATCACCGGCACCGCCGCCTATAAGTCCGGCCTCATCGAGGTGCAGGACGAGGGTAGCCAGCTCATCGCTGCCCTGGTCGGCGCCGCGCCCGGCATGCGGGTTGCCGATTATTGCGCGGGGGCCGCGGGCAAGACGCTCGCCATGGCCGCCACCATGAACAACCAGGGCCGCGTCACCGCCTGCGACGTCTCCGCCCCTCGGCTGGAGGGGGCCAACAAGCGCCTCCGCCGCGCCGGCGTCCACAATGCCGAGACGCATCTGCTGGAATCGGGCGACCGCTGGGTGAAGCGCCGCGCGGGCCAGTTCGACCGCGTGCTGGTGGACGCCCCCTGCACCGGCACCGGCACCTGGCGCCGCAATCCCGATGCGCGCTCGCGCACGGGGGCGGTGGACCTCGCCGAGCTGGTTGAGAAGCAACGTGAAATTCTCGTAACATCTTCACATCTCGTCCGTCCTGGCGGTAGGCTCGTCTACGCGACGTGTTCGCTGCTGCCCGAGGAGGACGAATTGCAGGTCGAGCGGTTCCTGGAGGCTCATCCGGCGTTTCGCGCCGTGCCGCTCGCCGCGGCCTGGCCGGCGGCCGGCCTCGCGGGCGATCCGCCGATGCAGGGACAGCACATGCTGCTCTCCCCGGCCGCGCACGGCACCGACGGCTTCTTCTGCGCCGTCCTCGAACGTCAGGCCTAGGCTGGCGTGCGATGGTCACCATTCGCCGCGCCAGAGCTGGTGACGCCGTCGCGCTCGGGCAGGTGCATGTGGCCTGCTGGCGCAGCGCCTATGCCGGGGTCCTGCCCGAAGACTATCTGAGCTCGCTCTCCGCCGTCCGCGAGGCGGTGGGCTATGAGCGCGACATGGCCGAGCGCCGCGGGGGCCATGCGGCCTTCGTGGCCGTGGCCGACAATCTCGAGATCCCCGGGGGCGGCGTGGTGGGCTTCATCACCGGCGGCCTCTCGCGTCGGCCCTCCATCGCCGAGGGCGAGGTGGAGACGCTCTATCTCCTCGACGATTTCCACGAGCGCGGCATCGGCCGGCGGTTGATGCGGGCCATGGCCTCGCACCTGGCGTCGCTCGGCGCGCAATCGGCCTTCGCCTGGGTGCTGGAGCACAACCCCTCGCGCTGGTTCTACGAGCGGCTGGGGGCCAAGCTGGTCGCGCGCGAGGAGATGGTCTTCGCCCGCGAGCGGACCACCCAGCTCGCCTATGGCTGGGACCCGATCCACATTCTGCTGACCGCGACGGCCTCGACCAAGCTGCCGCGCTGATCCGGAGTCCTTGCGTTGATCCTCCCCGCGCTTGCCGCCTGCCTCGTGCTCTGTCTCGCCTCCGCCGCCGGGGCCACCACCCTCCCCCATTTCAACCCGGCCCATAGCTGCGCCGACGCCGCGCGGCGCGCGGGGAACCGCGACGCCGCGCCGCAGGCCTGCATCGCCAGCGAGACCGATGCGAGGCACCAGGCGGCCGTGCTGTGGCCGCAGGTCTCCGGCAGCGCCCGGCAGCGGTGCCAGCGCCTCAGCGAAAGGCGCGAATCCTACCTGATCCTCGTCGGCTGCCTCGAGCGCGAGGCCGCCACGGCCCGCTGAGCGCCGCCGGGCAGGTCTGTCGCCCGCAACGCGCGCTTGACGTGGGGCCGTTTCGCCATTTCAAGCGGGCATGACCCAGCACGACCGCATCCTGATCATCGATTTCGGCAGCCAGGTGACGCAGCTCATCGCGCGCCGTCTCCGCGAGACCGGCGTCTATTGCGAAGTCTGGCCCTTCAACGCCGCCGCCCCCGAGCGCATCCGCGCCTTCGCCCCCAAGGGCATCATCTTCTCCGGCGGCCCGGCCTCCGTCACCGAGGGCGCCTCGCCCCGCGCGCCGGCCGAGGTCTTCGAGATGGGCCTTCCCATCCTGGGCATCTGCTACGGCCAGCAGACGCTGGCCGCCCAGCTCGGCGGCACCGTCGAGGGCGGGCATGCCGCCGAGTTCGGCCGCGCCGTCGTCACCGTCACCGGCGAATGCGCGCTGACCCAGGGCCTCTGGGCCAAGGGCGCGCGGGAGACGGTGTGGATGTCGCATGGCGACCGCATCACCGTCCTGCCGCCGGGCTTCCGCGTCGTGGCCGAATCCGAGGGCGCGCCCTTCGCGCTCATCGCCAATGACGAGCGCCGGTATTTCGGCACCATGTTCCACCCCGAGGTGGTGCACACGCCGCACGGCGCGGCCCTGCTCAAGAACTTCACCCATGGCGTCTGCGGCTGCACGGGCGACTGGACCATGGCCGGCTTCCGCGCCGAGGCCATCGCCCGCATCCGCGCCAAGGTGGGCACCGGCCGCGTGATCTGCGGGCTTTCCGGCGGCGTGGATTCCTCGGTGGTGGCGGTGCTGCTGCACGAGGCGATCGGCGACCAGCTGACCTGCATCTACGTCGATCACGGGCTGATGCGCGCCAATGAGAGCGAGCAGGTGGTCCGCACCTTCCGCGACCGCTTCAACATCAAGCTGATCCATCGCGACGCGAGCGACATGTTCCTGGGTCAGCTCTCCGGCGTCACGGATCCCGAGCAGAAGCGCAAGATCATCGGGCGGCTGTTCATCGAGGTCTTCGAGGAAGAGCAGAACAAGATCGGCGGCGCCGATTTCCTCGCCCAGGGGACGCTCTATCCCGACGTGATCGAGAGCGTCTCGGCCACGGGCGGCCCGAGCGTGACCATCAAGTCGCACCACAATGTGGGCGGCCTGCCGGCGCATATGCGCATGCAGCTGGTGGAGCCGCTGCGCGAGCTGTTCAAGGACGAGGTGCGCGCGCTTGGCCGCGAGCTGGGCATGCCCGAGGAGATCGTGGGCCGGCACCCCTTCCCCGGGCCGGGCCTCGCGATCCGCATCCCCGGCGAGGTGACGCGCGAGAAGGCCGACCTGCTGCGCAAAGTGGACACGATCTACCTGGAGGAGATCCGCAATGCGGGCCTCTACGACACCATCTGGCAGGCCTTCGCGGTGCTGCTGCCGGTGCGCACCGTGGGCGTGATGGGCGACGGGCGGACCTATGACATGGCCTGCGCGCTGCGCGCCGTCACCAGCACGGACGGCATGACGGCGGAGTTCTATCCCTTCGATATGGGCTTCCTGGGGCGGGTGGCGAACCGGATCGTGAACGAGGTCCGCGGCGTGAACCGGGTGACCTACGACATCACGAGCAAGCCGCCGGGCACGATCGAGTGGGAATGAGGCCGGAGGCCACGGGATAGCCCGCAGCGCTGAGGGCCAGATTCGTCTGCCGATGGTGGTCGATAGCAATCGACAACCCAGGGATGAGCATTGCGGTGCCGGGAAGAACGTCATGACGGAGGTTGGGAATCAGGTTTCCAGGCGCTCGCTGAACGACGGCGAGGACTCGTTTGAAGTGACGGTCCTGGAAGCGGCGGAACCTTCCCGCGCCGTGCTCTTCTCCGTTGGCGGCGGGGGGAATCCGGAGCGCCATCTCCCGCTCCTGACGGCTTTGGCCGGGCGTGGCTGCACGGTTGCGGCGCCGCACTTCGCGCGACTGACCTCTCCGACACCCACCGAGAACGAACTGTTGCTGCGCGCGCGCCGGTTGCGCCTCGCTCTCGATCATATCCTGCGCCCAGGGCTTCCAGTGACTGGTGTGGGACATTCAATCGGAGCAACGATGCTGCTCGCCCTGGCAGGGGCGCAGGCGTGGACGCGAGCGGGGCAGCATGTCCCCATCACGCCCGACACGCGGTTGGACAGGCTGGTGCTTCTGGCGCCGGCGACTGATTTCTTCAGGGCTCCGGGCGCGTTGGACGGCGTAAGCTTGCCGATCCTCGCCTGGGCCGGAACAAGGGACGAGATCACGCCTCCCGCTCAAACGAAGTTCTTGAATGACATGTTGGGGGCCTCGGTGGAGACGCGCATCGTCGAAGGCGCCGGTCATTATACGTTCATGAATTGCCCGCCCCCTCAGGCAACGGATCCGTTCCCCGATCGGGAGGCTCTCCTTGAAGAGATCGCCGAGATCATGTGCCGGTTCATCACGAGTTAGAGTTTTCTCCGACGGGTCGTGATGCGACGGCGCCGTCCGGCTGGACCGCGATCGCCCAGCCTTCAGGGACGAAACCGCCACCGGGCCGATCTTCTCGCGAAAGGCCGGCAGGCGCCCCATATGCTGCGCCATCATGGACACCGAACGCATCGCCCTGACCGGCGCCAAGGAGACCCTCCTCCTCACCCTCGCCGCCAAGGCGGGGGAGAGCCGCCTGCCGGATTCCCTCCTGCACGACCATTTCGCGGCCGCGGCCATGGCGCGGATCGACTACGACTTCGCTCGGCTGAACATCGACCGCGACCTGATGGTCGGCCTGGCGCTGCGGGCGCATGTCCTCGACGAATGGGCGCGTGCCTTCCTCGCGCGGAATCCGGGCGCGACGGTGCTGCATCTGGGCTGCGGGCTGGACAGCCGGGTGTTCCGCCTCGACCCGCCGCCGGAGGTCCGCTGGTTCGACGTGGACTTCCCCGAGGTGGTGGAGCTGCGCCGCCGCCTCTATCCCGCGCGCAAGGGCTACACCCTGGTGGGCGCCGCCGTGACGGATCCCAGCTGGCTCGATGCCATCCCCACCGACCGCCCGGCCTTGATCCTCGCCGAGGGGCTGCTGCTCTACATCGCCGCCGACGAGGTCATCCCCCTGCTCGACCGGCTGACGGCGCGCTTCCCCGGCGGCGAGCTCGCCTTCGACGGCTATAGCCGGCTGGGGCTTTGGGTGGTGCAGAACCATCCCTCGATCCGCCGGACAGGCGCGCGGCTGCATTGGGCGCTGGAGGAGACGCGGGATCTCGAGCGCGCCATCCCGCGGCTGCGCCTGCTGGAGGAGCGTGGGGCCCATGAGCCGGCGCAGACGGCCCGGATGTCGCTCTCGGCCCAATGCGCGATGCTGGTGGCCCGTCTCGTGCCGGGCCTGGGCAAGGTCGGGCGCCTGTTGCGCTACCGCTTCGAGGCCCGGGTGGAATCATGAGTTCGTGGTGCGTTAGATGCGGCGCAGGGGCGCTCCCCTTGCCCGCCGGACATGTCATCCGCCTGTAAGGCTGACAAATGTAATCCAGGACATCGTCGTCCAAACGGAGCCGATCAGGAATCGAGCCAGTTGCAATGCCACGCGATCGGAGTTCATGAACTCTATATGTATCGGAATGCATTCTATAAAATGCTCAAAGAACGCATATTAGATACGCGTGCAATAATTTATAGAAATTTGAATTTAATTACCTTAAATAAATATTATTGGTATTTTTTCGCTTTAAATGCGCGATGGGCATCCTCGATGCCCTTCCACCTGATCGTGAGGTCGCGATCGAGGCGCCGCGCCTCGCTTCGCCGATCCTGCGGGATCGGAGCGCCCGGCGGGATGGCCGGCCGCGCGGCGCAGTTTGAAGATGCGGACCCTGAGAGGGCGATCATCGCACATCATTAAAAATAAGATTTTAATCTATTATTTCGCGTTAAATTCGCATCCCACCGCGATACGGCCGCAACTCAGGGGGACCTGAGGGCTTAAGCAGACCAAACCTGATGAGTCCGGCCCATGGAAATCACCTGGCACGCGCGATACCGGGAAGCTCTGCAGCTTCTCGCCAGCCGCGACCTAGAATTCGTCCCGCTCGCCCGATTTCCGCGGGGCGTCGGGTCGCGCACCCTGACCCACCTCACCAAATCCGGCCTGGCCCAGCGCGGCGTGGCGCCGACCCGGCCCAGCGATCCGGCGTGGAAGATCACCAGGAAGGGCCTCGAACGCCTCTCCATGGTCACCTGCGCGGCGGGAGACGCGGTGCCGACCCACTGACGCGTCTGGGGCAACCAGGTCCATCTCCGGGCGCACGTCTGGGCAATTGCAGCGTCGATCCGGGGTATTCCCCGGCAAATCGGGTTGCCTTTCCGCCGAACGCATGGGTTCATGGAGGCCATCAGCATCGCAGCCGCGCGCCCGCATTCTCGCGAAGGCCGCGCCCAGATGGAGAGGTTCCATGGATACCATCACCCACACCCCGGCCGACCTGCTCGAGGCCGAGCGGCGCCTGGCCCGTATCGACATGGCGGCGGCCCACCGCCTGGCCGTGACGCATGATTTCCACGAGGCGATCGACAACCACTTCACCCTCATGGTCCCCGGCCGCCCGGGCCGTTTCTACCTCAACGCCTATGGCCTGCACTGGACCGAGGTGACGGCGAGCAACCTCATCGAGGTCGCCTATGACGGCGAGGTGATCGAGGGCACCGGCCCGGCCGACCGCAGCGCCATCTGCATCCACGCCCCCATCCACGAGGCGACCGGCGCGCAATGCGTGCTGCACACCCACATGCCCTATTGCACCGCCATCTCGCAGCTCGAGGACATGACCATCGAGATGACGGGCCAGAGCGCGCTGCAGTTCAACGACCGCATCGCCTATGACTACGATTATAACGGCTTCGCGCATGAGCATGACGAAGGCGTGCGCATGGCCGCGCTGATGGACGGCAAGCCCATCCTCATGCTGGCCAATCACGGCGTCGTGGTCACGGGCAAGAACGTCGCCCAGGCCTATCACCGGCTCTATTACCTCGAGCGCGCCTGTCGCACCCAGATGTTCAGCATGTGGACCGGCCAGCGCCGCCGCTTCGTGAAGGAGGAGGTGCTGGAGAAGATGCGCCAGCAGGCCTCCTGGAAGGATCCGACCATGGCGATGAGCGGGCCGGAATATCACTTCGCCGCGCTGAAGCGCGTGCTCGACAAGACGCAGCCCGACTACCTCGACTGACGCTTCATCCGCGCGGCGGCCTCAGTTGAGGCTGCCGCGCAACCGCCCATCGCCGATCCGCCGCCGCACCTCCTCGCGCAGGAAGCGCACCACCGCCCGCGCCGCCGGCGAGGCCTCGGGCGAGGTCGCCAGCACGAAGCCATGCAGCAGGACCGGCGCGCAGACCCGCGCGGCCGACAACCGCCCCGCCTCGATCTCCAGCGAGACCGCGTCCCAGGCGAAAAGCGTGCAGCCGAGCCCCTCGGCCACCATCTGCTTCACGCCCGAGAGCGTGTCCACATCCTCGATCTTCGCCGCGACCAGCCGCGCCGCCGAGAAGGCCGCCTCGATCTCGCGCCGCACGCCGTGATGGCGGCCCGGCAAAAGCAGCGGCAGATGCGCCACATCGGCGAGCGCGATCTCGCCCTCGGGCGTCAGCAGCGGCGCCACCTGCGGATCGCCCGCCCGGTGCACCAGGAAGAGATGCGCGTCGTAGAGCGGCTCGATCTTCACCGCCGCGCTGCGCCGCATCGGGTTGAGCACCGCGATATCCACCTCGCCGCGCGTCAGCCATTCATGGATGGTGCCGGTGAAGCCCTCGCGCAGGTTCAGCTCCACCCCCGGCATCTCGGCGCGCAGATGGCGCAGCAGCGCCGGGCCGAGCGCGGCCGCGACCGAGGGCGGCATCGCCACGCGCAGCCTGCCGCGCGCCACGCCCTGCGCGGCCATCGCCTCCTCGCGGATGCGGTCGAGATCGTCCAGCACGGGCGAGACGGCCTCGGCGAAGCGCCGCCCCTCCTCGGTCGGGATCACGCCGCGCCCGTTGCGGTGAAGCAGGCGCAGGCCGAGCTCCTCCTCCAGCGCGCGAACCTGCCGGCTCAGCGCCGGCTGGGCGATGCCGAGCGCGGCGGCGGCACGGGAGAAGCTTCCCTCGGCGACGATGCGCCGGAAGAGCTGGAGCTGGCGGAGGTCCATGACGGCGGACACTGCCGACTTCGCGACGAAAAAGACAGGGTGCCTCGCTTGTGCCCGGCGTGGGGCGACAGCACTCTCGCGCCACAAGCCGGAGAGCCCGATGCCCGACGCCGACCTTCTCTTCACCTCCGCCACCGCCGCCGCCGCGCTCATCCGCCGGCGCAAGCTTTCGCCGGTCGAATATGTGGACGCCGTGCTCGCCGCGATCGAGGTCCAGCAGCCGCGGCTGAACGTCTTCGTCGAGGTGATGGCCGAGCAGGCGCGGGCCGAGGCGCGCCAAGCCGAGGCCGCCGTGACCTCCGGCGCGCCGCTTGGCCCACTGCATGGCGTGCCCGTCCACATCAAGGATCTGCTGGACGTGAAGGGCGTGCCCACGCGGCGCGGTTCGGCGATCTTCCAGGACGCGCCGCCCGCCGCCGAGGACGACGTTCTGGTGGCGCGGCTGCGCGCGGCCGGCGCCATCGTCATCGGCAAATCCACCACGCCGGAATTCGGCAATAAGGGCTTGACCGACAGCCCGCCCCACGGCATCACCCGCAACCCCTGGAACCTCGGGCGCACCTCCGGCGGATCGAGCGGCGGGGCGGCGGCGGCCGTGGCGGCGGGGCTCGCGCCGCTGGGCCTGGGGACGGATGGCGCGGGCTCGGTGCGCGGGCCGGCGGCCTGCTGCGGCGTGGTCGGGCTGAAGCCGACGCTCGGCAGCGTGCCCTATGAGACGGCGACCGACAGCTACGCCAACAACACCTTCGCCGGCCCCCTCGCCCGCACCGTCACCGATGCGGCGGTGATGCATGCGGTGATGACCGGCGGCGCGTCCAGGGACGTGTGGTCGCTCAAGGGCGAGGACCGGCGGCAGCTCTCGCCGAGGCTGATCGGCGCCCATCTCGGCGGCGTGCGCATCGGCTATATCCCGCGCTGCCACAACCCGCGCGTGGCGGCCGACGTGACCGCGAACACCCAGGCCTCGCTGGACGCCTGGGCCGCCATGGGCGCCGAGGTCGAGGAAGTCACCGACGCGATCGACTGGATCGAATATGAGGGCCGCGTCCTCTATCAGGCCGGCTTCGCGGTCGGCTTCGCGCAATACCTGTCGCGCTGGCAGAACCAGATGGATCCCGTGACGCTCGCCTTCATGGAGCGCGGCAACGGCTTCGGCCTGCACGATTTCCGCAACGCGCAATTCGCCCGCACGCGGCTGTTCCGCGCGATCCAGGCGCTGTTCGACCGCTACGACTTCCTCGTCACCCCCACCATGACGCGCACCGCTTTGCCGGTCGAGTTCGATGCGGCGAATGAGGAGGTCGAGGTCGATGGCGTGAAGTACGGGATCACCCGCCAGGGTTGGACGGCCTATCAGTACCCCTTCAACCTCACCGGCCATCCCGCCGTCTCCCTGCCCTCGGGCTTCGGGACGGACGGGCTGCCGACGGCGGTGCAGATCGTCGGCCACTGGGGCGCGGAGACCGACGTGCTGCGCTTCGGCGCGCTGCTGGAGCAGGCGCGGCCCTGGGCGCAGCACCGCCCGGCAGGATAGCGCGCCCACCGTTCTTCTTGCCTTCCCGGTCCGCCCGATCTTACGGTTCGTTCACAAACAACGAGCCCGCGGCCTCGAAGCCGACGTGGCCGCCGGGAGGCACGCAATGTCGAGATGGACCAGGCGCGGCGCAATCGCCGCGGGGCTGGCGGCTCCTTGGGCCGCACGCGCGCAGGGAAATCCGCAGGGGGGCAATCTGCAGGGGCCCATCCGGCTGCTGGTGCCCTTCGCCCCCGGCGGAACGGCCGACCAGATCGCCCGGCTCGTCCAGCCAGGGCTGCAGCAGCGCCTCGGCACGACGGTCGTCGTCGAGAACCGGCCCGGCGCCTATGGCAGCATCGGCGCGGCGGCGGCGGTGCGCGCGGCGCCCGACGGCAACACCTGGCTCTTCGTCTTCGACACCCATGCGGTCAATCCGTCGCTGCTGGCCTCGCAGCCCTTCGACCACGAGCGGGACCTCGCGCCGGTCATGCTCATCGGCACGGCGCCCAACGTCATCGCCGCCCATCCCTCGCGCGCCTACCGCACGCTGGGCGACGTGCTCGCGGCGGCGGAGGCCCGGCCCGGCGAGATCAACTACACCTCGGCCGGCCAGGGCAGCCTCGGCCATCTGACCATGGTGCTGATCGCGCAGCGCCGTGGCCTGCGGATGGTCCATGTGCCCTATTCCGGCGGCGCGGCACCGGCCGTCACCGCGGCCCTCGCCAACCAGGTCGACGTCATCATCGCGGCGACGACCGTGCTGTCGGCGCAGTTCTCGGCCGAGACGCTGCGGCCGCTCGCGCAGACCGCGCCCGCGCGCCACGCCTCGCTGCTCTCGGTGCCGACGCTGTCCGAAAGCGGCCTGACCGACATCGACGCCACGCCCTGGTGGGGCGTCTATGCGCCCGGTGCGACGCCCCGGCCGCTGATCGACCGCTTCAATACGGAGCTGTCGGCGGCGCTGCGCGGCGAGGAGGTGAACCGGCGGCTCACCCGGTTGATGGGAGTCACCGTCATCGCCGGCGGCCCGGAGCAGATGCGCGAGCATTTCGCCCGGCAGGTCCGCCTCTGGGGCGATGTCGTTCGGCAGAACAACATCCGGACCGAAGGCTGATCCCGGGCGCCACGCCGGTGGAGCACGAGCTGCCGGGATGGGCGGCTGCCGCCCGTGCTGGCGTCGCGGCGATGGGCCGGGCAGTCTCGCCCGGCATGGCACGACGCATCGACCGCAGCTCCAGGATCATCGCGGCGTCACCGGCCCGGATCTGGCGGGCCATGCTGACCCCCGGGGAGCTCCTCGCCTGGCTGCCGCCGAGGGGCATGGCGGGCCGGATCGAAGCCTTCGAGGCGCGCGTGGGCGGCACCTACCGGATGACCCTCACCCACGAGGCGGCCGATCCCGCGGGCAAGAGCTCGGGGCATACCGATATCGTCCAGGGCCGCTTCGTCGAGCTCGTCGAATTCCGGAAGGTGGTGCAGGCGGTCGAGTTCCCATCCGAAGACCCCGCCTTCGCGGGCATCATGACCATCACCTGGTCGCTCGCGCCGGTGCCGATCGGCACGCGGGTCACCATCGCCTGCGAGAACGTCCCCGCCGGCATCGGCGCCCAGGACCACGCGGCCGGGATGGCCTCCTCGCTGGAGAACCTCGCGCACCTCCTCGACGGATAGCGCCCCGAAACTTCCTTCCTCAGGCCAATCCGTGCGGCTAGCCTGCGGCCAGGAGGAACGAACCATGCGCAAATCTGCCGCCCTCGCCGCGGTGGGCGCCTGCATGCTTGCCATGCCGGCCGCCGCCGAGGTCACCCTCTTCGAGCTCACCGGCCCGCCGCAGCCCGCCTTCGAGGGCCGTTCCTTCGGCGAGGCGGGCCGCTATGAGCGCCTGACCGCCCGCGCCACCATCGCCCTCGATCCGGCCGATCCGCGCAACGCGGTGATCGCCGACATCGCGCTGGCGCCGCGCAATGCCCAGGGGCGGGTGGAGGCGGTGGCCGAGGTGGTCGTCCTGCGCCCCGCCGAGGCCTTCCGGGGCAGCGGCACGCTGCTGGTCGAAGCACCCAATCGCGGCCGCGAGCTCGCCGGGCAACTCTATGACGACGGCCCGGCCAACGGGCTGATGAACGGCCGGAATCCCGGCAACGGCTTCCTGCTGCGGCGCGGCCTCACCCTCGCCTGGGTCGGCTGGCAGGCCGATATCCCGCCCGGCGAGGGCCGGGGCGCGGGCCTGCGGCTGGAGGCGCCGGTGGTGCCCGGCGTCACCGGCCTCTCGCGCGAGGAATTCCTTTTCGACCATCGCACCAGCCCGGTCGCCGCGCCGCTCACCTATCCGGCGGCAACCGAGCAGGGCGCGACGCTCACCGTGCGCGCCCGCTTCGAGGACGAGCGGCAGACGCCGCCCGGCCTGTCCTTCCGCTTCCTCGACCCGAGCCGGATCGAGATCACGCGCCCGGCCGGCTTCGACGCCGGGGCGCTCTACGAGCTCACCTACACGGCCAGGGATCCCACGGTGCAGGGCATGGCCTTCGCGGCGGTGCGCGACGTGGCGGCCTTCCTCACGCGCGAGCGCGGCGAGGCGAACCCCCTCGCCTCGAATGGCCGCGTGACCGTCAATCGGGCCATGCTGCACGGCGTCTCGCAATCCGGCCGCTTCGTGCGCGACTTCCTGTATCTCGGCTTCAACGAGGATGAGCGCGGCCGCCGCGTCTACGACGCCATGCTGCCGCATATCCCCGGCTCGCGCCGCACCTTCACCAATGCGCGCTTCGCCCAGCCCGGCCGCAATCCGACGCCGCATGGCGACCGCCTCTACCCCGCCGATCAGTTCCCCTTCACCTATGCGACGACCGAGGACCATCTGACCGGGCGGCGTGACGGGCTGCTGCTGCGCTGCCGCCTGACCAGCACCTGCCCGCTCGTCATGCAGACGGACAGCGAATACGAGTTCTGGGGCGCGCGCGCCTCGCTGCTGGTGACCGATACGCGCGGCAACCACCTCGATCTGCCGCCCGAGGTGCGGGCCTATGCCATGGCCGGCCATCCGCATTTCGCCGCGGCCGATGCCGTGGCCAGGCCGATCGACCGCTGCGCCCTGCCGGTGAACCCGCTGCATGCGGGCGCGCCGATGCGCGCGCTGCTGGTCGCGATGGAGGAATGGATGCGCGAGGGCGTCGAGCCGCCCGCCACCCGCTATCCGATGCGCAGCCAGGGCACGCTGGTGCCGGCGGCCGGGCTTTATCCGGGGATCGCGGCATTCGGCTATCGCGGGGCCCATGGCCCGGCGCAGCTCGTGGACAACACCGTCATGCCGCCCGCCGTGCGCGGCGAATACACCGTGCTGCTCCCGCGCGTGGATGCGGATGGCAATGCCATCGGCGGGGTGCGCAACCTGGCGCTGGAGGTGCCCAAGGCGAGCTACACGGGCTGGAACCCGCGCGCGGAGGGCTTCGCGGCGGGGGCGCTCTGCTACAACACCGGCGCCGTGCTGCCCTTCGCCGCCACGCGGGCCGAGCGCGAGGCCACGGGCGATCCGCGGCTCTCCCTCGCGGAGCGCTACGCGGCGCCCGCCGATTATGTCGCCGCCGTGCGCGCGGCGGCCGGGCGGCTGGCGGCGGAACGGCTGCTGCTGCCCGAGGATGTCGAGGCGGTCACGGCCGCCGCGACGGCGGACCGGCTCGCCCGGCTGCGCTGAAGGGCACCGCCCCCGAGCCAGGCGGAAACAGGCAAGAAGCAAGAAGGGAATCCCGCATGCACCGACCGATCCGTCGCCGTTCGCTCGCCCTGCTTTCCACTGCATCCCTGGCCGCCCCAGCCCTGGCCGCCTCGACCTTGGCCGCTCCCGCCCTGGCACAGTCCGGATTTCCGGCGCGGGCGGTGCGCATCATCGTGCCCTACGCGCCGGGCGGCGCGAGCGACATCGTCGGCCGGCTGGTGGCGCAGCATGCCACGCGGGAAACCGGCCAGAGCTTCGTCATCGAGAACCGTGCCGGCGGCGCCACCGTCCCCGGCATGCAGGCGGTGGCGACCGCGCCGGCCGATGGCTACACCGTCAGCACCGTCGACAACGCGCTGTCGGTGAACCCGACCACGCTGCGCGGCCGCCTGCCCTTCGACACCGAGAAGGACCTCACGCCGCTCGGCGTGCTGGTGCAGGCGCCGGTGGTCTTCGTGAAGCACCCCTCGGCGCCGGCGGAAAGCGTCGCCGACGTCCTGGCGATGGCGCGCCAGCGGCCCGGCTCGGTCAGCCTCGCCCATGCCGGCATCGGCAGCCCGAACCATCTGGCGATGGTGCAGTTCCTGGTGACGAGCGGGCTGGAGATGACGCCGGTCGGCTATCGCGGCGGCGGGCCGGAGCTCGCGGCGCTGGTGGGGGGCGAGATCCAGTACGGCTTCATCAGCGTGCCCTCCTCGCTGGCGCAGCTGCAGGCCGGGCGGGTGAAGGCGCTGGCCATCACCTCGCAGGGCCGCAGCCCCTTGCTGCCGGAGGTGCCGAGCTTCCGCGAGGCCGGCCTGCCGGCGGTGGACCAGCTCGGCTGGTGGGGCATGGTGGCGCCGGCGGGCGTGCCGGAGGCGGTGCTGGACCGGCTGCACGCGCTGCTGGTGGCCAGCGTGCACGCGCCGGAGGTGGCGGAGCGGCTGCGCGCGCTGAACTACGAGCTGGTCGGCGGCAGCCGGGCCGATTTCGCCGCGCTGATCCGCCTGGAGATCGCCCGCTGGGCCGATATGGGCGCGCGCGGGGCGCTCCAGGCGGAGTGAGGGCCAGAGCATGATCGCCGCAGGTGGAATCACCGGAGGCGTGAATCATGCTCGCGCCTGCGTCAGTAGCTCTTGGGCAGCCCCAGCACGCGCTCGGCGATGTGGCAGAGGATCAGGTTGGGGCTCACCGGCGCGATCCAGGGGATCATCACCTCGCGCAGATAGCGCTCCACATGATATTCGCGGGCATAGCCGAAGCCGCCATGGGTCATGATCGCGTTCTGGCAGGCCTTCAGCCCGGCCTCGGCGCAGAGATACTTCGCGGCATTGGCCTGCGGCCCGCAATCGAGGCCCTGGTCGTAGCGCCAGGCCGCGTTCTGCGCCATCAGCCAGGCCGCCTCCAGCGCCATCCAGTCGGCCGCCAACGGATGCTGCACGCCCTGGTTCTGGCCGATGGGGCGACCGAAGACCACGCGCTCCTTCGCATAGGCCGTGGCCCGGCCGAGCGCCGCGCGGCCGAGCCCGACCGCCTCGGCGGCGATGAGCACGCGCTCCGGATTCATCCCGTGCAGGATGTAGCGGAAGCCCTTGCCCTCCTCGCCGATGCGGTCCTCCTCGGGCACCTCGTAGCCTTCGAAGAAGATCTCGTTGGAGTCCACGCCGGCGCGGCCCATCTTGTCGATCTCGGTGACCTGGCAGCGCGTGCGGTCGAGCTTCGTGTAGAAGAGCGACAGGCCTTCCGTGGGCTTGGCCACCTGGTCGAGCGGCGTGGTGCGCGCCAGCAGCAGGATGCGGTCCGCCACCTGCGCCGTGCTGATCCAGACCTTCTGGCCGTCGACGATATAGCGGTCGCCCTTCTTCACCGCGCGCGTCTTGAGCCGCGTGGTGTCGAGGCCCGTGGTCGGTTCGGTCACGCCGAAGCAGGCCTTCTCCTCGCCGCGCACCAGCGGCAGCAGGAAGCGCGCCTTCTGCGCCTCCGTGCCGAAGACCACGACCGGGTTGAGGCCAAAGATGTTCATGTGGATGGCCGAGGCGCCCGTCATTCCCGCGCCGGAGCCGCTGATGGCCTCCATCATGATCGCGGCCTCGTGGATGCCCAGGCCCGAGCCGCCGTATTCCTCGGGGATGCAGATGCCCAGATAGCCCGCCTCGGCGATCGCCTTGTGGAAGGCGTGCGGGAAGGCGTGCTCCTTGTCGCAGCCGTGCCAATAGGCGTCGTCGAAACCGGCGCAGAGGGCGAGCACGCCCTCGCGGATGGCGTCCTGTTCCGGGGTCAGTGCGAAATCCACTAGCGAAGCTCCTGCAGCACCTCGGGGAAGACGCGCTGATAGGCCTCCCCGTAATTCATCTTGATCCCGGCATTGCGGCCGCCCTGCTGGCCGCGATTCATCGCAACGCGCTCGTAATAGCCCCACAGATGCGTCTGCGCGGGCAGGCATTCGAAGGCGCGGCGCTTGGTTTCCCACACCGCGTCGATGTTCAGGATCACATCGGGCCTGAAGCCGCACATCTCGGTCTGATGGGGTTCGAACATATAGACCTGCGGCGCGCGATAGACGGCGTCGGGGCCGGGCTTGTGGCCCGCCGCTTGGGCCACGATGCGCGCGGCCTGGGCGAACTGATTCGCCGCCGGATGGTCGAGGTTATACGGATCGGCCATCGCGTGGGTCAGCACGAATTCCGGCCGCAGCGCGCGATAGGTGTCGACCAGACGGTCCAGCATCGCGGGGGTGGTGACGAGCGGATAGTCGCCGGCGTCGTAGAACTCGATCGAGGCGCCGAGGATGGCGGCGGCTGCCTCGGCCTCGTCCTTGCGGCCGGCCTTCACGGTCTCCAGCGTGGCGGCCGGCCTGGCCCAGGCCCCCTGGCTCTCGCCGCGCTCGCCGAAGGCCAGGCAGACAATATGCACCTTGTGTCCCGCCTTGGCGTGCAGCGCGATGGCCCCGCCCGCGCGCCAGACGAAGTCTCCCGGATGCGCGGTCACCACCAGCACGTTCGGCATCGTTTCACTCCCAAATTCGTCGCCCGAACCTAGAAGCGGCGATATGCGCGGGCAACAGGCCCCCTTTGCAAGCGCGCGGCTTCGGGCGATTTTGCCGCGATCAAGGGAGTGTCAACACTGCAATGGCTAAGTTCCGCCTCGCCTATTTCGGCTTCGTGCCGCATCCGATGTTCCTGGAGACCTGCGCGAAGGACCCCGATCTCGAGGTCATTCATATCCCCCTCGAAGCCAGCACGGCCGAGGCGATCCAGACGCTCTCCTCCTGCCACGGCTATTACGTCATGGCCGCGCGCGACGAATTGCCCAAGCCGCTGCACGTGACGGACGAGCTGCTGGCCAAGCTCCCCAACCTGCTCATCGCCGCGAGCTATGGCGCGGGCTACGATCCCATCGACCCCATCGCCTGCACCAATGCGGGTGTCGCAGCCGTGAACCAGGCCGGCGGCAATGCCGAGGGCGTGGCCGAGCACGCGGTCGGCATGATGCTCGCCTGCCTCAAGCGCATGCCCGAATCCCACGCCGCCATGATCGCCGGCCGCGCGCAGGACCGCGCCACGATGATGGGCCGCGAATTGCGCAACCGCACCGTGGGCCTGGTGGGCTGCGGCAATGTCGGCACGCGCGTGGCCGAGATCTGCCGCCTCGCCTTCGGCTGCAAGGTGATCGCGGTCGATCCCTATCTCGATGCCGACGAGATGAAGGCGCGCGGCGTCACCAAGGTCGATATGGACACGCTGCTGGCGCAGGCCGACGTGGTCAGCCTGCATTGCCCGCTGACGCCGCAGACGCGCGGCACCATCGATGCCGCCGCCTTCGCCAAGATGAAGAAGGGCGTGATCTTCGTGACCACCGCCCGCGGCTCCATCCACAACGAGGACGACCTGCTGGCCGCGCTGAATTCCGGCCAGGTCGCGACCGCCGGCCTCGACGTCTGGGAGCTGGAGCCGCCGCCGGTGGACCACCCGCTGCTGCACCACAAGGCCGTCATCGCCAGCCAGCACACGGCGGGCGTGACGCAGGAGAGCCGCGCGAACATCACGCGGATCGCGGCGCTGGCCTTCTCGGATCTCGCGGCGGGGCGGATGCCGCCGCGCATCGTCAATCCGGAGGTGAAGCCCCGCTTCGCCGAGCGCTATGCGGCGGCCTTCGGCCTCAGCCTGCAGGAAGGCTGAGGCCGACACCGCGCGGGGGCCATGCGCCCCCGCGCGGTCAGCGCGCGACCCGGCGCAGCACCGCGCAGAGCCGCGAGAAGCTCAGCCAGAAGGCGCCATGGCCGGGCGCGTCGTCGGGCTTGCCATGGGCCAGGGGCTCGCCACGGCGCAGCAGCCCCAGCCGCGCCTCCATCCGGCCGCGCATATTCTCCAGGAAGGCATCGCTGGCGGAGAGATACTGCTCCATCAGTTCGGCCACGATCTCGATCTCCACGGAGGGGCGGCCGTCCGTGGTGAAGCGCTTCAGGGCGCGCGTCTCGCCCAGCAGCGTCAGGTGCAGCCGGTGCAGCTCGGTCAGATGCCGCGCGCAGCGGATGCGCGCCTCCCGCACGTCGTCCTCCATGGCGTTCCTCCGCCGGGAAGACTGCCGCGGAAAGGTTAACCGGGGCTTGCCATCACGAGGCGCACCAGCCGCTCCAGCCCGGGGTCGCGCAGGCCCAGCGAGGCGAGCTGGCTGGCCGTGTTCGTCAGATAGTCACGGTTGAGCCCCGCCTCGCCGCGGCCGCGGGCGATCGTTTCGGCGGTGCTCGCCTCGCAGGGGCGGCAATAGGCCGGGTGGGCGCGATCCGCGACATAGGCGATGCCCCGCACGAGGCGCGCCGTCCCCAGGCGCAGCGTCAGCAGCCGGCGGTCATAGACCTTGTCGCCGTTGAGGTTCTCGCGCGCCTCCAGATAGTCCAGGACCTCCGGCGCATCGGCCCCCGCCACGCGGAAGGCCACGCCCCGGCAGCTCCCGCCCCGGTCGAGCCCGAGCACCAGCCCCGGCATCTCCGGCGTGCCGCGATAGTGCCGCGACCACAGACAGAATCGCCGGTGGAAGCCGCGCAGCGTCGCGGGCTCCTGCCCCAGATGGGTGAAACCGGGCCGCCAGATCAGCGAGCCATAGGCGAAGACGTAGAGATGCCCATCGGCATCCAGAGGCACGGGGGACACCCTCGAAAGCACCTTTGCGAAACCAGCATCCCCCTATAATCCCTCTCGCATGGCGAAAAAATGGTTGGCCGTCCTCGTCCTGCTGATCGTCCTCGCGGGGGGCGGCGCTTATGTCGTCTGGCAGCAGGCCACCGCCCGGCTCGACACCGAGCTCGCCCTGTGGATCCGCGCCCGCACCGCCGAGGGCTGGCGCATCTCCCTCGCGCCGCCCGTGCGCAGCGGCTTCCCGTTCTCCGCCGCGCTGAAGCTCGAGAACCTGCGCGTCGACTCGCCGATGGGCCTGGGCTGGCGTGCCGAGCGCGCGACGCTCGCCCTCTACCCCCAGGATCCCCGCCAGATCCGCCTGACGCTGGATGGCGCCCAGTCGCTGGTTCATCTGAACGGCACCACCCCCCTCCAGCAGCGCGCCCTGACGCTGCGCGTGCGGCTGGACGGCCAGGGCGGCACGCTGGAGGGCGAGGACCTGCGCATCGGCGATGCGACGCAGATCAGCCGCATCTCGGCCGAGGTCTTCCAGACCGCCATCAACCTGCGCGCCGACCTCTTCGCCACCCAGGGCCTGCCGCGCTTCGACATCGTCCACGTCACCGGCCGCCTCACCCGCCCGCCGCTCGCCACCGCCGCCGCCTGGCGCCAGTCCGGCGGCGCGATGAGCATCGAGCGCGCCGAGTTCCGCACGGGCGAGGTCTTCGCCAACCTCACCGCCACGCTGACGCTGGACGCGGCGCTGCAGCCCGAGGGCCGGGGCAACCTGCAGCTCACCGGAGGGCAGCAGGCGGTGACGCTGCTGACCGAGGCCGGCGTCATCGCGCCCAACCAGGCGCCGCTTCTCCGCCTGGCGCTCGCCACGACCGCGCGCGTGCCGCCGGAGGGCGGGCCGCCGCGCCTGGACCTGCCGCTGGAGCTACGCAACCGCCGCCTCACCGCCGCGCGCCTGCCGGTCACCACCCTGCCCGCCATCGACTGGCGCTGACCGCATTGCCCTGCACGGCGCAGGGCTCCATGCTCCCTCCCGCACAAAGCTTTGGATGACGTCACCGCCGTCCAGAGCCCCCAAGCCGAACGGCCGCGCAGACGGCCAAGGGAGGAACGACATCATGAAACGACGCAGTCTGCTCGGCGCCGCGCCGGCGCTTCTGGCCGCCCCCGCGCTCGCCCAATCCTGGCGCCCGGATCGCCCCGTCGAGATCGTCGTGGGCTTCACGCCCGGCGGCGCGACGGATGTGGATGCGCGCCTCTATGCCCGCTACCTGGAGCCGCGCATCGGCGGCACCGTCGTCGTCTCCAACCGCCCCGGCGCGGGGGGCGAGGTGGCGCTGGCCGCCGTCGCGCGCGGCCGGGCGGACGGCACCATCATCGGCACGACCAACATGCCGGGCCTGCTGACCATCCCCATCGAGCGGCCGGCGCAGTTCAAGCTCGAGGACTTCCACGGCATCGGCAATCTGATCGGCGATCCCTCCGCCATCTCGGTCGCCTCCTCGTCCCCCTACCAGACCATCGAGCAGCTCCTGGAGGCGGCGCGCCGCGCGCCGGAGACCATCTCCTTCGGCTCGCCCGGCATCGGCACCGACGACCACCTGCTGATGGTGCTCATCGGCGCCACGACGGGGGTGCGATTCAACCATGTGGCCTTCCAGGGCGACCCGCCGATCCGCACCGCGATCCTGGGCAACCAGGTCGTCGCGACGGGGCTGAACCTCGGCTACGTCCTCAGCAACAACGAGGGCATGCGCCTGCTGGCCGTCGCCGCCCCGCAGCGCAGCCGCTTCGCGCCCGACCTGCCGACGCTGAAGGAGAAGGGCGTGGACGTGACCATGGCCTCCGAGCGCGGGCTGGTGATGCCCGCCGGCACGCCCGCGCATATCGTCTCGCGCTATCGCGAGGCGACGGAGGACATCGCGAAGGATCCGGAATTCATCAAGGCCATCGAGGCGCGCCAGCTCCTCGTGCAGTTCGAGCCGGGTGAAGCCTGGTTCGCGCGACTGCGGCGCGACGAGCAGCGCTACCGCCAGCTCTGGGCCACCACGCCCTGGGCGCAGCGCTGATGCCCCCGTCCGGTGACCTGAGGGCGCAGCCCGACGGTCCGAATCGGCCGGGCAGCGGCCGCCTGTCGGGCAAGCGCGTCCTGCTCCTGGGCGCCGGCTCCGTCGGCGAGGGGATCGGCAATGGCCGCGCCATGGCGATCCTCTTCGCGCGCGAGGGTGCGCAGGTCGCCTGCGTGGACCTGCACCTCGCCGCCGCGGAGGAGACCACGGCGCTGATCGCGCGCGAGGGCGGGCAGGCCTTCGCGCTCGCCGCCGACGTGACGCAGGAAAGCGAGATCGCACGCGTCGTCGCGGCGACCATCGCCGCCTTCGGGCGCATCGACATCCTGGTGAACAATGTCGGCGGCAGCGTGCCCGGCGGGCCCGAGGAGCTGACGCCCGAGGCCTGGCACCGGCAGTTCCACCACAACCTGCACTACGTGCATCTCAGCACGCGCGCCGTGCTGCCGATCATGCAGAAGCAGGGCGGCGGGGCGATCGTGAACCTCTCCTCCATCGCGGCGCTGCGCAACATCGGCAACGACCTGATGGCCTATGCGGCCTCCAAGGCGGGCGTGACCGCGCTCAGCAAGATGATCGCGGTGCGCTACGCCCCGCACGGCATCCGCTGCAACGTGGTGGTGCCCGGCCTGATGCACACGCCCCTGGTCGAGGCGCGGCTCGCCAATCAGCGCAGCGGCGGCGACGTGGCGGCCATCGTCGCCCGGCGCAACGCCCAGCCGCCGATGGGCCGGATGGGCGATGCCTGGGATGTCGCCTTCGCGGCGCTCTATCTCGCCTCCGACGAGGCGAAATACGTCACCGGGATCGAGATCGTCGTCGATGGCGGGCTGACGCTGAAGACGCCGTAGCGCGAGGGGGGCCAGCCCCCCTCACACCTGCCCCCCTCGCCCGTTTTCTCGCCTAGCGGCGCATCGGCTCGACGCGCAGCGCCACGCTGCGCGCATAGACGATGTCCACCTGCTGGCCGGCCCGCAGCGAGCGCACGAAGGCGATCAGCTCGCGCTCCTGCGGCCGCGCCGTCCGCTGCACGCCGGACGGGCCGGTGAAGGTGACCGTGTTCGTCCGCCGGTCCACCGCATCGATGGTGACGCGCGCGCGCACGCCATCGACCGAGGCGGCGCCGGGGCGCTGGCCGGGGCGCGTGCGGGCCTCGGCATGGCCGGCCCCGACCGGCGCCGCGCCGTCGGCCGGATTGGCCAGGGCCACGATCATCGCCTGGCCGAATTCCAGCACCACGCTGTCGCCCGGATGGACCTGGGCGAGATTGCGGACATTGGGTCCGGCCACGACCGTCTCGATCGTGCCATCCTGCGCGCGCAGCACGACCTGGCGCGTCGTGCGGTCGATGGATTCGACGATGGCCGTGGCCGTCACGGCGCGGGTGATGGCGGTGGGCTCGGGGGCGGGACGCCGGGTCTGCGCGATGGCGGGAACGGTGGCCAGAAGCCCGGCGGCCAGGGTGTATCGGAGCAAGCGCATGTGGTGGTTCTCCCTCTCGCCCGCCGTGACCCGGCATGGCTGATGACTCCTATAACCCTCACAGCATGTCAGGCGAAGCGCCATCAGGAATAGACGCTGCGCGGGATCAGCCAGGGCAGGTCGGTATCGGCCGTCGCGACCCCGGCCCGCGTCAGCAGCGCATGCACCTGGCCGCGATGATGCGTCTGGTGGTTGAAGAGATGCGTGACCGTCAGCCAGCGCGGCTTGCGCATCTCGCGCTGGGTGGAGCCGCTGAACCAGACGAGGTCGCCGGCGAGATCGGCCGGCGTCAGCCGCCCGGCCCATTCCTCGATCCGCGCATCGGTCGCGACCCGCGCGGCGGAGAGCTCCCGCCAGTCCCCGAACAGGGTCGTGCTGCCGGCGATGCCGACGGCGGGCTTCTCCCATCCGTCGAAGCGGCTCATCCACATGTGGTCGCCCCAGACCAGATGGCTGAGCGTGGCGTGGATGCCGCCGAAGAACGCGCCGCCATCGGCCCGCCGCTCCGCGTCGGAGAGGGTGTCGGCGGCGGCATAGCTGCGCCGGTTCATCTCGCTGTTATAGGCCGCCATGGCGCGGACCCAGGCCGGTTGGATCATCTCGGACCTCTTCGTCGCGGGCGAAAGGCAGCCCGCGACGCGGAGTCTAGGTTACTCCGGGCGCTTGAAGAAGAAGCGCGTGGCGAAGCCCTGGCCGCTGGCATCCTGCGCAAAGTCGGGGATGAACCCACCCTCCGTCCAGCCCAGCCGGCGGTACAGCTTCTCGCCGGCGCAATCGGCGCGGGTGTCGAGCGTGAGCAGCCGCCGGCCGAGGCGCAGCGCCGTCTGCTCCGCACGGCGCATCAGCGCCTCGCCCACGCCGCGGCGGCGATAGGCGGGATCGACCAGCAGCTTCACCAGCTCGGCGCGATGCTGCTGGTTCTCGGGCGTGGCGAGGTCGAGCTGCACGGTGCCGACCAGCGCGCCCTCCACCCAGGCGCCGAGCAGCACGCGATGCCCCTGCGCGACCTCCGAGGAGACGCGCTTCCAATGCGCGCGCGACTTCTCCTTCGAGAGCGGGGCGAGGAAGCTGACCGAGGCGCCATCGGCCACGCAGGCGATCATGATCTCCGAGAAGCGCCGCTCCGCGCTCGCCGCCGCCGCCGCGTCCAGCGCCTCGACGACGAGGCCCTGGGTCGGCTTGGTGTAGCGGAACTCCAGCGACTTCGAGAGGTCGTCCAGGATGCGGATGGCGCCCTGCCGGACGTAGCCGCGCTTCTCGTAGAAGGAATGCGCCGCGTTGAAGCGCGTGTCTGTCCAGAGGACCATGCGCTCGGCGCCATGCTCGCGCGCATGGGCCTCGGCGGTGTCGAGCAGCCGGTGCGCGAGACCCGTGCCCCGCGCGGCGTGGTTCACATACATGCGCCCGATCTCCCAGGCGCCGTCCTCGCGCATGGGACGCGTGGCGACCATGCCGAGGGGGCCCTCGGGCCCCTCCGAAAGCCAGAGCTGGCCGCCCTTCTCAGCGAAGTAGCTGGCGAGCGCGCGCAGCTCCGGCAGCTCGGCATCCACGTCGAAGACGACGCCGGGAAACTCACGCCAGGCGTCGCCGATCAGCTGGATATAGGCCTCGGTATCGGCGTCGGTGCCGATACGAAGCATCAGGACAGACCTTTGCAGAACTCCTGGATGCTCAGGCAGGCCGTGCGCAGGCTCTCCATGTCGGTGGCGTAGCTGATGCGCACATAGGGCGACATGCCATAGGCCGCGCCGTGCACCACGGCGACATGCGCCTCGTCGAGCAGGGCCACGGCGAAGTCCATGTCCGTCTCGATCTTCTTGCCGCCCTTGGAAGTCTTGCCGATGCAGCCCGCGATGTTCGGGAAGACGTAGAAGGCGCCCTCGGGCTTGTGGCAGGCGACGCCCGGCGCCTGGTTCAGCATCTCCACGACCATGTCGCGGCGGCGGCGGTATTCCTCGGCGCGCTCCTTCACCAGCTCCTGCGGGCCGTCCAGCGCCGCCACGGCGGCGGCCTGGCCGACGGTGGAGACGCCCGACGTCGCCTGGCCCTGCATGTTGAACATGCCCTTGATGAGCGAGGCCGGACCCGCGCAGAAGCCCACGCGCCAGCCGGTCATGGCATAGGTCTTGGACGCGCCGTTGATGATGAGCGTGCGGTCCTTCAACCGGGGCTCGACCTCGGCGATCGTGCAGAACTCGAAGCCGTCATAGACGAGATGCTCGTACATATCGTCGGTCAGGACCCAGATGTCGGGGTGCTTCAGCAGCACCGCGGCCAGGGCCTTCATCTCAGAGCGCGAGCAGGCGGCGCCCGTCGGGTTGTTGGGGAAGTTCAGCATCACCCACTTGGTCTTGGGCGTGATGGCCGCCTCCAGATCCTCGGGGCGCAGCTTGAAGCCGTTGTTCTGCGGGCAGCTTACCGTGACCGGCACGCCGCCGGCGACCTTCACCATGTCGGCGTAGCTCACCCAGAAGGGCGAGGGGATGATCACCTCGTCGCCCGGATCGACCGTCGCCATGAAGGCGTTGAAGATGCCCTGCTTGCCGCCGTTGGTGACGAGGATCTCGTCCATCGAATAATCGAGGTTGTTGTCGCGCTTGAACTTGCGCTGCACGGCGGCCTTCAGCTCCGGCGTGCCGCCCTGGGGTGGATATTTCGTCTGGCCGGCGAGCGCCGCCTTGTGGGCCGCCTCGATCGCATGCGGGGGGGTATCGAAATCCGGCTCGCCCGTGGTGAGGCTGACGACTTTCACGCCCTCCGCCGCAAGTTCGCGGGCCTTGATCGTCATGGCGACCGAGGCGGAAACCTTCACATTGGCAAGGCGGCTGGCGAGCGCGGGCATCTGGTATTCCTGGCGGGGTTCGGAAGGGCCGCACTCTATGTCCGCCGGCGGGGTCCGCCAATACGCCTGCATGGTTTCCGCGGGGCTTGCTTTGGGCTAGACGGGCCGACCATGCGCCATTTCCTGGACTTCGAAAAACCCATCGCCGAGCTGGAAGGCAAGGTCGAAGAGCTGAGCCGGACCACCGATGCCGGCGGCATCGACGTGGCCGACGAGGTCTCGCGGCTGCGCGACAAGGCCGAAAAGCTCCTTGCCGCCACCTATGCCAAGCTCACCCCCTGGCAGAAGGCCCAGGTGGCCCGCCACCCCGACCGGCCCAAATGCCTCGACTATATCGCGGGCCTCATCACCGAATGGACGCCGCTGGCCGGCGACCGCGCCTTCGCCGACGACGCGGCGGTGATCGGCGGAGTCGGGCGCTTCCGGGGCCGTGCCGTCGCGGTCCTCGGCACCGAGAAGGGCCACGACACCGAAACGCGCGTGAAGCATAATTTCGGCATGGCCAAGCCGGAGGGCTACCGCAAGGCCCGCCGGATCATGGAGCTGGCCGGCCGCTTCGGCATGCCCATCCTCTCCTTCGTCGACACCTCGGGCGCCTTCCCCGGCATCGAGGCCGAGGCGCGCGGCCAGGCCGAGGCCATCGCCCGCTCCATCGAGGCGGGGCTCTCCGCCCCCGTGCCCTTCGTGGCCACCATCATCGGCGAGGGCGGCTCGGGCGGGGCCATCGCGCTCGCCGCGGCCGACCGCGTGCTGATGCTGGAGCACGCCATCTATTCCGTGATCTCGCCCGAGGGCTGCGCCTCCATCCTCTGGCGCGACGCCGCCCAGGCGCCGACCGCCGCCGAGGCGCTGAAGCTGACCGCCGAGGACCTGAAGCGACTCGCCCTCATCGACGCCGTGATCGCCGAGCCGCTGGGCGGCGCCCATCGCGACCACGCCGCCACGCTGGAGCGGGTGGGCGACTCCATCTGGGCCGCGCTGGAGCCGCTGCTGCCGCTGGACGGCGCCACGCTCAAGGCGCGCCGGCGCGAGAAATTCCTCGAGATGGGCCGCAACGCGGTGGTGTAAGGCGATGGAAACGTCCGGGAAGCAACAAAATCAGATCTCGGGGCGGCGCCGCCCCGCATGACCGACCCGTCCGCGCGCGCGGCGTTCTTCCGGGCCTTCCCCAGCATCGGCACCGCCATCTTCGTCTCGTCGATCGACCAGACGATCACCGCCACCGCCCTGCCCGACATGGCCGCGCATTTCGGCGTGGTCGAGCGGATCTCCTGGGTGGTGGTGGCCTATCTCGTCGCGGCCACCATCGCGGCCCCCATCTTCGGCAAGCTGGGCGACGCCTATGGGCGGCGGCGCATGATGTTCTGCGCCTTCGGGCTGCAGGCGGTGGGCTCGCTCGCCTCGGGCCTCGCCCCGGGCTTCGAGGCGCTGCTGGCCGCGCGCGTCCTGCACGGCTTCGGCGGCGGCGGGCTGCTGACGCTGGCGATGGCGCTGATCGGCGAGAGCCTGCCGCCGCGCGAGCGCGGCCGCTACCAGGGCTATCTGGTCGCCTGCTTCATGAGCGCCTCGGCGGCCGGGCCGCTGGCCGGCGGCTGGCTGACGCAGCATTGGGGCTGGCAATGGGTGTTTCTGGCGGGGCTGCCCGTCGTCGCCGCCGGCGTGCTGGCCACGACGCGCCTGCCGCGCCATGGCGCCGAGAGCGGCAGCTTCCGCTTCGACGCGCCGGGCACGCTGCTCTTCACCATCTTCGTCGGCGCGCTGCTGCTGGTGCTGGACCGGGTGCAGCGGTTGAGCTGGGACGCTTTGCTGGTCGCGCTCCCCATCGCCGCCGTGGCCGTGGCCGCCGTGTGGCTGCTGCTGCGCGTGGAGCGCCGCGCGGCCGACCCGCTGCTGCCGCTGTGGCTCTTCACCGACCCGGTGATCTGGCGGACCAATGTGCTGGCCGCCTGCGTGGCCGGCGTGATGGTCTCCATGATCTCCTTCATGCCGCTCTATCTGACGGTGGTGCGCGACGTGCCCATCGCCACCGTGGGCGCGATGATGCTGCCCACGAGCCTGGCCGGGGGGCTGGGCGCGCTGAGCTCGGGCCATTTCCTGGCGCGGACGGGGCGCAACATGGCGCTGCCCTCGGTGACGCTGGGGATCAGCATGCTGACCCTGGCCTTCTTCTCGGTCGCGCTCGACGCCATTCCGCTGCACGGCCTGCCCTGGGTGCTGGCCTTTGCGAGCTTCGGCTTCGGCTGCTCTTTCCCCGCGGTGCAGACCACGGTGCAGGCGGCGGCGGGGGTGAGCCGGATCGGCGTGGCCACGGCCTCGGTGCAGTTCATGCGCAACCTCGGCTCGGCGACGGGGACGGCGCTGCTGAGTGCGGTGATTTTTGGCGCCTTTGCGCTGAGCGACGGGCCGATGGCGGCGGCTTTCGCGGAGACGATGCGCGGGGGGCGGGCGGCGTTTGCGCTGCTGTCTGAGGCGGACCGGGGGGCGATGGCGGCGGGGCTGGCCGGGGGATTCAGGGCGATGTTTGCGGCGGCGGCGGTGCTGATGGGGGTGGCGACGGTGTTGGCTTGGCGGGTGCCGTTGAGGAGGGTTTGACACCAATGCAACACCGCCCTTCAAGGTAACTATCCAATTAATCGGCATCATTATTAATTTAGTTATTCAAAAATATCGTTGAACACAAAAATCAATTACGGGCCAATAAAAGGTTTAACGGCAACATTAGTATAAACAGTGAGCAAGCTTGGCCACTCGGGATCAAAGTCCCTTTGCTAGGAAATTCCGCGACCGAAGGGATAGTAAACATTCGGCCCGGCATCACCACACTGGTCGGCCCGAACGGCAGTGGAAAGACACGTGCCCTGCGCGCAATCAAGACTGCCCTCGATGCTACAGGCGCCATTGCAACTCATAATCGCAAGACGTACTTCCTGGCGGCCGGGAGAAACAGCCCACTAGAGACCTTTCGTGCATCAGTCGACAGTCCGGGTGGAATAAATACTATGGATGCGGCAGTGGGCCATTCAAGCTATTTAGGGAGCTGGTGGACCATCGAGAGTATAACTGGAATTCTACTTGTACTAGAAAATCGTTCCGATCTACGCTTAAAGATCGAAGCACGACTTCAACAGTTATTTGATCGCAGTGTACAGCTTGCGTGGTCACAGCAGGGCCTCAACGTCCGAATATCACCTATGTCTGGCGGCACTTCCTATGCAGCAAATCATGAGGCAAGCGGCATTCTTCATCTTGTGGCTCTACTTGCAGCTATTCACAACGATGAAATTGGCGCCCTGCTTATCGATGAACCGGAGATTTCCCTGCATCCGCAACACCAAGCCTTTCTGCTCGAGGAAATGGAGAAGGTCGCGGGTGATCCATCTGACCCTACGCGAAAGCTCATTGTGATCGCCACGCATTCTGCGTCTCTGCTACCGCTTCGACGCATCAGCGAATTACCCAGTATTGCCTTTTTCAACTCCGTCCGTGAACCTCCGGCACAAGTGTCGGTTGATGCTGATATTCTAAAACGAACTAGGTTAGCGGCGATGATAGCCCGGCTTGGCTCGACCCATCGCATAGCAATGTTTGCTGAGCGTGTTCTACTGGTCGAAGGACCCAGCGACGAGATCATCGCTACGCAGCTCGCTCGCCGCCTCGATCTGCGGCTGCTTGCGCGCAACGCGCAGGTTCTTCCGGTTATTGGTAAGGGTGAATTCGTTGAAGTTTTGAAACTATTCGGCCTAATGAACAAACATGCCGCCGTTCTAGCGGACTTGGACGCCCTAGCGGACAGCAATAGCCTAGTAAGCCATTTCAGCACATTGCCCAAGGCCGCTGCAGTAGCCAATCAGCGCGGACGAGCCACTCTCACCGACCTCGACAGTGATCTGCGTAATGCCCTGGCGACGTTCATGGCTAACCATCAAGCCGCGGTCGATACCGCCGCGAAAACTTATCCTGATTGGTCGAGCAAGGAGTCGACTGCACTTGCCAAACGCAGAGTAACGCTTGCGCGGGTGCTGACCGATCCAACGAGCTTCGATGACGCCGCTGCCTCCGCTGAAGCGACAAGCCTACGGACGCGTTATGATACACTGCTCGATGCGCTTGCCGAGTTAGGTTGTTTCTTTTTGCGACGAGGCGCTATCGAGAATTACTATAAAATAACAGCCACAGATCGTGGAAAACCGGATTTTGCTGCCGAAGAAGCGGCTCAATTTGAGGAAACTGATACCAAATATCTCAGACAGAATTATAAGACTATTTTTTCTGCCCTCTCACATATTGCATCCAATCAGACCGTAGACGAGAATAAACTGCTTCGTCCGAAGTTAGGCGCCGTACTTTCGTCAGTTTTTCTCGGCATGAATCACGAAAGTTCCGACGATCAACTAAACATAATCGCCAAGACCACAATAGGTGCTGATGCCGATATATTCCTACTATCAAATCGGTCAGAGAAAAATGAATTGCGCGTCAAGGTTAATATATCATCACCATTGTTCCAGCGTGACACTTTCCCTTTCGAAGTAGGCCAGAGCGAGAATACCAACGTCGTCGTTCCCTACGTGCTGCCTAGCCCTGAGTCAGGTTAAAATTGAGCGCCCGCGAGGAGTGGTAATGTCTCGGCTTTGATGCGCGAAAATGGGCGGGGTGACTGCCGGAACGGTTAATGGCGAAGTTTGACGAAGCAAAGTCAAACTCAGACTATGCATAAATGTTCTTGATTTGTTCTTAATCTTTAAACCATAAATGGCGGATGCCCCTCCGTCTCCTCCTCCCCGCCTGCCTCCGCGAACCCTACATCCGCCCCCGCGGCCCCCGCCCACGGCCGCCCGCGCGCCTCCTCATCCCCCACGCCCCGCTCACCGACGAGGAATGGCACGCCCTCCTCCCCCATCTCCCCGCCCACGCCAGCGGCCGCCCCTGCGACCAGCGCGCCCATCTCGATGCCATCTTCCGCGTCGCCGCCACCGAAGGGGCCTGGCGCGAGCTCCCCGAGGAATACGGCAAGGCCGCCACTGTCGCGCGCCACTTCCGCCGCCTCACCCATGCCGGGCTGTGGGAACGCCTGCTTCGCGCCTTGGCCGCCGCGCCGGCGGGCCACGTCCTGCGCCGGCTCGAGGGCTATATCTGCCGCGCCGCCCGCCGCGCCATCCGGCTGCGCGGCCTGGCGCTGATCGTCCTCGCCCGCCGGCTCAGGCTGCTGCGGGCCTTGCCGGGCCCGCCCTGGATGGTCGCCCATCCGGATTTGTCCGAAATCATCCATCGGCTGCCGATTGCGCAGCGCATAAAATCCTGGCGTCGCGACAAGCCCGCCGCCCTCGGCTTCCTGCGCGGGCTGATGCACCTCCACACCCTCACCGGGGGGCGGCACTACATCCCCAGGCCCATCCGGGAGTGCTGGGTTTGAGCCCGGTGTCAGCCCCCGAGGCGGAACAGCACCCCCGCCACATCCGCGCCCTTCTCCCGGCGCAGCACCGCCTCCTGCCGCGCCAGGACCGTGAGCCCCGCCGCCTCGGCCAGGGTCGCGGCATGGTCGGCATTGTGCCGGTAGCGCAGCCCCTCCCCGAGCGCGACCGCCGCCTCGCCCGCCTCCAGGCTGAACACCGCCGTCCCGCCGGGCCGCAGCGCCGTGCGGATCGCGGCCAGAGCCGGGCCGAGGTCACCCAGGTAGTTCAGCACATCCGCCGCCGCCACGATGTCCCAGGCGGCCGCGCGGCGCGGCAGGAAATCGAGCAGATCCGCCTCGTGCAGCGCGGCGTAGATGCCGCGTGCCCGCGCCTCGGCCAGCATGCGCGGCGAGAGGTCCAGCCCCTCCAGCCGGGTGGCGAAGGGCTTGAGCGCCAGGCCGGACAGGCCCGTGCCGCAGCCCAGGTCCAGCACGCGGCCGGGGGCCACGCCCTCCAGCATCGCGGCCAGCAAGGCGGGGGTGCGGTAGCCGAGCGCGCCCTCGAGCTCCGCGTCGAACCTGGGGGCAAAGGCGTCGAAGAGCTCGCGCACATAGGCCGCCGGGGCGCGGGCGGGCAGCGGGGCGGCGCCCAGCCCGGCGAGGAGGAAGCCCGCCTGCTCGGCCAGCGGGCCGGTCACGCGCCGGGCGGCCTCGCGCCCGGCGTCGCCCTCGCCGGCCTCGCGCGCGGCATGGGCCAGAGCGAGCCAGACCTCGGCGGCCTGGGGGGCGAGGCGCGCGGCCTCGCGCAGGGGCTCCAGGGCGTCATGCGCGCGGCCGGCCGCCGTCAGGGCCTGGCCGAGATTGCGCAGGCTCATCGCGTCGGCGGGGTTCAGCGCCAGGGCCCGGCGCAGGGCGGCGATCGCCTCGCCGAGCCGTCCGGCCTCGGCCAAAGTCGCGCCGTGATTGGCCTGGAACAGCGCGGAATCGGGCAGGCTCGCCACGGCGCGCGCCGCATGGGCCAAAGCGGCGGCGAGGTCTCCGCGCTGGCGGGCGCAGATGCCCAGCAGGTTCTCCGCATCCGGGTGCGCGGGGGCCAGACGGAGCGCGCGGCGGTACAGGCCCTCGGCCTCGGCGACCTGTCCGGCGCGGTGGCGTTCCATGCCGCGTCGCAGCAATTCCTCGGCGGTGATCTTCATGGCTGCGTCTTATGGGGTGATTTCGCGCGAGATCGATGCATGACGCTGAGTTTAGGCATTGCCAAGATTGCGTCCAATGACCAGAAAATTGCCGGCGTCCAATCGAATGATCCCCTTGATGGAGGAAACCATGTCCCGCCTCAACCGGCGCATCCTGCCCGCGTTGGCAGCCGCCGCGCTCGCGGCCTTCGCCTCCGCCCCGGCTTCCGCGCAGAGCTTCCCGACCCGCACCATTACCGTCATCGTCCCCTTCGCGGCGGGCGGGCCGACCGACACCGTGGCCCGCCTCGTCGCCGAGCAGATCGGCCGTGACCTGGGCCAGACCGTCGTCATCGAGAATGTCGGCGGCGCCGGCGGCACGCTGGGCGCCCAGCGCACGGCCGTGGCCCGGCCGGACGGCTACAACCTGCTGATCCACCACATCGGCATGAGCACGATCCCGACGCTCTATCGCCGCCTCGCCTATGACGCGGTGAACGGCTTCGAGCCGGTCGGCCTCATCACCGAGGTGCCGATGACCATCATCGGCAAGCGCAATCTCCCGGCCAATAACCTGCAGGAGCTGGTGACGCTGGTGCGGCGCGAGGGCCAGGGCATCAACCTCGCCAATGCCGGCGTGGGTGCGGCGAGCCATCTGTGCGGCCTGCTCTTCCAGTCCTCGCTGAACGTGCAGCTGACCACCGTGCCCTATCGCGGCACGGGCCCGGCGATGAACGACCTCGTCGGCGGCACGGTCGACCTGATGTGCGACCAGACGACCAACACGACCGAGCATATCCGCGCCAATACCGTGCGCGCCTATGCGGTGACGACGCCGACGCGCCTCTCCTCCCTGCCCGACCTGCCCACGGCCAATGAGGCCGGCATGCCCGGCTTCGAGGTGAGCGTCTGGCACGGGCTCTACGCGCCGCGCGGCACGCCGACCGAGGTCGTGGCGCGCCTGTCGCGCGCGCTGCAGGTCGCCCTGCGCGAGCCCGGCCTGGTCCGCCGCTTCCAGGACCTCGGCACCGAGCCGGTGGCGCAGGAGCGCGCGACGCCGGAGGCGCATCGCGCCTTCTGGACGGCGGACATCGCCCGCTGGCGTCCGGTGATCCAGGCGGCCGGTCAGTTCGCCGACTGAGCGACCTAAGGGGGCGGCCACGATTTGGGCCGCCCCGACCGCCGTTCTATGCTGGGCGCCAGACCGGATCCGGATTCATGATGCGCCCCCTTTTCGCCGTTCTCGCCGCCAGCCTCGCCGCGAGTTCCCCCGCCTGGGCCCAGCAGCGCCCCGCGCCACCCGCCGCCACCTCGCCCGAGCGTACCTCCGCCACCTATGGCGACTGGGTGATGCGCTGCGAGACGCGCACGGCGCCCGCCACCGGCCGGGGCTGCGAACTGCTGCAATCCCTGCAGGACCAGCGCGGCCAGCCCGTCGCGCAATTCGCGCTCGGCCGCATCCATCGCGAAGACCCGATGCGACTCGTGGTGCTCATCCCCTCCAACATCACCATCGCGGTGCCGATGCGGCTCAGCCTGGGCGATGGCGGCGCGGCCGTCCCGGTCACACTCAAGGCCTGCGGCCCGCGCGGCTGCGTTGCCGATACGGAGCTGGGTGCCGCGCTTCTGACCCGTATGCGCGCCCGCGAAACGCGCGGCCAGCTCGAATATCGCGACGCGCTCAATGCCGAGGTCGCGCTGCCCTTCTCGACGCGGGGCCTCGGCCAGGCGCTGGATGCGCTCGGGCGCGAGGGCTTCTGAACAGGCTGCTGGACAGGCGTCGCCGGATCGCTCCACTCTTCGCGACGGTCCGGACCGTTCTTGCGTCGAGGAGCTTGGCATGCGCGCGGCACTGCAGGAGGGACCGGCCGCAGCACGGCCCCTGAGGCTGCCCGGCTTCCTGCGCCGGCTGCCCTTTCGGCTTCTCGTGCTGGCCGCCTTCGTGGTGATGCTGGCGCCCGTCGCCACGGTCGTCGTCATCAGCGTCTTCCGCGACGAGATCGTGTCCTTCCCGCCCTCGGGCCTGACGCTCAGCTGGTACGTCAATGCCTGGGAGCGGCGGGAATTCGCCCGAGGCTTCGTCACCAGCCTCCAGGTCGCCGCACTCGCCACCTGCATCGGCGTCCCGCTCGGAACGGCCGCCGCCTATGCCATCGTGCGGGGCGGGATGCGCGGCGCTTCCGCGATGAGCACGCTGCTGCTCGCGCCGCTCGCGGTGCCGGCGGTCGTCGCGGGTACGGCGCTCTACATGTTCTACCTTCGCGCCGAATTCTGGCTCGACCGCGACATCGCCGCGACGCTGGAAAGTCTCGTCGCGGCCCATGTCCTGCTGACCATCCCCTGGACCGTGCGGCTGGTGACGGCGAGCCTGCAGGGGCTCGACCGCGCCGCCGAGGAAGCCGCCGCCAATCTCGGCGCGAGGCCCCTCACGGTCTTTCGCCGCGTGACGCTGCCGGCCATGCGCTCGGGCATCATCGCCGCCTGCCTATTCTCCTTCATCCAGAGCTTCGAGAACCTGGAGCTGAGCCTGCTGCTGGTCGGTCCGGGTCGCACGACGCTGCCGGTCGCGATGCTGAACTATCTGGAATTCCGCGTGGACCCCACGCTCGCGGCCGTCGCCACCGTGCAGATCCTGGTCGTCGCCGTGCTCATGCTCGTCACCGACCGCTTCGTCTCCATCGCAAGGACCGTCTGATGGGAAGCCTTGTTCTCGAGGCCCTGGCCAAGCGTTACGGCAATTCCATCGCCGTGGAGCGGGTGGACCTCCAGGTGCGTCAGGGCGAGATGGTGGCCCTTCTTGGCCCCTCGGGCTGCGGCAAGACGACGACGCTGCGCATGGTGGCGGGTTTCGTGGCGCCCAGCGCGGGCCGCGTGCTGATCGGCGACACGGATGTCACCCAGGCGCCGCCCCATGCGCGCGACACCGGCATGGTCTTCCAGTCCTACGCGCTCTTCCCGCACATGACCGTCGCGTCCAATGTCGCCTTCGGCCTGGAGATGCGCAATGTCGGCCGCGCCGAGCGCGACACGCGGGTGCGCGAGGCCCTGCGCCTCGTGCGGCTGGACGGGCTGGAGGATCGCCTCCCCCGCCAGCTCTCCGGCGGTCAGCAGCAACGCGTGGCGCTGGCGCGCGCCCTCGTCGTGAACCCTGCCGTCTTCCTGCTGGACGAGCCGCTGAGCAATCTCGACGCCAAGCTGCGCGGCGAGGTGCGGATGGAGATCCGCGCCTTGCAGCAGCGCCTCGGCCTGACGACGCTGATCGTGACGCATGACCAGGAGGAGGCCCTCACCATGGCCGACCGGCTGGTGGTGATGGAGCGCGGCCGCGTCTGCCAGGTCGGTACGGCCGAGGAGCTTTACGAGAGTCCTGCCAATCCCTTCGTCGCCGGCTTCGTCGGGCAGTGCAATCTCATCGTTGGCGCGCTGGAGGCGCCCGGCGCCTTCCGCGCCGCTTCCGGCGCGCTGCTCTCCTGCGCGACCACGCCCCCGCCGCCGGGGCGCTACGTCCTGGCGCTGCGGCCCGAGCGCATCGAAGTGGCGCCGGCGGCCGACGGCCCCATCCGGTTGCGCGCGGTCACCTATCTCGGCCCGCTCACCGAATACCATCTCGACCTCGATGGAACGCCGCTCATGGCCATCCGCCCGACGCCGGCCAAGGACGATCCGCTGCGCCGCATTTCCGCGGGTGACGCCGTATCCCTTTCATGGGACGCTTCCGCCGCCCGGCTGCTGTCCGCTGAACAACCCGACGAGCGAGGAGCCTGATCCATGAACATCACCCGGCGTGCCGCCCTGGCCAGTGCCGCCATCGCCGCCGCCTCGGCGGGCCTTCCCAATCCCGCCTTCTCCCAGGCCCGGCAGGTGGTGGTGGGCACCTGGGGCGGCGATTACGGCGAGCTGCTGCGCCAGAACATCGACGTCCCGCTCATCGCGCCCCAGGGCATCGAGGTCCTGCAGGACATCGCGAACGCCGACCCGCGCAAGACCAAGATTCTCGCCGAGCGCACCGCGCGCCGCGGCACGATGGATGTCGCGTGCCTGTCCGACACCGACATGAACATGATGTCCCAGCAGAACGCGCTGGAGACGCTGGACACGAGCAAGCTCTCGCGCTGGGGTTCCGTCGTGCCCGCGCTGCGCAAGCCCTATGCGGTGCCGCACATCTATTCGGCGCTGGTGCTGCTCTACAATCCGAGCAAGGTGACGACGCCGCCCACCGGCTTCTCCGACATGTGGGACCCGAAATATCGCGGCCGCGTCGGCTTCTCGGACATCCTCTATTCCACCAACACCTTCGCCGCGGCGATGGCGGGCGGCGGCAGCTTCAGCGACTACCGCCCGTCCCAGGCCAAGCTCATGGAGCTGCGCGGCCTGGATGCCAAGATCTACCCCTCCAACGAGGCGCTCGCGACGGCGCTGAAGGAGGAGGAAGTGTGGATGACGCCGATGTGGCTGGCGCGCGGCTATATGTGGCAGAAGGCCGGCATTCCGCTGCGCCACGTCGTTCCGCGCGAAGGCGTTTACGCCATCCTCTTCGAGGCGGCGATGACGCGCAACAGCCGCAACAAGGAGGCCGCCTACGCCTATCTCGACGCGATGCTGCGCGCCGAGGCGCAGGTCGCCTTCGCGGACCGCATGGGCTACCTGCCGACCGTGACGGATGCGCGCCTGCCGCCCGCCGTCGCGGCAGCGATCAGCCTGAGCGAGGCCGACCAGGCGCGGCTGCGCTCGCCGGATTACGACTATCTGATCCGCAGCCATGCCGAGATTCTGGATTTCTGGAATCGTCAGTTCAAGGGCTGACGCCTTGGCCGCGCTCGTCCTTCCCGCCGGGCTGCTCGTCGCGATGCTTCTCATCGCGCCGATGGTGCTGCTGTTCCGCATCTCGCTGAACGAATACAGCCCGACCGAGATGATGATCGAGGCGACGACCGCGGCCAATTACCTGCGCGCCGTCAACGATCCCTATTACCGCTCGGTGCTGCTGACCACGCTGTCGGTGGCGCTGGGAAGCACGCTGCTGACCCTCGGCCTCGGCTTTCCCACCGCCTATTGGCTCGCGCGGATGGAGAGCCGGTGGAAGAGCTTCGCCACCATCGTGGTGATGTTTCCACTGCTCGTCGGCAATGTGGTGCGGGCGGCGGGCTGGCTCGCGCTGCTGGGCAATGGCGGGGCGATCAACGCCTCGCTGCTCGGCCTGGGGCTCATCTCCGCGCCGCTGCCGCTCATCTACAACACCGGCGCGGTGGTGCTGGGCATCGTGGCGGTGGTGCTGCCCTATATGATCCTCACCCTCTCGGCGGTGATCGAGAGCATTCCGCGCAACGTGGAGGAGGCCGCTTCCAATCTCGGCGCGCGATCCTGGACGGTGTTCCGGCGCGTCGTGCTGCCGCTGGCCCTGCCCGGCGTGGCGGCCGGATCGGTGCTCGTCTTCGTGCTCTGCATGAACACCTATGCCAGCGCGGTGCTGCTCGGCGGGCCGCGCTTCAAGATGATGGCGCCCGCCGTCTACGACCAGTTCGTGCGGGGCAATAACTGGCCCTTCGGCGCGGCGCTGGCCTTCATCCTGCTCACCATCACTCTGGTGCTGACCGTTCTCGGCAGCGCCGCTCTCGGCCGGCGCTACCGCCGGACGAAGGAGGAAGCTTCATGACGACCGACGAAACGCCCGGTATCGGCCTGGAGATCACGGCCAAGAACACGAAGCTCGGCATGCCGCCGGTGCCGGCCGCCACCGGCCGCGATCGCGGGACGGGTCCGTATCGCCGCCTCGTTCTGCGCGGCGCACAGGTCATCGACGGCACCGGCGCGCCGCCCTGGGGCCCGGCCGATATCGTCATCGAGGGCGACCGGATCGCCAGCATCACGCCGGTCGGCACGCCGCACCGGCCGATCAGCCCCTCGCGCCGCCCTCCGGCCGGGGACCACGAGATCGACTGCCACGGCAAGTTCGTCACACCCGGGCTGATCGACTGCCACACCCATATCGGCGTGGCCTATCATGCCCTGCACGGCGCCGTCGCGCCGGCGGACTACGTCTACAAGCTGTGGCTCGCCCATGGCGTGACGACGGTGCGCGAGATGGGCTGCTTCAACGGGCTCGACTGGGTGGCGGAGCAGCGCGAGGCCTCGGCGGCCAACCGCATCGCCGCGCCGCGCATCGTGGCGCACCCCTACTTCCCCGCCGTGAACGACATGCTCAAGACCATCCACACGCCCGACCAGGCGCGGGACTGGCTGCGCAAGGCCAAGGACAAGGGCGCGGACGGGGTGAAGTTCTTCGGCGCGCCGCCGGCCATCATGCGCGCCGCGCTCGAGGAATGCGGCAAGCTCGGCCTGCGCAGCGGCTGCCACCACGCGCAGCAGGCGGTGACGCGCATGAACGCGCTGACCACCGCGCGCTGGGGCCTGACCAGCGCCGAGCATTACTACGGCCTGCCGGAGGCGCTCTATGCCGACCGCGTGGTCCAGGATTATCCGCCCGATTACAGCTACAGCGACGAGTACTTCCGGTTTTCCGCCGCGGGCCAGACCTTCCTGCAGGCGGCCGAGCCCGGCAGCGCCAAGTGGAACGAGGTGCTGGAGCATTTCCTCGAGCTCGACTTCACCTTCGTGCCCACCTTCACGATCTACGACGCCAATCGCGACCTCATGCGCTTCCGCCGCGCCGACTGGCATGACGACCACACCTGGCCGAGCATGTGGCGCTACTTCCAGCCCTCGCGCGGCGGACACGGGGCCTATTGGTACCGCTGGTCCATCGGCAACGAGGTGGAGTGGAAGGCGCATTACCGCCTCTGGATGCAGTTCCTCAACGCCTACAAGAATCGCGGCGGGCGGGTCTGCACGGGCAGCGATTCCGGCTTCATCTTCCAGACCTTCGGCTTCGGCTATATCCGCGAGCTGGAGCTGCTGCAGGAGGCCGGCTTCAACCCGCTGGAGGTGCTGCGCTCCGCCACCATCCAGGGCGCGGAGCTTCTGGGCATCGACGGCGAAACGGGCAGCATCGAGGTCGGCAAGATCGCGGACCTGCTCGTGCTCGACGAGAACCCGCTGGCCGACTTCAAGCTTCTCTACGGCACGGGCGCCCTTCGACTGAACGAGGAGACCAACAAGGGCGAGTGGCGCCGCGCATTGAAATATACCATCCGCGCCGGGCTGGTCTTCGATGCGGAGGAGCTGCTGGCGGATGTCCGCGCCATGGTGGCCGGGCAGAAGGCCATCGAGGCTGCCGCGCCGGCATGACCGCCTTCATCCTCCTCGCGGGGTTCCTGGGCAGCGGCAAGACCGCGCTTCTGGTGGACTGGCTGAGCCTGCCCGAGGCGGCGGATACAGCCGTCATCGTCAACGAGGCCGGCGAGATCAATGTCGACGGCGCCATCCTCGCGGAGGGCGGCTCGGTGCCGATGACCATGCTGACCAACGGCTGCGTCTGCTGCTCGCTGACAAGCGATCTCGTCTTCACCATTCGCGCTTTGGTCGATGCGCGGGAGGCGTCGGGCCTGCCGCCGTTCCGGCGCATCGTGCTGGAGGGCTCGGGCCTGTCGCGCCCGGGGCCGATCCTGCGCTCGCTCGCCCCCCTCGCACCGCTGCGCCTGGCGGTGCAGGTCGTAGCCACTTGCGATGCGACGCGCCTGGTGCAGCAATCCGCCGAATTCGACGAGGTGGCCGCGCAGCTGGCGGCGGCCGGGACCATCGTGGTCACCAAGACCGACCTGGGCGATCCGGCGGCCGCGCTGGAGCTGGCCCGTTCGGTGAACCCGCTGGCCCAATATGTCGTCGAGCCGGACCGGCTGGCCCGCGCGCGGGCGGCCTTCCTGCCCGCTCCGCCCGGTTGGGGCGCACCCGAGGCGCCGGCCGGGCGGCATCCGCGCATCTCCGTCCTGCGGCTGACCTTCACCGAGGCGGCGAGCTGGGACGATCGCCTGGACGCCATGGAGGATCTGGCCGCCTTCTGCGGCGAGCGCCTGCTGCGCGTGAAGGGCTTTCTCCGGCGGCCGGGCGTTGAGGTGCCGCTGCTCGTCCAGGCGGTCGGCACGCTCTTCGCGCCGCCCTCGCCGATCCCCGCCGCGCGCGGGGCCGCCGAGGGACTGGTGGTGATCGCGCGGGATCTGGGGCTGGTCGAGTTGCAGGCGGGGCTCGCCGCCTCGCCCGTCCGCATCGCCGCCTTCGAGGGGGCCTCCGCGCTCGCCTGCACGCCGGCCTGAGCCGGGTTCAGGCGTTGGGGATGCCGCCCTTGCCCGCATAGCGCTGGATGGTCGCGCCGGCCGCCAGATGCGGATAGGCCTTGGCGCCCTTGCGCCAGGTCCGCGCGAAAGCGGCCACCTCGGCATGGTCCATCTTGCGGATGGTGCGCACGAGCGTCGCCGCGGCCTTGGCCGGACGCAGCTTCTCCTTGCGGGTGAGGTGGACCAGCCATTCCTTCGCGCGCAGCGGGCACCAGTCCACGAGGGATTCCTGCAGCGCCCGGCGCACCTCCGCCGGCAGCTCCTCGAAGGCGCGATAGCGATCGCCCTTCAGCGGGCTGAAGGGTTTCGTGGCCGTGCTGTTGTCCATCCGCGCCTCCTAGCCGAGCCACGGCCTTGCGCGAAGCATTTCCTGCGAGCGGCGGCGGCATGGATGGCATGCCCTCGCCAGGCATCGGCGGGTTTCGTCGCGGATTAATGTCTGGCCTTCAATACATACCGGACTTGGCGCGTCTTGCCTCCCACGCATGCAGTTGCTGCGAAACATTGCCGCAGTTCCGGCGCGGGGGCCGAAAACGACCCCTCCCCGGCTCCAGATTCCGGTTGAGACGGATTTCCGCGCCGGCCTAGCCTTTCTTCGGGACCGCTCTCCTCGAAGGGCGCGGCACAGGGATCCAGTCGCACTCCACGTCATTCCGGCCGGCCATGGGGCTGTCCGAACGGGAGTTCACATGCCGAGACCCTTCCTCGCCCTCGCCGCCGGCCTTGCGGTCCTTGCCACCCTCGCGGCACCTCCCGCCCGAGCGCAGGAGACCGTCCTGCGCGTCGCCATGACCGCCGGCGACATCCCTATCACCGCCGGCATGCCCGACCAGGGCTTCGAGGGGTTCCGCTTCGTCGGCTACTCCCTTTACGACGCGCTGGTCGGCTGGGACCTCTCGCGCAGCGACGTGGCGGCCGACATCAGGCCCGGCCTCGCCGAATCCTGGGAGATCGATCCCGCCAACAACCGCCGCTGGATCTTCCGCCTGCGCCAGGGCGTGAAGTTCCATGACGGCTCGCCCTTCACCGCCGCCGATGTCGTGTGGAACATGGAGCGCTACACGCGCGAGGGCGCGCCGCAGTTCAACCCGCGCCAGTTCGCCTTCGCGCGACCCTATCTCGGCAATTTCGAGAGCATCGAGGCGGTGGACGACCACACGGTCGCCATCACCACGAAGCAGACGGACAGCCTGCTGCCCTACAACATGAGCTTCATCATGATGGTCAGCCCGCGTCGCTCGGCCGAGGTGAACAACGACGCCGACGCCTTCGCGCGCAACCCCTCCGGCACCGGCCCCTGGCGCTTCTCGCGCATGGTGCCCGGCGAGCGGCTCGAGCTCGTGCGCAACGCCGATTACTGGGACCGCAACCGCGTGCCCAAGACCGATCGCCTGGTCCTGCTGCCGATGCCCGAGGCCTCGACCCGCACCGCCGCGCTGCTCTCTGGCCAGGTGGATTTCATCGAGGCGCCGGCGCCCGACGCCATCCCGCGCCTGCGCTCCTCGCGCATGCAGATCGTCACCAACTCCTATCCGCACAACTGGTCCTACCAGCTCAACTTCGTGGACGGCCCCTTCGCCGATGTGCGCGTCCGCCGCGCGGCCAATCACGCGCTGAACCGCCCCGACTTCAAGGAAATGCTCGGCGGCGTGGCGCTGGAGGGCTACGCCAACCTGCCTCCCGGCGTGCCCTATTACGGCAATCCCACGCGCTACATGTATGACCCCGCCCGTGCCCGCGCCTTGCTGCGCGAGGCGAACTGCCTGCCCTGCCGCGTGACGCTGGCGATCTCCACCTCCGGCTCGGGCCAGATGCAGCCGCTGCCGATGAACGAGCTGGTGAAGGCGCAGCTGGAGGCCGCCGGCTTCCAGGTCACGCTGCAGACCATGGATTGGAACGCGTTGCTGCAGGTGGGCCGCGACGGCCGCGAGCGGCACCAGGGCATCCACGGCATCAACATCAGCCGCTCGCTGCAGGATCCCTTCAACGGGATGTTCCGTTTCGTCTGGAGCCGCCAGGCCGCGCCCGCCGGCTCCAACTGGGGCCACTACCGCAGCGCGGAGATGGACGCGCTGATCGACCAGGCGCTCAGCACCTTCGATCCCGTGGCGCGCAACGCGGTCCTCACCCAGATCCACGAGAAGATGAGCGAGGACGCCGTGATGCTCTGGGTCGTGCACGACCTGAACCCGCGCGCCATGTCCCCGCGCGTGCGCGGCTTCGTACAGGCGCAGAGCTGGTTCCAGGACCTGACGCCGATCACCATGGCGCCGCGCTGACGCGATGCTGGGATACGTGATCCGGCGGCTTCTGGCCGCGATCCCCATCGCACTGGGCGTCTCGATGATCTGCTTCGCGCTGGTCTTCCTGGCGCCGGGCGACCCCATCCAGACCCTGCTGCCGCCGGATGCGGACGCCGAGACCGTGGACCGCCTCAAGCGGATGTACGGCCTCGACCGGCCGCTGCCCATTCAGTACCTCGACTGGCTCTGGCGCGTGATGCATGGCGATTTCGGCCGCTCCATCGCCAATGGCCGTCCGGTGCTGGAGGAGATCCAGCGCTCGCTCGGCAACACGATTCTCCTGGCAACGGTGGCGGTGCTCATCGCCTTCAGCGTCGCCTTCATCCTGGGCACCGTCGCCGGGCGCAAATCCGGCACCTGGATCGACCGCATGGTGACCGGCGTCGCCGTGCTCGGCGTCTCGGTGCCCAACTACTGGCTAGGGATCGTGCTGGTCATCATCTTCTCGGTGGAGATGATGATCCTGCCCGCCTCCGGCACGGCGGGCGACACCTTCGACCCCACGAGCTGGGACCACCTGCAATATCTCGTCCTGCCGGTGATCACGCTCTCCATGATTCCCGTCGGCATCATCGCGCGCACCACGCGCTCGGCGATCTCGGAGGTGATGAACCAGGAATTCGTCGTCACCCTGCGTGCCAACGGCCTGCCGGAATGGCGCGTGCTCAAGCACGCCATCAAGAACGCCCTGCCGCCGGTGCTGGCCGTGATGGGGCTGCAGTTCGGCACGCTGATGGGCGGCTCCATCCTGGTGGAGACCGTCTTCTCCTGGCCGGGCAGCGGCTATCTGCTGAGCAAGGCCATCCTCAACCGCGACATCCCGATTTTGCAGGGCGCGATCCTCGTCCTGGCGATGATCTTCGTTGTCACCAACCTCGCCGTGGACCTCATCCAGTCCACCCTCGACCCACGCATCCGGCGTGGCTGAAAGGACGAGCATGTCCACCGCCCTCAGCGACACTCTCCCCGCCGAGACCACCGAGCTCGCTCTGCCCAGCCAGCGCGGCTATTGGGGCACGGTCGGCTATCGCCTGCGCTACGACTACGTGACGCTCTTCTTCCTGTCCGTGCTCACGCTCATCATCCTGGCGGCGGTCTTCGCGCCGCTCATCGCGCCCTTCGACCCCTACCAGGAAAGCATCATCCGCCGGCTCAAGCCGCCGGGCTACATGGATCGCTACTGGCTCGGCACGGACGAGCTGGGGCGCGACGTGCTCTCCCGCCTGCTCCATGGCGGGCGCATCACGCTGACGATGGGCATGCTGCCGGTGCTCGTCGCAACGCTGATCGGCGGCAGCCTCGGCGTGCTCGCCGGCTATACCGGCGGCGTGATCAACATGGCGATCATGCGCACGGTGGACGTGTTCTACGCCTTCCCCTCGGTGCTGCTGGCCGTCGCCATCTCGGGCGCCATGGGCGGCGGCGCGGTGAACGGCATGATCGCGCTGTCGCTCGTCTTCATCCCGCCGCTCTGCCGCGTGGCCGAGACGGCGACTACCCAGGTCCGCAACCTCGATTTCGTGGATGCCGCGCGCGCGACCGGCGCGCCGATGCGCCTCGTGCTCTGGCACCATGTGCTGGGCAATGTGCTGGGACCGGTACTGATCTACGCCTCCAGCCTGATCTCGGTCGCGATCATCCTGGCCTCGGGCCTCTCCTTCCTCGGCCTCGGCGTGAAGCCGCCGGATCCGGATTGGGGCCTCATGCTGAACGCGCTCCGCCAGTCGATCTATGTGAATCCGCTGGTCGCGGCGATGCCCGGCATCGCCATCCTCATCACCTCCATCAGCATGAACCTGGTGAGCGACGGTCTGCGCTCGGCCATGGACGTGCGGAGCTAGGACGCCATGGCCATGACCTCCTTCGCCGTCGAGGACAATGACGCACGAGACCGCGGCGGCCCGCAGCAGCCGCTGCTGACCGTGAACGGGCTCAGGAAGCACTTCGCCATCCGCGGCGGAATCCTGGGCCGCGCCAAGGCCCATGTGCGCGCGGTGGACGGCATCTCCTTCGCGGTGCGCAAGGGCGAGACGCTGGGCATCGTGGGCGAGTCCGGCTGCGGCAAATCCACCGTGGCGCGGCTGCTCATGCGCCTCGTCATCCCCGATGCGGGCGAGCAGATCTTCGACGGCGACCTGGTGGGCGAGACACAAGGCATCAGCGTGGCCGAGATGCGCCGCCAGATGCAGATGGTCTTCCAGGATTCCGCCTCCTCGCTGAACCCGCGCATGCCGGTGCAGAACTCCATCGCCTTCGGGCCCATCGCCTTCGGCACGCCCAAGGCCGAGGCCATCGGCATGGCGCGCGAGCTGTTGGTGAAGGTGGGGCTGAACCCCGCCCTCTTCGGCGGTCGCTATCCGCACGAGCTTTCGGGCGGGCAGAAGCAGCGCATCAACATCGCACGCGCGCTCGCCCTCAAGCCGCGCATGATCATTCTCGACGAGGCGGTCTCCGCGCTGGACAAGAGCGTGGAGGCGCAGGTGCTGAACCTGCTCCAGGCCCTCAAGCGCGACCTCAACCTCACCTATGTCTTCATCAGCCACGACCTCGGCGTCGTGCGCTGGATCAGCGACCGGGTGATGGTGATGTATCTCGGCGAGGTGGTGGAGATCGGCCCGGCCGACGAGCTCTACAACAACCCCAGGCACCCCTATACGCGCGCGCTATTGGCCTCCCGCCCCGCCCTCGACCCCGACAACCGACGCGAGGAGGCGCCGGTCAGCGGCGATCCCCCCAACCCGATCAACCCGCCCTCGGGCTGCCGCTTCCACACGCGCTGCCCGCATGCCGAGGCCCTGTGCAGCGCGAAGGCGCCGCTGCTCGGGCATCAGCACCACGACGACCATGCCGCGGCCTGCCACATGGAAGATCCGGCCTCGGGTCACAGCCAGGCGGTGCGACATTGAGCGAGCTCCCCAAACCCCTCGTCGAGGTCGAGGACCTCTCGGTCAACTTCGTCACGCGCGAGAGCGATGTCCGCGCCGTGAACGGCGTCAGCTTCTCCATGATGCCCGGCGAGGTGATGTGCATGCTGGGCGAAAGCGGCTCGGGCAAGAGCGTCACCATGCGCGCGCTCATGCGCCTGCTGCCGCCCAAGCGCAGCGTCATCACCGGCAGGATTCGCATCGACGGCCAGGACGTGCAGGCCATGGACGACCGCGCGCTGCGGCGGATGCGCGGCGCCACCGTCTCCATGATCTTCCAGGAGCCGATGACCGCCTTCGACCCCGTGGCGCGCGTGGGCGACCAGATCGCCGAGGTCGTCGCGCATCACCGCGGCGTCAGCCGCAAGGCGGCGCGGCAGCGCGCGCTCGATCTCTTCGACCTGGTGCGCATTCCCTCCGCGCAACGGCGGCTCGACGCCTATCCGCACGAGCTTTCGGGCGGGCTGCGGCAGCGCGCGATGATCGCCCTCGCCTTGTCCTGCGAGCCCAAGCTGCTGCTGGCGGACGAGCCGACCACCGCGCTCGACGCCACGGTGCAGATCCAGGTGCTCATCCTGCTGCGCAAGCTCCAGCAGGAGCTGGGCATGTCGGTGATCTTCGTCACCCACGACCTCGGCGTCGCGGCCGAGATCGCTGATCGCGTGGCCGTCATGTATGCCGGCCGCGTGGTGGAGACGGGCCCGGTGCGCGACCTGCTGCGCAACCCGCAGCACCCCTATACGGCCGGGCTTCTGGCCTCGACCGTGCATGACCAGCCGCGCGACCAGGACCTCAAGACCATCGCCGGCGCGCCGCCCGACATGCGCCGCCTGCCGCCCGGCTGCAGCTTCGCGCCGCGCTGCCCGAGGATGGTGGCCGATTGCAATGCAGGCATGCCGCCGCCCGTCAGCCCGGAGCCGGGGCGCATCGTGCGCTGCATCCGCGTCGGCCAGCCCGTGGAGGAATTTGCGTGAAGCAGCATGCCGTCGACATCCCCGAGAGCGTCGTCGCGCGCGTGGTGAAGCGCTGCGGCACGCCGCATCCCTTCGCCGAGCTCGATGCGACGCGCACCGCGCTGCTCGTGGTGGATATGCAGAACGGCTATATGGATGCGGAGGTCGGCCATTCCAGCGTGCCGACCGCGCCCGGCATCGTGCCTGCCATCAACCGGCTCGCCGGCAGCCTTCGCCAGGCGGGCGGCACGGTCTGCTGGATCCAGAACGCCACCACGGAGCAGTCGCGCCTGGAATGGTCCGTGCTGGAGGAGCAGGCGAGCCCCGCCCGCCGGGCCGCGCGCATCCGCTCGGTCTCGCCGGGCACCAAGGGTCATGAATTCTGGCCGACGCTGGACATCCGCGACGGCGACGAGATCGTGCCGAAGTACCGCTATTCCTGCTTCATCCGCGGCGCCTCGGATCTGGAGGGCCGGCTGCGCGCGCGTGGGATCGACACCGTGCTGGTCACGGGCACGCTCACCAATGTCTGCTGCGAGAGCACCGCGCGCGACGCGATGATGCTGAACTTCCGCACCATCATGGTCTCGGACGCGAATGCGGCGATGACGGATGCGGAGCACAACGCCTCGCTCATCGCCTTCTACCTCTTCTTCGGCGACGTGCAGACGAGCGCGGAGATCGAGGCGGCGCTGGCGGCGCCGGCCGGGCGCAGAAGCGCCTAGCTCTGTACCGCCGGCACCAGCCGGCCCGCGACGGCCAGCAGGTCCGTCACGGAGAAGGGCTTGCGCAGGATCGTCACCTCGTCATAGCCGCGCGGCAGGTGCTCGCGCCCATAGCCGCTCACGAAGGCGAAGGGGATGGCGCGCGCCGTCAGCGACGCCGCGACCTCCTGCACCGGCAGGCCGCGCAGATTGCCGTCCAGCAGCGCGCCGTCCAGCGCTACGTTCTCGATGGCCTTCAGGGCCTGCGCGATGGTCCCGGCCGTGCCTACGACCTGCGCGCCGGCCTTCTCCAGCACCGTCACCATCTGGAGCGCGATAATGGGCTCGTCCTCGACGATGAGCAGGCGCAGGCCCTCCAGGCTGGCTGCCGGCAGGTCGGCCGCGCGGATCGGCCTGGGCGCCTCCGCGCGCGGCGCCGAGGGCGCAGCCGCCGCGTTCTCCCAGCCATCGGCGCGCAATGGCAGCGCGATCTCCCAGGTGAGGCCCTCGGCCCCGTAATTGGCCACGGCCGAGCCGCCATCCGCGCCCACGCTCTGCTCGATCAGCTGCGTGCCGAAGCCGGTCCGGACGGGTGCCGTGACCGGCGGGCCGCCGCGCTCCATCCAGCGAAAATTCAGGACGTCCCCCGCGACGTGCCAATCCAGCTCGATCCGCCCGGAATAGGTCGAGAGGGCACCGTACTTGTTCGCGTTGGTGGTGAGCTCGTGCAGGATCAGTCCCAGATGCAGCGCGACCTGCGGCGCGAGGCGGATGTCGCGCCCCGCGATCGTCAACCGGTCGATGTCGATCGTGCCGAGGCGAAGCTGGCCCTCGATCAAGCCCTTCAGCATCGCGCCCTGCCAGGTGGAATCGCTCAGCAGCGAATGCGCGCGTGCCAGCGCCTGGATGCGGCCGGAGAAATCGTCGACGAAATCCTCCGGATGCGTCGCCCGTTGCAGCCCCTGCGCCGCGATCGCCTGGACCGTACCCAGCATGTTCTTCACGCGGTGGTTCAGCTCGCCGATCAGCAGGCGCTGCGTCGCCTCGGCGCGCCGGCGCTCGGTGATGTCGAGGATCTGCACGGAGACCGAGACCAGCGCCCCATCGGGCGCCGTCAGCGCGGAGCAGTACCATTCGGATTCCGCCGGCGTGCCGTCCTTGCGCCGCAGACGGATGTCGCGCACGGCACGCGGCGCGCGGCCCGCCAGCAACTCGTGGCGCAGCGCCTCGAAGCCGGTATCGCCCGCCTCCAGCCAGCCGGCCTCGCCAAGCTGGCGCCCGGTCATGTCGGCCCGCGTCCAGCCGAAGATGCGCTCGGCGCCCAGCGACCAGTCGGTGACCCGGAAGGCGTGATCGAATTCGACCAGTGCGAGCGGCGAGTTGTCGGCATGGGCGCGCTGGCGCGCCAGCGCCTCCTCCAGCTTTTCCGCACCGGAGCGGAGGTCGTCGCGCTGGCGCGCCAGCTCCTGGCGCTGCCGCGCGAGATCGAAGAAGACGCCGGCCTTGCTCGCCAGCATGTAGGAATCGATCGGCTTGAAGAGGAAGTCGACCGCGCCCGTCTCATAGCCCCGGAAATGCCGGCGCTCATCCGTCGCGACGGCGGTGAGGAAGATGATCGGCACGCGTCGCGTGCGGCCCGTACCGCGCATCAGCTCGGCCAGCTCGAAGCCGTCCATCCCGTCCATCTGCACGTCGAGCAGCGCCAGCGCGAAGTCGTGCTTCAGCAGCAGTTCCAGCGCCTCGGGGCCGGATTTCGCGCGGAAGAGCTGCAGGCCGTCGCGGCGCAGCAGCGCTTCCAGCGCGAAGAGGTTTTCCTCCAGGTCATCGACCAGCAGGAACTTGATGTCCTCAAGCGGCACGCAGCGCCTCCTTGCGGCGCCAGATGCGCTCCTCACTGGCGAAATCGGCGAAGGCGGAGGAATGCTGCGAGAAGCGCAGCGTCTCCTGCCCGCCCAGGCCCAGGAACCCTCCATGCACGAGCGAGTTCGCGAACAGGCCAATGGCACGGTCCTGCAGGGCCCGGTCGAAGTAGATCAGCACGTTGCGGCAGGAGATGAGCTGCATCTCCGCAAAGACGGCGTCCGAGACGAGACTGTGCTCGGAGAAGACCGTGCGCGCGCGCAGTGTCCGGTCGAAGACCGCCGCGCCATAACCGGCCGAGTAATACTCCGAGAGCGACGTCCTGCCGCCGGACTTGCGGTGGTTCTCCGTGAAGAGCGCGATGCGGTCGAGGCCGTAGATGCCGGCCTCGGCCTTGCGCAGCGCGCCGGCATTGATGTCGGTCGCGTAGAAGATGGTCCGCTCGTCCAGCCCTTCCTCGCGGAAGAGGATGGCCAGCGAATAGAGCTCCTCGCCGTCGGCGCAACCCGGCACCCAGACCTTCAGCGAGGGATAGGTGCGCAGGTGCGGGATCACCTTCTCGCGCAGATGGCGGAAATAGGCCGGGTCGCGGAACATCTCGCTGACCTGGATGGTCATCAGATCGATCAGCCCGGGCAGGATGGCGGGCTCGTGCAGCAGACGGTCCTGCAGCATGGACAGGCTGGTGCAATCGAAGTGCAGTCGCGCCTCCTCCAGCCGCCGGCGCACGGAGGCGCGCGAATAGCCCCGGAAGTCGTAATGGTAGCGCTGATGGAGCGCCTCCAGCAGAAGATCGACCTCGATCTCCTCCGTCTCCTGGGGCGCGGTCCAGACCCTCATCGCGGCATCCACACGCGCACCAGCGACAGCAGCTTATCCACGTCGAGCGGCTTGGCCAGATAGTCGTTCGCGCCCGCGGCCAGGCACTGCTCCTGGTCCTCCGGCCGCGCTTTGGCGGTGAGGGCGATGATGGGCAGGCTGCGCCATTCGCGGCGGGCACGGATCTCGCGCGTGGCGGTGAGGCCATCCATCTCGGGCATCATCACATCCATCAGCACGATGTCGATCGGCTCGGCATTGCCCTTCTGGGCGCGCTCCAGCGCGGCCAGCGCCTCCAGGCCGTTGCGCGCGATGGTGACCGTCGCGCCATGCGGCTCGAAGATGCTGGTGAGCGCGAAGACGTTGCGCACGTCATCCTCGACGATGAGGATGCTGCGTCCCTCGATCGCCGCATCGCGATTCATCGAGCGCGCCAGCATGCGCTGCTGCTTGTCGGGCATGTCCGCCACGACCTGATGGAGGAAGAGCGTCGCCTCGTCGAGCAGCCGCTCGGGCGACTTGGCGCCCTTGATGATGATGGAGCTGGAGTAGCGCCGCAGCCGCAGCTCCTCCTCCGCGCTGAGATCGCGTCCGGTATAGACGATGACGGGCGGGAAGGCCGTGTCCTCGTCGCCGCGCAGCTGTTCCAGCACATCGAAGCCGGAGGCGTCGGGCAGGCTGAGGTCGAGCACCATGCAGTCGAAGGTCTGCTTGCGCAGCGCCTCCAGCGCGCCGGCCGCGGTGCGCGCGCCGATCGTCTCCACCTCGCTCGAGGTGAGGAGCGACTTCAGGCTCTCCAGCTGATTGACGTTGTCCTCGACGATGAGGATGCGGCGCAGGCGCTCGGCGAAGCGCTTGTCGAACCGCTCCAGCGCCTGGACCAGCTGCTCGCGCTTCACGGGCTTGAGCATGTAGCCCACCGCGCCGAAGGACATGGCCGCCTGGGTGTAGTCGCTCACCGAGACGACATGCACCGGGATGTGGCGCGTGCGCGTGTCGCGCTTCACGCGCTCGAGCACGGAGAGGCCGGTGTGATCGGGCAGGCCGATATCCAGGATGATGGCGTGCGGAAGATATTGCCGCGCGAGCTCCACGCCTTCATCGGCCGTGGCGCCCGCGATGCACTGGAAGCCGAGCTCATGCGCCAGGTCGTAGAGGATGCGCGCGAAGGCCGCATCGTCCTCGACCACCAGGATGACGCGCCTCTGGCCATCCAGCGCGGCACGGTCGTCCTCGATGCCGCGGCTACGGCTCGGCGGCGGCTGAGGCGCCGGCGGGGCGGCCGGCACGCGGAGGGTCCGCTGCGGTTCGTCGATCATCATCGGCGTGGCGCGCAGCCCGCCCGCGTCGCTGGCGGGCACCAGCGCCGCGTCATAGACCTCGGGCAGCGAGAGGGTGAAGGCGCTTCCCTGGCCCATGATGCTCTCCACCTCGATATGCCCGCCCAGCAGCCGCGCCAGTTCGCGCGAGATGGAAAGGCCAAGTCCCGTCCCGCCATACTTGCGGTTGATCGTCCCGTCGGCCTGGCGGAAGGCCTCGAAGATAGCCTGATGCTGCTCGGCCGGAATGCCGATGCCGCTGTCGCGCACCGTGAAGGCGACATGCCCGCCCGGGCGGCGCGCCACGCTGAGGCGCACCTCGCCGCGCGCGGTGAACTTCACCGCGTTGGAGAGGAAATTCTTGAGCACCTGCTCCAGGCGCTGGATATCGGTCTCGATGTCGGACGGGGCGTCGGCCGCGATCTCGGCGCGAAGCTCGATGCCCTTCTCGGCCGCCTGGGCGCGGAAGGTGGCGGCCAGCTTCTCCACCATCGGCGCGACGCGGCCGCGCACGGGCGTCAGCTCCAGCTTCCCGGCCTCGATCTTGGAGATGTCCAGGATGTCGTTGATCAGCAGCAGCAGGTCGTTGCCCGAGGCCTCGATGGTATGGGCGAAGCGGATCTGCTCGGCGTTGAGGTTGCCGTCGCGGTTATTGGCCAGCAGCCGCGCCAGGATGAGCAGCGAGTTCAGCGGCGTGCGCAGCTCGTGCGACATGTTGGCGACGAACTCGGACTTGTAGCGGCTCGCCTGCTCCAGGTCGCGCGTCTGGCCGCGCAGCGCGGACTGCGCGTGGGTGAGGTCGTCCTTCTGGACCTCCAGGACGCGGGCCTGCGCCTCCAGCTGGGCGTTGGTCTGCTCCAATTCGCGCTGCTGCTGCTCCAGCTCGGCCTGTGAGGTCTGGAGCTGGCGGGTCTGAGCTTCCAGCTCCTCGTTAGAGGCGCGCAGCTCCTCGCTCTGGGTCTGCAACTCGTCGGACTGGCGGCGCGTCTCGCCCAGCAGCTCGTGCAGGCGCTCGCGATACTTGGCCGAGCGCAGCGCGACGCCGACCGAGCGCGAGACCTGCGCCAGAAAGGCTTCCGCGTCGGGATGCGTCCGGGTGAAGCCGAGCTCCAGCAGCGCATTCACGTCGTCGTCGAGGTACACCGGGGCGATCAGCAGCTCGCGCGGCCGGCCCTCCCCGAGGCCTGAGCCGAAATAGAGATAGCCCTCCGGCACCTCGCGCAGCAGGAGCGTCCTGCGGTCGCGCAGCGCCTCGGCGAGCAGCCCGCCGCCGCCGGCGCCGACGGCCTGGGGCAGGCGCGAGGCGTCCGGCACGCCGTAGGACGCCTGGAGGCGGAAGCCGTCCTCACGCCGCACGAAGAGCGCGCCCGCCTGCGCGCCCAGCTTCTCGGCCAGGAAGGCGAGGATATTGCGGCAGAGATCCTCGACCCTCTGCTCGCCGCCCATGCGCAGGTTCAGCGCCATATGGCCCGATTGCAGCCAGTCCTGCCGCTTCACCTCAAGCTTGCCGCGGATGAAGAAAAAGCCCGTGACGCCGATGATCCAGGCCGTCACCACGCCGAAGGAGCGGTTGATCATGGCGGTTTGGAGCTGTCCGCCGGGCGGGCTGTAGAGATAGCCGAGCCAGATCAGGACGGTGGTCGCCGCCGCGAGAATGAGGGGAACCGACGGCCGCCAGACCAGATAGGCCAAAGCCGCAGGCACCAAGTAGAGGACCCAGACCGCGATGTTGAGCGGCAGCAGAAGGTCGGCGATGAAAGTCGCCACGGTGGTCATGGCGATCAGAGCGTAGATGGCGAGATCGTTCTTGGACTGGAATGCCGGCTTCATTCTCTGTTCTCTGGCGGTGCCACATGGCTTCCCGCATTAGGAAGCTTACCGAGCCCAGCCATCTTCGTTAGCAGCGCCGGGCAGGAGCGACAATTCCGCGCGTGCTTCGACTGGTGAAGATCCGCGGCGTGGCCACATAATGACGGCCGAAGGAGAATGCCATGGACGTCCCGATGATCCGGCTCACCGAGCTCGCCCATGGCGGCGGCTGCGGCTGCAAGCTCGCCCCTTCCGTGCTCCAGAGCCTGCTGGCCGACCAGCCGATGGCCGGGCCCTTCGCCCAGCTCCTCGTCGGTTCGGAAACGGCCGATGACGCCGCCGTGTGGAAGGTGGACGAGAATCTCACCGTCATGGCGACGACCGATTTCTTCATGCCCATGGTGGACGACCCCGAGGATTTCGGGCGGATCGCCGCGACCAACGCCATCTCCGACATCTATGCGATGGGCGGCAAGCCGATCATGGCGCTGGCCATTCTGGGCATGCCCATCGGCAAGCTCGACCCTTCGGTGGTTCGGCGCATCCTGGCGGGCGGGGCGGCCATCTGCGCCGAGGCGGGCATCCCCGTCGCCGGCGGCCATTCGATCGACTGTCCCGAGCCGGTCTATGGCCTGGCCGTGATCGGGCTCGGTCGGCCCGACCGCGTGCTGCGCAACACGGGCGCCAGGGCCGGCGACGCGCTGATCCTGACCAAGGGCCTGGGCGTGGGCGTCTATTCCGCCGCGATCAAGAAGGGCCTCCTGCCCGAGGGCGCCTATGCCGAGATGATCGCCACCACCACCCTGCTGAACCGCGTGGGCGGCGAGCTGGCGGCCGATCCGGCGGTGCATGGCGTGACCGACGTCACCGGCTTCGGCATCCTCGGCCACGGGCTGGAAATGGCGCGCGGCTCGGGACTGACGCTGACCATCGACCGCGCGGCCCTGCCTTTCCTCCAGCATGCCGAGGCGCTGGCCCAGCAGGGCTTCATCACCGGCGCCTCGCACCGCAACTGGGACAGCTATGGCGAGGGCGTGGAACTGCCGGCGGACTGCCCGGATTGGGAGCGCCTGCTCCTCGCCGACCCGCAGACCTCCGGCGGGCTGCTGATCGCCTGCGCGGCCGAGGCGGCGGATGGGCTGGTGGAGCGGATCCTCGCCGCCGGCTATCCGCTGGCGCGGCGGATCGGGCGGGCCGAGGCGGGACCGGGTCGGATCGTGGTGCGGTAGCGCGATCGAGGCAACCCGCAGGGGGCGGCGGCGGTTCTCTCCGAAAGGACAGGAGACGTCCGATGCGCATCCCCCTCGCCTTGGTCATGGCCCTCGCCTTTGCCGGACCTACATTTGCCCAGCAACGGCCCTCCCAGCCCCCTTCGGGCCAGGGCACCGTCGATGGCTGCGGCCCCTCGACCCAGGCGGCGCCCGTCGATCCCGCTCCGCAGACAACGGGATGGGCGGCGCAGCGGGGCAATGCCTCGACCAGCGGCCCGACCTCCGGCATCCCGGCCCCGGCCGGCGTCTCGCCGCAATCGCCGGAATGGCACGCGCCCATCGCGCGGGGCCTGGACCCCATCGGCGCGCCGATCCGCCCGCCGCGCGGTGACTGCTAGCCGCGTCAGTGCGGCTTCAGCTCTTCCAGTTCGAGGCGTAGCCCTTCGGCGTTGAAGAAGTCGCCGTCGCGGATCAGCCTGCGGTCCTCGTGGAGCTTGCGCGTAAGCGAGGTCAGCCGCGCCCGCGCCTCGCCATCGGCGACCAGCCCCTCCTGACCCGCGCGCCAGAAGACCACGCCGGACCAGTCCACCCCGGCGCCGGCGAAGAGCGCCTTCATCTCCGGCCAGCGCGTCTCGTCGCCCACCACATGCAGCCAGGCCGAGCGCAGGGGCGTCACGCTCGTCTCGCGGATCGCCATCAGCACGAAGAGCATGGTGAAGTCGCCGGCCTCGCGATGGGTCGCGACCAGCCATTCGTCGAAATCGGTTTCCATCACGGGAATCATGCGGCCTCTGGCGGAGGAGAATGGGAGTCGAACCCACCCGGGACAGTCTCGCTGCCCCACCCGGATTTGAAGTCCGGACGCCCCACCGGGGACGCCTCTCCTCCGAAGAGATCGACACGATGCGGATTGATGCGCCGCAGGTCGCCGCGGCGCAAGGTAACACCATGGCGGTCCAGGAAATCCAGGATCTGGATCGCGACCTTGCGGCCGTTGTCCATGCGGTCGCGGAAGGACGCCGCGATGAAGTCGCCGCCCTCGGCAAGGGCGGCGACGTCGATGGCCAGGGCCACCATCTCGACCGTGGTGGCGCGCGCGAAAAAGTGATCGTGCGCGATCTGGTCCACCCGCCCGAGCCGCGCGCAGGCCTTGAGCAGCCGCCGCACCTCCGCTTCCGCGACGCCGAGCAGCCCGGCGAGGTCGCGCACGCGCGGCGGGCGGAAGCGCGCCTCGCCGCCGAGCAGCGGGAGGATACGCGTGAAGAGCTCCTCATCGGCCGGATCGAGGCGGACCTCGTGGCCGGGCAGGCGCAGGAACGCGCCCTCCAGAACCAGCTCGCCGGACTTGGCCTGGCGATCCAAAGCGGCCTTGAAGGCGGGGGCCGGCAGGCGCGGCTGGACCAGCAGGCGCAACCGCTCGCGCCCGATCCCCTGCTGGTCGGGATTTTCCTCGTGATGGCGGGCGAGCTCGCCCAGCAGGTTCGCCCGGAAGGCAGCCCAACCCTCCTGCGACAGCGCGAGGCGCGCGCCCTCCGCCTCGATGACCACGGCCCCCGAAGCCAGTCCCGCCGCGTCGATGGCGTGGTCGCGCGCGAAGGCGTTCAGCTCGACCTGGAAGGGCGCGATCTCCAGCAGGCGGGCGAAGGCGCGCGCCGGATCGCGCTCGGACAGCGCCTCCAGCTGGGCGATGCGCTCGGGCGCGCGGCGCTTGCGCGCGGGCGCGCGCAGATCGAGGAAGCGCCCGCCGCCGATGGTGCGCTGCGCCGAGACGTCGCGCAGGATGAAGCGGTCGCCTACCGCCGCCGCGATGGGCCGGTCGAGCACGAGCTGCACCAGCCCGCCGCCCCCGGGCTCGATCGGGTCGCCCAGTGGGACCAGTCGCGCGCCGACCTCGGTGCTGCCGTGATGCAGCCGCGCGGGAAACCAGGTGCCCAGCGCCCGGGGCTCGCCGGCGAGCGCGCGGAAGCTGGCGTCGATCCGGTCCGTGGGCGCATGCAACGCGGGCGCGAGCACCATGTCGCCGCGCGACACCGCCTCCTTGGAGATGTCGCGCCCGGCGATGTTCAGCGCGCAGCGCTGCCCCGTCAGCCCGCGCTCGGCCGCGCGGTTCTGCGCGTGGATGGAGCGCACCCGCGCCGCCAGTCCCGAGGGGCTGACCACCAGCTGGTCGCCCACGGCGACCGCGCCCGAGAGCACCGTGCCGGTCACCACCGTGCCCGCGCCGGAGAGGGTGAAGCTGCGATCCACGGCGAGGCGGAAGGCGCCCTCCGCGCCGGGTTCGGCCGTCGCGGCCTCGGCATAGGCGAGTGCCGCCTTCAGCGCCTCCATCCCCTGCCCCGTCTGGGTCGAGACGGGCAGCACCGGCGCCTCGGCCAGCGCGGTATCGGCGAGGAGTTCATGCAGCTCGGCCGTCACCTCGGCGATGCGCCCGGCGTCGGCGAGGTCGGCCTTGCTGAGCGCGACGAGGCCGCGGCGGATGCCCAGCAGGTCGAGGATGGCGAGGTGCTCGCGCGTCTGCGGCATCACCCCGTCATCGGCGGCGACGACCAGCAGCGCGAAATCGATACCGCTCGCGCCCGCGAGCATGGTGTGCACGAAGCGCTCGTGGCCGGGGACATCCACGAAGCCGATCACGCGGTCGCCATTGCCCTGCGGCAGATAGGCGAAGCCGAGATCGACGGTGATGCCGCGCGCCTTCTCCTCCTTGAGACGGTCGGTGTCGACGCCGGTCAGCGCCTTCACCAGCGAGGTCTTGCCGTGGTCGATATGGCCCGCCGTGCCGACGATCATTGGAGCGGAAGTCCCGCGCGGCGCTCGGCCTCCTCGAGGCCCGCATCGTCCAGCGAGGCGCGCACGGGCCCCAGGAAGGGCCGCGCCAGCTTGCTGCCGCCCGACTGCGCCCGCAGAAGCCAGGCGAGCGCCGCGACCGGATCGCGTTCCACGCCCGCGCCCATGTGCAGCGCCGCGCCCAGCATCGCCTGGCCGTCCGCATCGCCGAGCTCCGCGCCGCGCCGCCACCATTCGGCGGCGCGCGCCACGTCGCGCGGCACGCCGAGCGCGTGGTGGTAGAGCATGCCCATCCGCGTCATCGAGGGCGCGATGCCGGCCTCGGCGGCGAGCTCCGCCCAACGACGCGCCTCCTCGGGGTCGGCGGGCATGACTTCGCCCTCCAGCAGCATCCAGCTGAACATGTCCTGGGCGAGCGCGTCGCCCTGCTCGGCGGCGGCACGGTAGAGGGTCGCGGCACGGGCGGGATCGGCCTCCACGCCCTCGCCGCCGCGCAGATAGAGCGTGGCGAGGTTGCGCTGGCCGGGCGCGTAGCCGGCCTCGGCCGCGAGGTTGAGCCATTTCTCCGCGATGCGCGGATTGGCCGGCACGCCGAGGCCCTCGGCGAAGCAGCCGCCGATATTGGACTGCGCGCGCGCATTCCCGGCGCGGGCGAGCGGCTCCCACAGCTCCAGCGCCGCCGCGTAGTCGCCGGCGCGGAAGACGGCCATGGCCTCTTCCATCGGATCGGGCGGTAGCGAGGCCGGCGCGCCGCGCAGGCGATCAAGCCAGGCCATGGAGCGATTCCACGAAGCCCGCCTCGTCGGAGAGGCAGCGCAGGTCCAGCACCAGCGCGCCGTCCTGCACGCGGCCGATGACGGGGCGCGAGAGCGCGCGCAAGGCGCCGGCCAGCGCCTCCAGATCGCGCCCGCGCAGGGCGACGAGGCGCAGGCCGTGGCTGGCCAGGGTGTCGAGCGGCAGAGCGCCGGAACCGATCTGGCTGCGGCAGGCGCAGGTCTCGACGGCGATGCCCGCCGGCATCAGCGGGGCCACCAGCGGCGCCAGGCGCTGCGCCTGCGCGCCGATCTCCGCGGCGGTGCGCGCCAGCATCCGCAGCGTGGGCAGGCGCTCGGCGAGACGGTCGGGATCGCGATAGAGCCGGAGCGTCGCCTCCAGGGCGGCAAGGCGCAGCTTGTCCACGCGCAGCGCGCGCTTCATCGGATTGCGGTTGATGGCGGCGATGAGGTCGCGGCGGCCGACGATGAAGCCGGCCTGCGGTCCGCCCAGCAGCTTGTCGCCCGAGAAGGTGACGAGATCCGCGCCCTCGGCCACCGCCTCGCGCACGGTGGGCTCGCGGGCCAGGCCCCAGCGCGAGAGATCGACCAGCGTGCCCGAGCCGAGGTCGTTCAGCAGCGGCACGCGCGCCTCGCGCGCGATGGCGGCGAGCGCCGCGCCACCCACCTCCGCCGTGAAGCCCTCGATGCGGTAATTGGAGGTGTGGACCTTGAGGACGAGGCCCGTCTCGGCCGTGATCGCGCCCTTGTAGTCCTTGGGATGGGTGCGGTTGGTGGTGCCGATCTCGACCAGCGTGACACCCGCCCGCGCCATGATGTCGGGCATGCGGAAGGCGCCGCCGATCTCGATCAGCTCGCCGCGCGAGACGATGGCCTCCCGCCCAGCGCCCAGCGTGTTCAACGCGATGAGCACGGCGGCGGCGTTGTTGTTGACGACCGTCGCATCCTCCGCGCCGGTCAGCTCGCACAGCAGGCCGCGCAGATGGTCGTCGCGCTCGCCGCGCTTGCCGCTGTCGAGCTCGAATTCCAGCGCCACGGCGTCGCGCATGGCGGCGGTGGCGGCCTCGATCGCGGCCTCGGCCAGGACAGCGCGGCCGAGATTGGTGTGCAGCACCGTGCCCGTCAGGTTGAAGAGCGGGCGCAGGTTGGAACGCGCCCGCGCCGCGAGCCGCTCGGTGACGGTGGCGGCCACCGCCTCGGCCGTCGGCAGGCGCGGCTCGTCGGCACTCCGCGCCTCGGCCAGCACCGCGCGGATCGCGGCCGTCACCTCGGCGCGACCGTGGCGCGCGAGGGCGGTCTCGGACACGGCGAGCACCCGGTCCACCGAAGGCAGTCCCCGCAGATCCGGCCTGTCCGCCATGGTCAGTAGCCGATCAGGAAGGGATCGAAGCCCGCGCGCCGATACTCCGTCTGCTGCATCAGCAGGTCGAGGCCGAGGCTGCCCACGTCGTCGGCGATGCATTCCAGCGAGGGATTGCGGTTCTGGTAGAGGACCTTCACCCAGCTGCGGCAGCTGTCGCAGGTCTCGGCCTTGATGACCGCATTCTCCTCGCCCTCGGCCGATTTATAGCCGATGCCCTTAGTGGAGCCGCAGGCCAGGCATTTGATGCGGACCTCGTTCCACTGCGTCGCGCAGAAGGCGCAGCAGGCATAGCGCGAATTCTCGGTGCCGAGCCGCCCCGAGACGATGGAGCCGGCTGGCGGCCCGCCGCAGACGGGGCAAAGCCCGACCTGGACCGCGACCAGGCGCTCGGCCTCCAGCGTCGCGGCCAGGCGCGAGGCATGGACCTGCACCGCGGCCGAGAGGAACAGGTGCTGCGGCAGCGCGTCGAAGGGAAAAGCGTCGGCGAGAACATTGCCGATCATCTCGTCGAGGCCTTCGGGCGACGCGACGCGCAGCGCGACCAGGCCCTCGACGGCCGCTGGCGGCATGTCCAGCGCCGACACGGCTTCGAGGAAGCGCGCGATGGTGTCGCGTAGCTCGGGCGCCTTCTCCAGCAGCTTGCGGTCGAGCGGCGGCATGGCGCCGGCCCGCGCGCGCTCCACCTGCTCGGGCGGGAGGGGCGCGGGCGGCGGCAGGCTCGCGGACAGCTCCGCCTGGACCGTGCAAAGCCCCGAAAGGAAGCGCAGATAGGGCGCGAGTTCGCCGCTCTCCGCGAGTTCCGCGAAACGGGCGGCGCGCTGCGTGAACGCCGCCGCCGGATCGGGCAGGATCGCGAAGGGTGGCTTGACGATGCGCCCGATCATCGAGGGATCGGGCTGGAGATCGGACATACCGGACATGAAACCTCTGTGGGCCGAACCGGCCACAAACTGAAACCCGGCTACTCCGCCGGGTCCACCTTACGGCGAAGCGCGAGCTGCCGCAGCCATTTCCGGTGATGGCGCCAGGCCCAGCCGCCCGTGACCGTGCCCCGCGTCATCGCCCGCAGCGTGCCGCGTGTCCAAATGGCGGCGTAGACGTGCAGGATGAAGATGCAGATGATCAGCACGGCCGCGATGGCATGCACCAGCACCGCGACGCGGCGAACCGTGATCGGCGAGTATCCGGCGAAATACTGATCCCAGATCAGGATGCCGCTGGCGATCAGCACCAGGATCAGCCCGGTCATGCCCCAGAAGATGAACTTCTGGCCCGCATTGTATTTGCCGAGCTCGGGCAGACGCTCCTCGTGGCCGCCGACGACGTCCTTGATCCGCTTCACCCAGACCCAATCCGTCCGCTCCGGCAGGTTCGCCTTCCACAGCTGGAAGAAGAAGATGAAGAAGCTGAAAAACAGCACCACGCCGATCCAGGGGTGGAAGTTGCGCGTGTTTTGTCCCCCGCCGAAGAGGCCGGTCAGGAAGAAGAGCTCCGGCGTGAACAAGGCGAGGCCCGAGAGCAGCAGCAGGATCAGGCACGCCGCCGTGACCCAATGGTTGAGCCGCTGCAACGGCCCGTAGCGGTTCACCGTGACCGGCGGGCCGGGATGGACGGCATCGCCAGGCTGGGCACTGCCATCAGGCGTGGTCGTGCTCATCCGATCCGCTCCTCGGGTGCCGGCGGAGGAACCGGCCGGCCCTCGACCAGCTTCTCGGCATTCTCCTCGTCCTCGCGGGCGACGCGATTCGCCCGGCCGAAGATGCCGTGCACGATGCTGCCCACCGCCGCGAAGCCCATGACGGCCAGGCCGACATACTTCGTCATGCCCTTCCACGTCTCGACGAGCGGCGAGATGCGCGGGTTGTCCGGCAGGTCCGAGTAGATGTGCGGCTTGTCGGCATGGTGCAGCACGTACATCACATGCGTGCCGCCCACGCCCGGCGGATCGTAGAGTCCGGCATTGGCGAAGCCGCGGGACTTCAGGTCGGTGATGCGGTCCGCCGCGTGCTTCTTCATGTCCTCCTTGGTGCCGAAGACGATCGCCTGGGTCGGGCAGGCCTTGGCGCAGGCCGGGCCCTGGCCGACGGCCACGCGATCGGAGCAGAGGGTGCACTTATAGGCGCGGTGATCGGTCTGCGAGATGCGGGGAATGTTGAAGGGGCAGCCCTTCACGCAATAGCCGCAGCCGATGCAGTTCTCGTGGATGAAGTCCACGATGCCGTTGGTGTATTGCACGATCGCGCCGGGCGCCGGGCAGGCCTTGAGGCAGCCCGGATCGGCGCAATGCATGCAGCCATCCTTGCGGATGAGCCATTCGAGATTGTCGGTCTCCGGATTCACCCACTCCGAGAAGCGCATCAGGGTGAACATTTCCTCGGTGAGATCGTGGGGGTTTTCGTAGACCCCCACATTCTCGCCGATGGCCGGGTTCGTGTCGTTCCACTCAATGCAGGCCGACTGGCAGGCCTTGCATCCGATGCACTTGGACACGTCGATCAGCTTCGCGACCGGCGTGAGCTGGCGCGTGGGCGCCGGCACGCTCCGGGTCGCGGATCGGCGCAGCAGATCCTGCTCGCCGAAATTCGCGGCAAGCGCCCGCACGGGCGGGTTGCTCACCGCCGTGCGTGGCTGTTCGGCCATGGTCCCGCTCATGACACAACTCCTGGCGGCGTCGTCGGCTCGATGTTGACGAGGAACGCCTTGAAGCCTGGCGTCTCGATATTGGCGTCACCGACGAAGGGCGTGAGCGTGTTCGCGCTGTGGCCCTTCTTCGCGACGCCCGTGAAGCCCCAGTGGATGGGGATGCCGACCACATGGACCACGCGGCCGCCATCGCATTCCAGCGGCCGGATGCGGCGCGTCACCACGGCCTTGGCCTTCACCGAGCCGCGCTTGGACCAGACCCGCACCCAACCCCCGGCCGTGATGCCGCGCATGGCCGCGAGCTCATAGGAGATCTCCACGAAGAACTCGGGTTGCAGGGCGGCATTCACCCTGTTGTGCTTCGTCCAGTAGTGGAAGTGCTCCGTGAGCCGGTAGGTCGTGGCCGCGAAGGGGAACTCGTCCGAATTGCCGAAGCGCGCGACGTCGCTCTGGAAGATGCGCGCCACGGGATTGCCGCGCATCCTCGGGTTGAGGACGTTGGGCACCGGCGATTCGAAGGGCTCCATATGCGCGGGGAAAGGCCCGTCGCGCATCAGCGTCCCCGGCGCGAAGAGACGCGCCGAGCCTTCCGCGGTCATGATGAAGGGCATGACCTGATCGGGACGCGCGGTCGGCGCGATGTCCGGGACGTCGTAGCCCGTCCATTTCGCACCGTCCCATTCCAGCAGCTTGCGCGACGGATCCCACGGCTTGCCCTGCAGGTCGGCCGAGGCACGGTTGTAGAGCGTGCGCCGGTTGAGCGGCCAGGCGAAGGTCCAGTTGAGATAGGCGCCCGTCCCGTCGGGATCTTCGGTCCCGCGGCGGGCCATGTTGTTGCCCGCCTCGTTGAAGCAGCCCGAATAGATCCAGCAGCCGCACATGGTGGAGCCGTCGTCGCGCAGCTGGGAGAAGTTCACCACCTGCTTGCCGGCCGGCACCAGCACCTTGGTCGGATCGGCCGGGTCCATGAGGTCGACGAGCGCGCGCCCGTTGATCTCCTTCGCCAGTTCCTCGGCCTCGGGCTCGTTGGGGTCGTGATAGTCCCAGGACAGGTTGAGGATCGCGTCCGGGAAGGCGCCCCCTTCCTTGCGGTAGAGCTCGCGCATGCGCAGGAAGATCTGCGACATGATCCAGATGTCCTTCCTGGCCTCGCCGGGCGGGGTCGCCGCCGGCCAGAACCATTGCAGCCACCGGCCCGAATTTGTGAGCGAGCCCTCATCTTCCGCGAAGCAGGAGGTGGGAAGCTGGATCACCTCGGTCTGGATATTCGCCGGGTTCACGTTGTTGAACTCGCCGTGGTTCTCCCAGAAGCGGGCGGTCTCCGTCTCGAGCGGGTCCATCGTGACGAGGAATTTGAGCTTCGAGAGCGAGGCCGTGCACTTGCCGCGATCGGGGAAGGCCAGCAGCGGGTTGAAGCCCTGGCAGATATAGCCGTTGACCCGCCCCTGCCCCATCAGCTCGAACATGCGCAGGATGTCGTAGGACGGCACGTCGAGCTTGGGGATGTAGTCGTAGCACCAGTCGTTCTCACGCTGGGCCTTGTCGCCCCACATGGCCTTCTGGAAGCTCACCATGAACTTCGGATAGTTCTGCCAGTAGCTGGTCTGCCCGGGACGCAGCGGCTTGAACTGCTTCGTCCGCATATAGGTCGCGTAGTCGACCTCCGATTCCACGGGCATGTTCAGATAGCCCGTGAGCAGGTGCGACATCAGGCCGAGATCGGTGAGGCCCTGGATGTTGGAATGCCCGCGCAGCGCGTTCATGCCGCCGCCGCGCACGCCGATATTGCCCAGGATGAGCTGGAGCATCGCCATGGTGCGGATGTTCTGCGAGCCGTGCGAATGCTGCGTCCAGCCGAGCGCGTACATCGACGTCATGGTCTTCGTCGGCGACGAGCATTCGGAGATCATCTGGGCCACGCGCAGGAACTTCTCCTGGGGCGTGCCGCAGATGCGCTGCACCATCTCGGGCGTATAGATCGCGACGTGCTGCTTCAGCAGGTTCCAGACGCAGCGCGGGTGCTGCAGCGTCGGGTCCACTTCCGCGAAGCCGTCCTCGCCCATGACATAGGTCCAGCTCGAACGGTCGTATTCGCGCTTCTCCTCGTCATAGCCCGAGAAGAGGCCGTCCGCGTAGCTGAAGCCTTCCTTGATGATGAAGGACGCGTTGGTGAAGGCCTTGGCGTACTCCCACTGCACGCGGTCGTTCTGGATGCAGTAGTTGATCACCCCCAGCAGGAAGGCGATGTCCGTGCCCTGGCGGATGGGCGCGTAGAAATCCGCGACCGACGCCGTGCGGGTGAAGCGCGGATCGACGACGATGAGCTTCGCGCCGCGGTGGGCTTTCGCCTCCGTGACCCATTTGAAGCCGCAAGGGTGCGCTTCCGCCGCATTGCCGCCCATGACGACGACGAGATCGGTGTTGCGAATGTCGGTCCAGGAGTTGGTCATCGCTCCACGGCCAAATGTCGGGCCCAAACTGGACACCGTGGGGCCGTGTCAGACGCGCGCCTGGTTATCGAATCCTACAATGCCGAGCGTCTTGGCGACCTTGAAGGTCGTCCAGGCCGTCTCGTTGGTGGTGGCCGAGGCCGCGAGCATGCCGGTGGTGGTCCAGCGGTTCACCGTGGTCCCGGCCTGGTTGCGGGCGATGAAGTTCGCGTCGCGATCGTCCTTCATCAGGCGCGCGATGCGGTCCAGCGCCACGTCCCAGCTGATCCGCTCGAAGCGGTCCGAACCGGGGCGGCGGAGCATCGGGTAGCTGAGGCGCGTCTCGGACTTCACGAAGTCCTTCAGCGCCGCACCCTTGGGGCAGAGCGTGCCGAGGTTCGTGGGGTGATCCGCGTCGCCTTCGACATGCAGCAGCTCGGCGCGCTCGCCCTTACGGACGTCGCCGCGCGAATACAGGATCACGCCGCAGGCGACCGAGCAGTAAGTACAGGTGTTGCGCGTCTCGGTGGTGTTCACGAGCTTGAAGGACCGGACGTTGGAGGCGACGGCCGCCTCCGCTTCGCCAAAGCCCATCGCCGAAACCGATGTCGCCGCAACACCCACGCCAGCGACCTTCAGCAGGCCACGACGTGAGAGTTCCATGTTCATTTCACCCTCCCATCCAGGAGATTAAGCACCGAGGAAAGACATTCGCGCCGAAGCGAGTCAAGGACAAACGATAAGCCGTCCGCCGCGCGATATCTCGGATTTTATAACGCTTTTCCAAACGTTTCGTTGCCGCGTCGCAGCATCTTATCGGGGACGGCCAAGGTGGCGGCGTCTCCCGCCCTCAGCCCACCCTTTGCAAGGCAGGTCCATGCCGACGCAACCACTCGGTGGCCGCATGGCGATGGGGCGTGCGGGCTTCCACATGCGCCCAGAAGCGGGCCGAATGATTCATCTCGCGCAGATGCGCGACCTCATGCGCGACCACGTAGTCGAGCACCCAGCCCGGCGCGAGGACGAGGCGCCACGAGAAGGCCAGCGTGCGGTCCGGCGCGCAGCTGCCCCACCGGCTGCGCGTGTCCTTCAGGCGGATGGCGCGCGGCGCCACGCCCAGCGCCTCGGCATGGGGTTTCGCCGCGAGGCCGATCCGCCGCAACGCTTCCGCCCGGAGAAAATCCCTCACGCGGCGGGCGACGAAGGCGGGATCGCCGGTCACGACGATCGCGCCCTCCTCCAGGAAGGCCGCACCGCGCCGCGTGGGGTCGTGCCGGATCACATGGTCCGTCCCGCCGACGGGCACCGACGCGCCGGCCTCGAAGGGGCGCTCGGGCGCGAGCGCGGCCAGGCGCTGCATCACCCAGCCCGCATGCTCCGACAGCAGCGCCAGGCCGTGGCGGCGGGCGACGCGGTTGGGCAGCGTCACCACCACCGCGCCTTCCAGCGGGTCGATGCGCAGCGAGACGCGCCGCGCCCGGGCCGAGCGCTTCCAGACCACCTGGCATGGCTCGGGCGGCAGGAGCGGGTCGCGCCTGAGCTCGATGGTCTCGGAATCGGGGAGCAGCATTCCCCAACATGTCGGATTGCCGCCTCCGGGTTCAAGCCGCCCCGGATTTAACCCCCCTGACTCCAGCCCGGTTGACAGCGCGGGCCTGTCCGGCCCGACTGCCGGCAATGAACATCGCCCGGACCCTGCCGAGTCTCCTGGTCCTGGGCGGCATCTGGGGCCTCACCCCCTCCCTCGCGAAAACGGCCATGGCCGCGGGCGTCCCCGGCCTGGGCTTCGGCTTCTGGGCGGCGCTGGGCTCGGCCACGCTGCTGGGGCTGATCTGCCGGGCGCGAGGGATCGCCATCCCGGTGAGCCGGATCCATCTGCGCTATTATGCGGGCGCGGGCTTCGCCGGTTTCGCCATGGCCAATCTCGTCGCCTATACCTCGCTGAAGCACATCCCGGCCGGCTTCTTCGCGCTGCTCATGCCGCTGGTGCCCATGCTGACGGTGATCGGCGCGGCCCTGCTGGGCCAGGAACGGCTGAACACCCGCAGCGTCCTCGGCACCGCGCTGGGCTTCGCGGGCGTGGCCCTGGCTATGGCGCCGGGGGCCGCCCTGCCCGATCCCGCGCTGATCGGCTGGGCGCTCTTCGCCGCGCTCTGCCCGGCCTGCTACGCGGCCTCGAACCTGATCGGCGTCCAATGGGCGCCGCGCGACACCCAGCCGGTGGCCGCGGCGGCGGGAACCCTCGTCGCCGCCGCGCTCTTCATGGCCGTGCTGGGCGTGGCGATGGGGCAGTTCCACATCCCCGGCGACGCCGAGACCAGGGGCGACGCGCTGATCCCCCTGCAGGCCGTGATGACCGCCGTCGCCTATATGCTCTACTTCCGCCTGCTGGTGACGGCCGGCAGCGTGGTCACCAGCCAGTCGGGCTATATCGTCACCATCATGGGGGTGATCTGGGGCGCGATCATCTTCAGCGAGCGCATGGGCCCGCTCACCTTGCCGGCCGCAGCGCTGGTCTTCGCCGGTCTCTGGCTGGTGACCAACCGCCGCTGATCGCGGTCATTTCCAAAGGTGATTGGCCTTGCAACGGGCCGCGATGGCATGTTTCCGGCATGGACACGAACCTCCCCGCCTACCGAGCCCCGGCCGAGACCCGCATCGGCCATGTCCACCTCAAGGTGGCCGATATCCCCCGCGCTTTGGCCTTCTGGCACGGCCTTCTGGGCCTGGACGTGATGATCCAGGGGCCGAGCGTCGCCTTCCTCTCGGCCGGCGGCTACCACCATCACATCGCGCTCAACACCTGGGAAAGCCTGGGCGGAACGCCGCCGCCCGAGGGGCATACCGGGCTGTTCCACGTCGCAATCCTCTACCCCGACCGCGCCTCGCTGGCCGGCGTGCTGAAGCGCCTGCGCGATGCGGGCGTGGCGCTGGAAGGCGCGTCCGACCACGGGGTGAGCGAGGCGCTCTACTTGCGCGATCCCGACGGCAACGGCGTGGAGCTCTACCGCGACCGCCCCCGCGAGGAATGGCCGGTGGACGAGCAGGGCAAGATGACGATGTACACGCGCCGGCTGGACGTCGGCGCGCTGCTCGCCGAGGCCTGAGCGGCCTATTCGCGCGGCAGGCGGGGGAGGATGGCGCGGATGCCCGCGCGGTCCTCCGCCCAGAAGGTCGCGAACTCCGCCGGGCCCAACAGCGCCTCGGTCTCGCCCATGCGCTGCACGGCGGCCCGGACGACAGGTCCGGCCATGGCGTCCCGGAGCAGCCGCTCCGTCGCCTGGACGGTCTCGGCCGAGGCTCCCGCCGGCAGGAAGATCCCACGCCAGCCCAGGAAGACGAGGTCCGTCCCGGCCTCACGGAAGGTCGGCGTCTCCGGCAGCAGGGGATGCCGTGCTTCGGTGGTGATGGCGATCGGGCGGAAGATCGCCCCGCTGCCCTGGCTGAGCACCTGCGCGGGCGGCACGGGGATCAGATCCACCTGGCCGCTCAGGACGGCGGCGGTTGCGGGTCCGGTGCCCTGGAAAGGCACGTGCAGCAGCTCGATGCCGGCGCTCGCGGCGAAGCGCTCGGCCACGATGTGGGCGAAGCTCATGGCTCCGGGCGTCGCATAGGTGAGGCGGCCGGGCGCCTCGCGCGCCGCCGCGACCACCTGCTGCAGCGTCTGCAAGGGGCCGTCCGGACGGGTCGAGAGTGCGAAAGGCGAGGTCGCGATCCGCATCACCGGCACGAAATCCTCGGCCTTGTAGGCGGTGCGGCCGGCCTCGAGCAGGATGGACATGGGAGAGCCATCGGCCTGCAGCAGCGTGGTCCCATCCGGTGCGGATCGGGCCACGGCAAGCGAGCCCACGGCCCCGGAGGCGCCGGCCCGATTCTCCACGACCGTCGTCCGGCCGTTCGCGGTCATCTGCTCGGCGATGGCACGGGCCAGCAGGTCGGCGCCGCCGCCCGGCGGATAGGGAATGACCAGCCGAACGGCGCGCGATTGCGCCAGCGCCGGCGTGGCCATCATCGGTAGGGCCAGCATGGCCCTGCGCGGCAACGACATTCTTTCCTCCCCGAACCCAGGCCGGGCGAATCAGCCCGCGAAGGGGTCCTTGAGCGCGATGGTGTCGTCGCGATCCGGCGAGGTGCTGAGCATCATCACCGGCGCTTCCACCAGTTCCTCGATGCGGCGCACATACTTCACCGCCTGGGCCGGCAGCTCGGCATAGCTGCGCGCGCCGCGCGTCGAATCCGACCAGCCGTCCATCACCTCGTAGATGGGCTCGGCCTTGGCCTGGGCCTTCATCGCGGCCGGCAGATGCTTCAGCACGGCGCCGTCCACGCGGTAGCCCACGCAGATCTTCAGCTCCTTGAGCCCGTCCAGCACGTCGAGCTTGGTCAGCACCAGCCCGTTCACGCCGCCGATCTTCACGGCCTGGCGCACCATCGCCGCGTCGAACCAGCCGCAGCGGCGCGGACGGCCCGTGACCGTGCCGAACTCGCGGCCACGCTCGCCAAGCTGCCGGCCCGTCTCGTCGAAGAGCTCGCTCGGGAAGGGCCCGGAGCCGACGCGCGTGGCATAGGCCTTGGCGATACCGAGCACGAGGCCGATCGCATCCGGCCCCACGCCCGCGCCCGCCGCCGCATTGCCGGCGACCGTGTTGCTGCTGGTCACATAGGGATAGGTGCCGTGGTCGACGTCGAGCATGACCGCCTGCGCGCCCTCGAAGAGCACGCGCTTGCCGTCCTTGCGGGCCTGGTCCAGCCGCTCCCAGACGGGCTCGGCATAGGGCAGCAGCTTGGGCGCGAGGGCCAGCAGCCCGTCCAGCAGCGCCTGCTTCTCGAATTCCGGCGAGCCGAGGCCGCGCAGCAGCGAGTTGTGGTGCAGCAGCAGCTCGTCGAGCTTGGCGCTCAGCGTCTCCGGCTCGGCGAGGTCGCAGAGACGGATTGCGCGGCGGCCCACCTTGTCCTCATAGGCCGGGCCGATGCCGCGGCCGGTCGTGCCGATCTTGTCCTCGCCGCGGGCGGACTCGCGCGCGCGGTCCAGCGCCGGGTGCAGCGGCAGGATGAGCGGCACGTTGTCGGCCACGCGCAGATTGTGCGGGCCGACGTCCAGCCCCTGCTTGCGCACCTTCTCGATCTCGGAGAGCAGCGCGTCGGGGTCGAGCACGACGCCGTTGCCGATGATGCCCAGCTTGCCGCGCACCACGCCCGAGGGCAGCAGCGACAGCTTGTAGGTCGTGTCGCCCACGACGAGCGTGTGGCCCGCATTATGCCCACCCTGGAAGCGCACGACGATGTCGGCCCGGCTCGCGAGCCAGTCCACCACCTTGCCCTTGCCTTCATCGCCCCATTGGGCGCCGATCACGGCGACATTGGCCATCAGACGGAACCTTTCTTGATCGAGACGGCGCTCTGGCCGTCCCAGGAATGCGTGCAGCGCAAAGCGCCGGCCTGGTCCGTGGCCGAGAGGGCGGCCACGGTGGAATACCCCTGGTCGCGCAGCGCCGCGCCGGCGGCGGCGGGCGTGCCCATGGGCAGGAAGCAGCGCGGACGCGAGGGGGCCGGTGGGGCCGCCCGCAGGACCGCGTCGGGATAGAGGGTCATGCCGGTGGCCGGCTCGTCATTGACCGAGAGGTAGCGCCCGCCACGGGCCAGCTCGCCGACCTGGCCGGGCCCGAAGATCGTGAAGGCGACGCCCACGTGATACTGGAATCCGCGGAACTCCACCGGGTCCAGCGTGATGCGAAGGCCCGGCGCGCGGGCGGCGATGGCCTCGATGACGCTGGCGGCGTTCTCGGCGATGGCGCGGGCGGCCTCGGGCAGATCGGCCTCGCGCAGCACCGCGATGGCCTGGGCCGCCGGTCCCGCCGCCGCGAGGAGGCGGGGCAGCAGGGCCGCAATCGGCCCCGCGCCCTCCGTCAGGGAAGCGACGGCGGCGGCGTCCTTGCGGTCCAGCGCGTGCACCAGCCGGTCGGTCAGCGCGGCGCCGATCCCCGCGGCGTGGAGGAGCGTATGGGCCATGCGCGGCAGGGTGACGTCGAGCGTGATGCCGGTGACGCCGACGCGGGCCAGCGCCTCGGCCGCAACCAAGGCGACCTCGGCATCGGCCTCCGGCGCCGCGCCGCCGATCAGTTCGATGCCGGACTGGGGCAGCTGGCGGGAGGGCGCGAGCTCGGAGCCGCGCACCCGCAGCACCTGGCCGGAATAGCAGAGCCGCAGGGGGCGGGGCTGGAGGCCCAGGCGCGTCGCCGCGATCCGGGCGACCTGGGGGGTGGTGTCGGCGCGCAGGCCCATCATGCGCTGGCTGACGGGGTCCATCAGCCGGAAGGTCTGCTCGGCCACCGCGGCGCCCGATCCGGCCAGAAGGCCTTCCTCGAACTCCAGCAGAGGCGGCTTCACGCGTTCGTAGCCGTAGCGGGCAAAGCCTTCCATCAGCGCTTCGACAAGCGCGGCCTCCTGCTCCGCCTCGGGCGGGAGCAGATCCATGAGCCCGGCCGGAAGGAGGCCAGGCGGCGAGAACGGGTTAGCAGTATCATTCATCCCGTGGGGGTGTGTGACAGCGTGCGTGCTGACGGGCAAGATGCGACGTGACAGAATGACGCCATGAAACGCCGCGCCCTCCTCTCCCTCCCCCTCCTTGCCGCGGCCTGCGCGGAAGATCCCGCCCAGAGTTACATCTGGGGAATCGGCGATCCGGTGCGGGGCGCGGGCCTGAACGCCACCCGGATGCTGGGCGACACCTCCCGCTGGGACGGCGATCCCGCGGGGGCAGCCATCGCGGCGGCGCAACTCGAATTCCTGGCCCGAAGCCTGCGCGACGACCCGATCTGGTCCTTCCGGGTCAATCCGGCCACCATCCAGGAGCTCCAGGCGGCCGTGGCCGAGATGCGCAACGCGCTGGGCATCTCGCTCACGGCGTCCAACGCGGATGTGGAGACCCTGCTGCGCCAGGCCTCGCAGGCCCTGCGCGCGGGCAGCGAGGCGCGGGCCCTGGCCGTGCTGTCCGGGCCCAACTTCACCGTCCCGCCGCAGGAGGTGCTGCGGCGCCTGGGCAGCCTGCCCAGGCTGAGGCGGGTCTCGGCCGCGGCCGGGATGGCGGGGAACGAGATCCTCAGCCGGCGCTAGGCCAAGCTCTCACCCGAAAGGATCGGGCGTGCCCTCCGGCAGCGGCACCCGCGCCACGTTCAGCGTGAGACCGACCGCGACGTAATAGCCGCAGATCCCCAGCAGCTCGGCCGCGCCCTTTTCGCCGAAGAGGGCCTTGGCCTTGTCGAAAGCGGCGTCGCTCACGTCCTTGTCGCGATGCAGCTCGGTGCAGAAGCGGTGGACCGCGGCCTCGTCCTCGGCCATGCCCTGGGGCTCCTGGCCGAGGCGCACCGCCTCGGCGATGGCGGGGGCAAGCCCGCCCTTCAGCGCCAGCGGCAGATGGGCGAACCACTCGTAGCGGGCGTTATAGGCCTTGGCCGTGATGATGATCGCGAGCTCGGAGAGGCGCGCGGGAAAGCTGCTGTCCCAGCGCATGAAGCGGCCGGCGCGCTGCATGGCATCCGCCATCTCCGGGCTGTGCAGCCAGGCCGGGAACGGGCCCTTGATGCCCGAGCGCGCGCCGGAGCCGATATTCTCCCCGACCTCGCGCTGGCGCGGATTCATGGTGGCGGGGGTGAGCTCGGTGAAGCGGGCCATGGCGTTTCCTGTTTGGTGATTGCGGCCACGATGCCGCGCCGCCAGGCAAACGCCAATGCCCTCAGCCGGCTCGCGAGGAATCCCCTCCGCCGGCCCGCAACATCAGATGCGGCCCCACCAGGGCGACCACCGCCGTGACCGTCGTCATGGCGATGCCGTGCCAGACCAGCACCATGATGGTCATGTTCAGCTCGTGCACCAGGGTCAGGCCGATGCTCGCGAAGGCCGCCGCCGACAGGCCGCCGAGCGCCGCCACCGGCACCGGTCGCAGCAGGGCCGCATGGCGGGTCAGCCACATGATCCCCAGCCCCATCGGCAGGCCGAGCCCGATGATGAAGGCGAGGCAGGGCAGGCTCACGCCCAGATCCAGCCCGGCCCAGCCCAGGCGCTCGACGTCCGAGACGCAGCCCATCCCCATCGCCGCGAACCAGGCGGCCACGGCCGGCAGCGGCAGCAGGCCCCAGCGGCGGTCACGATCGGGCAAGGCGAGCTGGAAGGCCGCGAAGCCCGAGAGCAGCGCCACCAGCCCGGCGGTGACGATGTGGAACACGTCCACACGGCCCATGGGATCGTTCAGCAGGTCGTGGCGCATGCCCAGCATCCACAGCGCCAGCAGGATCACGCCGACGCAGAAGCCGCTCCACAGGCCCAGCAGGACCAGCGGCGAGGGCAGCCGGTGCACCGGCCGCAGCCCGCAGGCCAGCCGGCAGACGAGGTCCTCGGTCGGCTCGCTCATGCCTCGCCCCCCAGCTTGCGGCGCAGCGACTGCACGGCGCGGTGGGTCGCGACCTTCAGCGCGCCGATCGACATGCGCGAACGCTCGGCGGCCTCGGCGAGGGAGAGCGCCTCGATCTTGGTGAGCTGCAGGGCCGTGCGCTGCGATTCGGGCAGGCCCTTCAGCGCGCCGCGCAGATCGGCCGAGAGCAGGCGCGCCTCGGCATCGCCATTCACGCCGACATGCTCGGCCGCCTCGAGATCCGCCTCCCGGCCGCGGCGGCGCGCCAGGCCGCGCAGGCGGTCGAGCGCGCGGCGGTCGGCGATGGCGGCGATCCAGGGGCGGAAGGGGCGCGCGGGGTCGTAGGTGTGGCGCACGCGATGGAGGGTGAGGAGCGTGTCCTGCACGGCGTCCTCCACCTCGGCCGGCTCGCGCAGGCGCTGGCGGCAGATGGCGCGCAGGAGGGGAAGGCATTCGCGCAGCAGCGCCTCATAGGCCCGCGAATCGCCGGCCTGGGCGGCCTGCATGAGACCGGCCCAGCGGGCGTCGCGCGCCGTGCGCTCCTCCGCCCCGCTCACGCTGAGGGGAACCAGGCCGGAGAAGGGAAGGCAATTCGGCGACATCGCGAATCCATATTTGCCCCGTCGCGGCGCAGGACGATCGGAGGGCACGCCCCGAGGGGCTGCCTGGATCGACGCGGGCCGGACATCGCTCCCCTTACGTTGTGGCGGGCCGGAAGGTTACCGGCCGCCGAAGGTGCCCGCGATCTTCGCGCCCCGGGCCGGCGGCGTCCAGCGAACCCGTCGCTGCGGAATTTTCGGCCGGGGCGCTTGCCGCGGGCAATGAGTGCCCCTATGGAGACGCCGCGCTGGATAGGTGGCCGAGTGGTCGATGGCGCGCGCCTGGAAAGTGCGTATAGGTCAAAAGCCTATCGTGGGTTCGAATCCCACCCTGTCCGCCATTTATCAGAATTTCGCTCCGCTTCGCCGTTTTTCGCTCCGGTTCGCGCAGCCCCTCGTCCCCAAGCGAAGGTGAGCGAAACCTAGGTAATGGAATTCACTCCGCTCATTGGCTCCATACGGCGATTTTCGTTCATGGCGACGGCCCTCGGCCGCGCCAGCCGGTAGGGTTATTGGTACGAGCGGCCGTCACTTGCCTCTATGCGGAAAGCGTAGGGGGAGGTTTTCGCAGGCGATGCCACTAAGTTCCTGTTTTGTTCTTGATTATTTTCCTATAATGGTGCAGGATGTCTCTTCGGACACGGAGACCTCTCATGGGTGGGCTTTCATCTGCTGCAATTCCAGACCGAATGGGAAATGCGCAACGCCTCTCGACCCTCACCGGAAGACCTCTGCGGGGTAATGACGCAAGCCCAAGCGGCGCATCGATGCCTTCGATCGTCGGGAGCGAAGGCAGCCTCGTGCATGTGCGGAGCTACGTCAGAACCGTAGACGGCAAATCCGTGACCGTCTCAGCCCATACGCGTAGTGATCCCCCAGGAGAGGAGAGGGAAGACGCCGGTAGCTCTATCGCCATCGCTTACCGAAGAAGTGCTGCCTGCGACGCGCAGCTTGTGCGTGATCAGCTGGTCTGCGATGGCTTGAGGCAGTCAGGATCAAGGCGGTCGTGCTGGGCCAGCGCCATGGAACGTTACGCGCAATGTGGTCGCGGTGCTTACATCCCGCCGCTTGTAATCGGGAGATAACTCAGATGCCCAGCATCCCCAATGACGACCTCACCGACGTCATCGCCTCCAGGATCATGGAGGTTGATGGCAAGCCACAATTCCATATCAGGATTGGCCGTCCGAAGCTTGCGCCGGAGGGCAGGTCCTGGTTCTGCGCTTATGAGATTACAGGCCCTCTGACGAACCGAAAGGGGCGATTTGGCGGTGAGGACGCCATGCAGGCGTTGGTAAATGCGCTTTACTGCATTTCGGTTGACGTAGAGATTTGCGCTGAGAACGCGCAGCGGAGGTTGTCCTGGTTGGGCGACACGGAGGATTTTGGGTTCCCCTCACCGCCGATACGCTCCGCGCGTGAGGTCAACGGGCCGAAGTGATCCATCGCCATCTGTCGGGCTGCCCCTGCACAAGGAGCTGCCCGATGGGTGCGCAGAGACCATTGATAACCAGTCTCACCCTTTCCGCCATTTCAGCCAATTTCACCCCTGCAGGATTTTTCATTCCGGCCAGCCCGCGACCGTCATGGGCCGCGCACGGCTCCGGGTTGAGCGATCGTCCGCTCCCGCGTCGCAGACCGGAACGCGGCAACGGCATGCCGGCTCTCCACGGCGATGACTGGCCCAGCCCTCCGCGTTGACGCAGTGCAGCATCGCCCGTAAAGCCCCGCTTTTTCCGAACCCGCGAAGCCTAAGGCGGCACAGCCTGATCGAGCGCCGGAGGCGCCGCTTTAACCATGTCCATGACCTTCGCCGACCTCTCCCTCGCGCCACCCCTCCTGCGCGCCTTGGCCGAGGAAGGTTATTCCACGCCCACCCCGATCCAGGCCCAGTCGATCCCCATGCTGCTGGAGGGCCGCGACCTGCTGGGCATGGCCCAGACCGGCACGGGCAAGACCGCCGCCTTCGCGCTGCCGCTGCTGCATCGCCTCGCCGCGGTTCCCCGCCCGGCGCCCGAGGGCGGCGCCCGCGTCCTGGTCCTGGCGCCCACGCGCGAACTGGTCTCCCAGATCGCCGCCGGCTTCGAGAGCTTCGGACGCCATCTGCAACCGAGCGTGACGACGATCTTCGGCGGCGTCAGCCAGTTCCATCAGGTCAATGCGCTCAAGGCCGGCGTCGACATCATCGTGGCCGCGCCGGGGCGGCTGCTGGACCTGATCGAGCAGGGCCTCTGCGACCTGTCGCAGCTCGAAGCCCTGGTGCTGGATGAGGCGGACCAGATGCTCGACATGGGCTTCGCCAAGCCGATCGAGCGCATCGTCGCGACGCTGCCGAAGGATCGGCACACGCTGCTGTTCTCGGCGACGATGCCGAAATCCATCGCCTCCCTGGCCGAGAGCCTGCTGCGCGACCCCGCAAAGGTCGAGATCGCCCCGCCCTCGACCACCGTCGATCGGATCGAGCAGTCGGTCATGTTCGTCGACGCGGCCGACAAGAAGGCGGCGCTGCTGGCGCTGCTGGGGACGCCGGGGATCGGCCAGGCCGTGGTCTTCACCCTGCAGAAGAACATCGCCAACGACGTCTGCGCCTTCATCACCGAGGCGGGCATCACCGCGGAGGCCCTGCACGGCAACAAGTCCCAGGGCCAGAGGGAGCGCGCGCTGGACGCCTTCCGCGCGGGGACCGTGCAGGTCCTGGTGGCGACGGATATCGCCGCGCGCGGCATCGACGTCGATACCGTCACGCATGTCTTCAACCATGACCTGCCGAGCCTGCCGGAGAGCTATGTCCACCGCATCGGCCGCACCGGCCGCGCGGGACGCAGCGGCTTCGCCATCACGCTCTGCGACGCCGAGCAGCGGGCCTGGCTGCGGGAGGTGGAGCGGGACATCGGGCGCGCCCTGACCGTGCAGGCCGATCACCCGTGGCATTCCGAAGCGGCGCGGAACTCGACCCTGCGCCCGCCCGTGCTGGGCGGCGGGGCGGTCAAGCAGATCAAGCCGCCGCAGGAAAAGCGCGAGCGCAAGATCTGGACCGAGGAAGAGAAGCTCGCCGCGCGGACGGCATCCAAGGCGGCCTGAGGGCACCTCCGATTGGGCTGGCGGGTCACATCGGATCCGTCGCCTTTTCGCGCCGTCTCGTTCCGGTCGCGCCCGAATACCGCGCCATTGGCCCTTGCCCTCCTCTGGCCATCCTTTTTCCTCTAAGCTCCGTTGAAACTTACCGCCCTCTGGAGGCATCGATGCTCAAGCGCCTGTTCGTCCTTCCCGCTCTCTTCCTCGCGACCGCCTGCGCGACCCTTCCCGGCGGCAGCAGCATCGATCCCGCGGCGCGCCGGGCCATGATGGAGGCGCTGCCCAAGCAGGGAAGCTGCCAGCCGGCCCAGCCTGAAGGCACCCGCAACTGCACCATTCGCCTGGGCACCAAGGATGCGCGCATCTCTCAGTACCGGACCCTGACCACGATCCGCTACAACGCCGCCGACACCGCCGAGCCGGCCTTCCTCACGGACATGCGCCGCGTCCTGACCACCGCCAACACGCCCGACATCGACCGCGCCATGACCGTCATTTCCAGCCATGGCCGCTCCGGCGTGATGGCCGATTTCACGAGCGGCTGTTTCCCCGACGCCGCCGCGCCGCAGACCAGCAACTGCTTCGTGATGCTGACCTACTGAGACCGGTAAAGGATCGCGCGGCGGGCCGAGGCCCCCGCGCGGCCCTCATCACGGCCGGGGTGACGCTCCCGCGGTAAGCCTCCATCCTGACGCCCCACAGGACTCGGAGCCGCAGCATGACCGACATCACCGAAGAAGCGATCCAGCAGGGCGTCGCCAGCTTCATGTCGACCTTCGGCCGGCTCCCGCCCAACTTCGCGCTGATGGCAGAGCACGCGCCCGGCGCCTTCGCCGGCTATGGCCTGACGCGATCCTTCGTCATGCGCGACCGGGCGGATGGCGGCGCGCTGGATCTCAAGACGAAAGAGCTGATCTTCGCCCTGCTGGACGTTCTCGCGGGGCAGACCACCGGGGCGCGGAACCACGCCGCCGCCGCGATGAAACTGGGCCTGACCCTGCCCGAGCTGGCGGAGGGCCTGACCCAGGTGATGATGGTGGGCGGCATCACGACCTGGAACGTCTCGGGCGCGGAAGTCCTGCGCCACTGCATCGACATCCAGGCCGCCGGGCAGCCCTGAGAGGGAGTTACCCCTCGGACCAGGGCTGGCGCTGCCACATCTCGCGCAGGCGCTGGTCGGCCTGGGCGAGCCTTTCGCGCCAGGCCGGTCCGTCGAGGTAATCCATCTCGGTGAACTGTACGCGGCACTGCTCGTGGAAGGCCGGGTCGGCGGCGACCTTGGCCGTCGCCTCGCGCAACCGCGCCACCACATCGGCCGGCGTGCCCTTGGCCACCACGATCCCGCGCTCGGAGCTCATGGTCACGTCCAGCCCTGCCTCCTTGAAGGTGGTCACGTCCGGCGCGAAGGGCGAGCGCGTCGCGCCGCCCTGCACGAGCATCCGCACGCCGGACGGCGAGGCCGCCACCTCGCCCACGTTCAGCCCCGAGACCTGCACCTGATTGCCGAGCACCGCCGTCCTCATGGGCCCGGCGCCGGGGAAGGGCACGTGGATCAGCCGCACGCCCGCCGCCGCCTGGAACATGACGAGCGCGAGGTGCTCGTCCGTGCCGACGCCGGTCGAGCCGAAGCTGATCGTCTCCGGCGCCTGCCGCGCGCGGGCGATCAGATCGGCGAAGTCGCGGATCGGGCTGGCGGAGGGCACGCTGAAGGCCGAGGGATCGGAGACCAGGTTCGCCACGTATTCGAAGTCGTCGAGGCCGAACTGCGGCGTCCGCCGCTCGATCGGCAGGCTGACCAGGCCCGGCATGTTGGTGATGCCCAGCATATGTCCGTCCGGCCGCGCCCCGCGCCACGGCGGAGAGTGCGATCTCGCCCGAAGCGCCCGGCCGGTTGTTCACCACGACCGAGCCGCCGAGCTCCTTCTCCAGGAAGCGGGCGAAGGTGCGCGCGGTCACGTCGGTGCCGCCGCCGGCCGAGAAGCCGACGATCAGCTCGATCGGCCGGTCGGGATAGCGGCGGGGCTGCGCCAGTGCGGGGGAAGCGAGGCCGGTGGCGGCCATGGCCATGAGCGCGGAACGGCGAGGGAGGAGAATATTCATGATGCAGTGACCTCGAAGGGGATCAGTGTCAGTGGATGGGTGGGATCGGCGTCAGCATGCGGCCGTCGCGCAGGAAGGCGTGGAGGTTGTCCACGGTCAGCTGCTCCATCGCCTCGCGCGTCTCGATGGTGGCGCTGCCGACATGCGGGGAGATGACCACCTGGTCGTGCCGGCTCAGCGCTGCGGGCGCGCCCGGCTCGCCCTGCAGCACGTCGAGACCCGCCCCGCCGAGCGCGCCGGAGTCCAGCGCCGCGATCAGCGCCTCCTGGTCCACCACCGAGCCGCGCCCGATGTTCACCAGGATGCCGCGCGGACCCAGCGCCGCCAGCACCTCGGCCGAGACCAGGTGGTGCGTCTGCGGCCCGCCGCCGCAGGCGACGACGAGGAAGTCGCTCCACGCCGCCAGCGCCGTCAGCGAGGGTTCGAAGCCATAGGCCACGTCCTTGGGCGAGCGCCCGTTGTAGCGGATCTGCATGTCGAAGCCCTGGCCGCGCCGGGCGATGGCATTGCCGATCCGCCCCAGCCCCAGGATGCCCAGCCGCTTGCCCGAGACGCGCGTGGTGAGCGGGAAACCGCCGAGCGTCGTCCATTCGCCGGCCCGCACGTAGCGGTCCCCGGCGGGGATGCGCCGGGCCGCCGCGATCAGCAGCCCCCAGGCGAGATCGGCCACGCAGTCATCGAGAACGTCGGGCGTGTTCGCCACCGCGATGCCGCGCGCATGCGCCGCCTCCACGTCCAGCGTGTCATGGCCCACGCCCCAGCTGGAGATGGCGCGCAACTGCGGCAAAGCCTCGATCATGGCCGCATCGCAGCCGCGACGAACGCTGGTGGCGAGCAGCCCCACCCGCGCGCCGTTCTGCGCGAGCCAGCCCGCCTCCTGCTCCCAGAGCGCGACGGCGCCGAGCTCCTCGCGCAGCAGCCGGTCGGCCAGCGGGCCGATCGGCGCGAGCTGCAGAACCAGGGAGGCCGTCATGCTCACGCCTTCTCGGGCGGCAGATAGCCGGAGGCGGCGCCGGCGGCGGAGAAGGTCATGCCCGCCTTCATCCGCTCTTCCACGGCCTGGTCGGCGGCCAGCAGCTTTTCCGCGCGCGGCAGCGCGTCCTCCAGCACCTTGCGCGGCACGACGATGATGCCCGTCTCGTCGCCGACGACGAGGTCGTCCTGCTCGACCGTCACGCCGCCGATGATCACCGGCACGCCGATCGGCAGCAGCTTCAGCCGCCCCTTGCCCGTCGTGGGCGCGACATGGCGGCTGGCGAGCCAGAGCCCGACCGCGCGGATCTCGTCCACGTCGCGGCAGGCGCCGTCGATCACCACGCCCTCGACGCCCTGGGTCTTGGCCCCCGTCGCCGCGAGGCCGCCCATGGTGGAGATCGGCTGGCCGCCGACATCCACCATCAGCACACGGCCCGGCAGCGCCGCATCGACCAGACGCCCGACGGCGAATTCCGCCTTCTCGAACTCGTGCAGACGGCCGGGGACCTGCCGCGCGGTGGTGGCGAAGCCGCAGATGCGGCCCGCGCCCGACTGCATCGGAATCCCCTTCACGAGGCCCTCCACATGCAGCTGGTCCAGCGCATCGCACCAGGTGCTGACGGGGATGACGCCGCAGCGCGCGAGAAGTTCGGTGTCGGTCATGCGGACGGTCCTCAGTTCACGGTGGCGCCGGAGACGCGCACGGCCTCGGCCCATCGCGCCGTCTCGGCGGCGATGAACTGGTCGAAGCGCGCCGGCGGTAAGTTGGTGACGTCGCTACCCATCTCGACGAGCCGCTGGGTGAAGGCGGGCTCGGCCACGATGGCGCTGATGTCGCGCGCGATCTTCTCGCGCAGCGCGTTGGTCATGCCGGCCGGCGCGAAGGTGCCGAACCAGGTGGCGGCCTCGAAATCGGCCATGCCGGATTCGGCGAAGGTCGGCACGTCGGCGATCGCGTCCATGCGGCGGTTGTGCGCGAGCCCGATGGCCTTCATGTCGCCGCTCTTGATGTAGGGCAGCACGGCCGAGAGCGTGGAGAAGGAGGCGTCCACCAGCCCGGCCAGCACGTCGGTGTTGAGCGGCGCGTCGCCGCGATAGGGCACGAACTCGGCATTCACGCCGGCCTTCAGCTTGAACAGCGCGGCGGTCAGGTGCTGCGCCGTGCCATTGCCGGTCGTGCCGAAGGTGACGCCGTGCGGCTGCGCCTTCCCCCAGGCGACGAAGCTCGCGAGGTCGGTCGCGGGCACGCGCTTGGCCACGACGAGGACGAGCGGGATGATCGCCGTCAGCGTGATCGCCGTGAAGTCGCGGATCGGATCGTAGGAGAGGTTGCGATAGAGGCTCTTGCTGATCGTATGCGCGCTGGTCGTCTCGTAGAGCGTGTAGCCATCCGGCTCGGAACGGGCGACGACCTCCGCGCCGATGGTCGTGCCGGCGCCGGCGCGGTTCTCGATCACCACGGGCTGGCCCCATTGCGCGGAGAGCTTCTCGGCGATCATGCGGGCGATCACGTCGGTGGCGCCGCCCGGCGGATAGGGCACGACCATCCGCACGGGGCGCGTCGGAAAGGCGGGCTGGGCCTGGGCGGCGACGGGCAGCAGGGGGGCTGCGGCCAGGAGGCCGAGCCCGCGACGTGCGATCTTCATGTCAGTTTCCTCATGGGATAATTGCCCGTCCTTGCAGTGCCGGCGGGCGCGGTGTGCCGGGCGGCGAGCCGCCCGGCATCGAAGTCTCTCAGTCGACGGCGTTGCGCTTGGCTTCCGCATCGCGCCAGGCGAGCAGCCGGCCCAGGCCCTCGCGCATGGTCACCTTCGGCTCCCAGCCGATGGCGTCCTTCGCGGCCTTGTGCACGATCTCGAAGGCGCCGCCCGAGGTGAGGCGAACCTTGGTGGGATCGGGCTCGACCAGCTCGGCCTTCAGGTCCGGACGGCCCGCGAGCTCGGCCACCAGCGTGACCAGCTGCAGCGTCGTCACCGGCTCGGGGCCCGAGGTGTTCACGGCGACGTCGGTGCTCGTGGATTCCAGCGCCATGCAGCAGGCGCGCGCGAGGTCGCCCACATAGACGAAGTGCTTCGTCTCGCTGCCGTCGCCGATGACCTTCGGGCGCTCGCCGCGCTTGATCGCGTCATGCGTCTCCACGATGTAGAGCGCATTGGCCGCGCGGTAGTGCTGCCGCTCGCCATAAACGGTCGAGAAGCGCAGCACCACGTAGTCCTGCCCGTGCTTGCGGAAGGCGTCGCGGCAGAGCTGCTCGCCCATGATCTTGGAGGCGCCATAGAGGATGGCGGCCGGGGGCGCGCCCTCGGTGTGGAAGGGAACGCCCTCGATCAGATCGCCCTTCACGCCCGGGCCGTAGCCATAGACCGCGTTGGAGGAGGAGAAGATCAGCTTCTTCACCTTGTTGGCGCGGCAGGCCTCGAGCACGTTCTGGACGCCGCGCACGTTGACGTCGATGCCGCCCCAGGGATCGCGGTCGAAGTTGAGCGTCATGAAGGCGGCGAGGTGGACGATGCCGTCCACGCCCTCGGTGGCCTTCAGCAGCTGGTGCAGCTTCAGGATGTCGCCCTGGACGACCTTCACCTTCGGGTTGCCCTCGAGATGCGCGATGTTCGGCTGGCCGCCGAAGGAGAGGTTGTCGAAGATGATGACTTCGGCCGCGCCGCGCGCCAGCATCTCGTCCACGGTGGCGGAGCCGACGAGGCTCGCCCCACCGATGACCATGAGCTTGCTGCCCTTCACGGGGACGGCAGCGGATTCTTTCTTCGCCATGTTAGCGCGCCACCGACATGGGCTGTTCGTGCAGACCGAAATACATGCTTTTCACCTGTGCATAGAGCCGGAGGCCGTCGATGCCTTTCTCGCGACCGATCCCGCTGTTCTTGAATCCACCGAAAGGCGTGGTGGTGACGGATTGTTTATAAGTATTGATCCAGACGGAGCCGGCCTCAAGGGCGCGCCCGACGCGCCAGCCCTTCTTGAAGCTCTCGGTCCAGATGCCGCAGGCCAGGCCGAAGGCCGTGCCATTGGCCTGGGCGATCAGGTCCGCCTCGTCCTTGAAGGGGATCGCGACGAGGACGGGGCCGAAGGCCTCCTCCTGGCAGGTCAGGGATTCGTTCGCGAGGCCGTCGATCACCGTGGGCAGGTAATAGGCGCCCTTGTCGTAATCGCCGCCCTTCGGTGCCTCGCCGCCACACAGGATGCGGCCACCCTCGGCCCGCGCGCGGTCCACGAAGGCGACGACGCGCTCGCGGTGGTGGAAGGAGGCGAGCGGCCCCATCTCCACGCCCTTGGCGTCGGGCGCGGCGACGCGCAGCGCCTTGGCGCGCTCGACGATGCGGGCGAGCACCGCGTCGTAGATGCTCTCCTCGATCATCACGCGCGAACCCGCCACGCAGGACTGCCCGGCCGAGCCGAAGATGCCGGCCACCACGGCGGAGACCGCATGGTCCAGATCCGCATCGGCGAAGACCACATGCGGGGACTTGCCGCCGAGTTCCAGCGCGACGGGGATCAGCTTGTCGCCGCAGGTGCGCCCGATGGCGCGGCCCGTGGCGGTGCCGCCGGTGAAGCTGACCATGCGCACGTCAGGATGCGCCACCAGCGCCGCGCCGATCTCCGCGCCGCGGCCCTGCACGACCTGCAGCATGCCCTCGGGCAGGCCCGCCTTCAGCGCGATGCGCGCGAGCTCGGGCGCGAGCAGCGGCGAATCCTCGGAGGGCTTGAGCAGCACGGCATTGCCCGCCGCCAGCGCGGGCGCGACCTTGGTCGCGTCGTTCATGATGGGCGAGTTCCACGGCGTGATGCAGGCCACGACGCCGAAGGGCTCCAGCACGGTGAAGGAGACGTATTCGCCGCGCTGCGGCGTCACATCCGTCTCGATCGTCTCGCAGACACCGGCATAGTAGCGGAAGGTGCCGATGGCGCTCTCCACCATGCCGCGGCATTCGGCGAGCGGCTTGCCGTTGTCGCGCATCTGCAGGGTGGCGAGCGCCTCCTTCTCGGCGGCGATGCCGTCGGCGATGGCCTGCAGCACGAGCGCGCGGCGATGCGGCAGCAGCGCTTTCCAGCCCGAATTGTGGAAGGCCTGCCAGCCGCGCGCGACCATCGCGTCGAGCTCGCCCGGCGTGGTCACGCGCACGCGGCCTACGATCTCGCCGGTGGCGGGATCGGTGCTGATCAGTTCTTCTCCCGTGAGGGAGGGCGGTAGCGCGTCCATGCGGCGTTCCCCTGGTTTATGCTGGCGGGAGGGGTTTGCGCGTATCGGGACGGGCTGGAAAGTGGGTCGATGTTGCCAATCGCGGCGATATGATTATTGATAATCATATGGAATCCGCCCCCGCCGCCAAGGCCCCGTCCCGCATCGGACGCGACGTCGAACTGCCCGACCAGGTGGCGGCCGTGATCGCCGCCCTCGAGACCGACATCATCCGCGGCCGGATCCTACCGCGCACGCGGCTGATCGAGGACCATCTGATGGAGGATTACGACGCCAAGCGCCATGTGGTCCGCGCCGCCCTGGCGGAGCTGCAGCGCCTGGGCGTCGTGACCAAACCGCGCCATCGCGGCGCGGAGCTGCCGCTCTTCACCGCGGCCGAGCTGGACGACCTCTATGCCATGCGCATCGTGCTGCACCGCGCCGCCGCCCTGGCCACGCCCTTCCCTGTTCCGCGCGCGCGCCTGGCCGAGGTGACGGCGGCCATGAAGGCGCATGCTGCGGCGGCGCGCAGCGGCGACCTGATCCGCATCCACCGCGAGAACATGGCCTTCCACCGCGCGATCTTCGGGCTCTGCGACAATCCCTATCTCGCGGAATCCATCCGCCTGCACGATTGGCTGAGCTTTCCCGCGCGCGCCTATGGCGCCGCCGACCCGGGCGCGCTGGCGCAGGCCTGCGAGGAGCACGAGGCCATGGTCCAGGCCCTGGGCGCGAGCGACCGCGCGGCGCTGGAGCATCTGTCCGTGACGCATATGGAACGTGCGCGGCAGCTTTACGTGCAGAAGTTCCTGGCGGGGAATGTGCGCCCGCGCCGCTGATCGTGCCCGCCCGGACGCTCGGTCCCGACTAAGGGATTTCCCCAGGTAGCACCAAGGCCAGGGGACCATCGCCCTCGCTGGGATTCTTGCCTAGGTTTCACGTCCGATCAGGGGTGGAGCTGCCGTGAGGATCTGGACCATGGGCGCGTCTGTCGCATGCGCCGTCTTTTTCGCGCCCATCGCCGAGGCTCAGCAGGTCGTCCTCGCGCGCTATGGCTATTGGACCGCGCTACGCACCGTCAGTTCCGGGACGGGTGTCCCGATGTGCGTCGTCGCCATCAACAACACCCATACGGGCCGCTCCTTCTACATCAAATGGGCGCGAGGCGACCGCTTCCTGATGGTCCAGGCCTTCCGGACCAGCTGGAACATCCCGCGCAGCGCCCAGATTCCGATCGCCCTCCAGGTCGACTCCAACTCCGCCTGGACGGCCACGGCCGGCAATGTCGACACGATGAGCAACGGGATCTCCTGGACCGTCGCGGGGAATGCCATGCTGCGCTTCATCGAGCAGTTCCGGCTCGGAAGCCGGATGGTGCTGCGCTTCCCTTCCGGCAGCGAGGCACCCTGGGACATCAGCCTGACGGGCACAAACGCCATCCTTTCGACCTTTACCCAGTGCATGCGCGACATCACGGGAACGGCGACGCAGCCCTTCGCGCCACCGGCTCCCGTGCCCACGCAGCCCTTCTCGGCCCCGGTTCCCGCGCAACCCTTCGGGCCTGACACCAACCCCACGCCACGGCCCGCACCTGCGCCCGAGCCGCCGCCCCGCAAGCAGCAGCCCGCCGGCGCCAATACCATCTAGCGCTTTGCCGGCGGCGCGCCGCGCCGCGCCAAAAAGCTTTGTCCGACGACGCTGCGTGCTAGGCTCCTTCGATCAATGCCCCAGCCGTTAATGAGGGCGCTGCGAGGAAATGCGAATGCAACGTCGTCCATTGCTCCTGGGAGCAGTCGCGGCCGTGGCGGCCAGCGGCCGTCTTGCCGCCCCCGCCCTGAGTGCCGAGCCCAAAACCCTGATCCACGTGCCGCAGGCCAGCATGGCCACGCTCGACCCGGTCTGGACCACGGCCGTCGTCACGCGCAACGCCGGCGCCATGCTGTGGGAGACGCTCTACGGCCGCGACGAGCGGCTCACCCCCCAACCGCAGATGGTCGAAGGCCATCGGGTCGAGGACGGCGGCAAGCGCTGGACCATGCGGCTGCGCGAGGGGCTGATCTTCCATGACGGCGAACCGGTGCGCGCGCGCGACTGCGTCGCCTCCATCCGTCGCTGGATGAAGCGCGATCTGGTCGGCCAGACCATCGAGGCGCGGCTCGACGCGCTGGAGGCGCCCGACGACCGCACGCTGATCTTCCGCCTCAGCAAGCCCTTCGCCTCCCTGCCTTACGCCCTGGCGCGGACGCAGCCCACGCCGGTCATCATGCCCGAGCGGCTGGCCCTGACCGATCCCTATCGGCAGGTGCCGGAATTCATCGGCAGCGGCCCCTTCCGCTGGGTGGCCGACGAATACGTGCCCGGCAGCCGCGCGGTCTTCGCGAAATTCGACCGCTACAAGCCGCGCGACGAGCCCGCGAGCTTCTGCGCCGGCGGCTATCGCGTGATGGTCGACCGCGTCGAGTGGCGCTTCATTCCCGACCCCGCGACCGCGAGCAGCGCGCTGATCAACGGCGAGGTCGACTGGATCGACCAGCCGCTGCCCGACTTGCTGCCGCTGCTGCGCCGCGCCCGCGGCGTGACCGTGGAGGTGCTGGACAGCTACGGCACCTTCGGCGCGATGCGGCCCAACAGCTTGCAGGGACCCACCGCCAACCCCGCGATCCGCCGGGTGATGATGGCGGCGATCGACCAGGTGGCCTGCATGACGGCCGCGATGGGCGAGGACCGCTCGCTGTTTCGCGCGCCGGTCGGCTATTTCCTGCCCGGCACGCCCTCGGCGAACGACGCCGGCATGGAGGCGGTGCTCAACCGGCCCAGCCTGACCGAGGCGAAGCGCATGCTCGCCGCCACCGGCTATGCGGGGGAGCGGGTCGTGCTGATGCACCCGACCGACCAGAGCTTCTACCACGCGGTCACCAGCGTGGTGGCGGCCAGCCTGCGGGAGGTGGGCTTCAACATCGACGAGCAGTCGATGGACTGGGGCACGGTAGTGCAGCGCCGCGCCAGCCGCGAGCCGCTGGACAAGGGCGGATGGTCGCTCTTCCCCTCGGGCTTCCCGGCGGCGGAATATCGCGATCCCATCAACGCCACTAACCTGCGCGGCAACGGCCAGGCCGCCTGGTTCGGCTGGCCCGAGGATCCTCAGGTGGAGGCGATGCGCGACGCCTGGATGGACAGCACCGACGAGGCCGAGCAGCAGCGCCTGGACCGCGCGATCCAGCAGCGGTCCTTCGAGACGGTGCCCTTCATCCCGCTCGGCCAGTATATGCCGCCGGCGGCCTTCCGGCGGAACATCACGGGGCTGCTGAAGGGCCCGGTGCCGGTGTTCTGGAACGTGCAGAAGAATTAGGTCGGTCTTCCGGTCTGATGGACTGGCGTCGTTTCAGCCTGGGCCCGGCGGCCCAGGCGAAAGAGCGCGCGCCGGGGGCTGAACGGATCCCTCGGTGACGGCTTCGTGGTGATCCGCCACTGTCGCTTTGGGCGACGAATATCCATGAATTTCGATTTCGAAACAATATAAATATATTCTTTTTGCGCAAGGAAATTTACGGGTATTATTTCTGCAATCCCTTGAATATTAAAATATTAATCCCAATTAAGGGCAATCCGATAGATTAAAAAATCGGACAAGGGATCAATAAAAATGAATAATTCAACCGCCTCAGGTCCTTTTTCGACCATCAACGGCTTTCTCGGAGCGGGTCTCCGAAGCGTCAAAACCAACCCAATGGTATGGAGCGCGGTCCTGGCCGTTGCCGGCGCAGCCTGCCTGGCGGCCAAGAGCGCCCATCTCGGAACGGTGCTCCTCAGCGCAATCGGGATTCTCTGGATGTGGCAGGACATGATGGACGAAGCCGTTACCGCGCCGCACGGGCGGGGGGCGGCCCTTCCGATTGAGGACGCGCCGCTGTTGGCCCTGCACAAATGACGATGCCGCCGTTCTGACGCATCAGCGTTCCGGCGAGAACCTTCTCTCGTGGAAAACGGCGGCAGATCAAGGGTTTGGAGTGGTCTGGGAAGGGGAACTGGAGGAGGAGATGTCCGACTTACATACCATGTAACTGTCTGGAATAATTCATCTATTATATGAAAATAGGTGCGCGCCCCACAATGCGCCCCCAATCCGCGAATTGCTCTGGCCGAGGGAGGGCACCCTCGATGGTCCGATCGGGCAGGACCACTCCTTGTATTCCCCCGCGCTACCGAAGCCCGATGCGCAAGGAACGCCAAGCCCAGGTGGAGGCCAGGGCTTGGCAAATGTAGCGCGACTATGCCGACGGTACCACACCGCACCGGGCCCGTACGGCAGCACGGTCCAAGGCCTCTCGCGTTCCGCGGAGCTGCGCGATTTGCGGCGCGACGTTCTGGCCGGACATGGAGCCCATCGGCAACCCGAGGAAGATGACGCCCGCGATGTCGTTGCTGCGCGCTTGCTGCTGCTGTGCCGACGCGGTCACGAGCGCCACGTCCACCCGGCGCTGCTCATTGCCGATGTCCTGGCAGGAGAGGGTGTAGAAGGTCACTTCGGGAACATAGCTGGCCGCGATAGTCTCGGGCGGCTGAGCGCAGGCCACCAGCGCTAGGGGCGCGGCGAGGAGGGTCTTGCGCATCTTGTCGTCTCCCGATTTTCGGCAGTAGGCCCCAGGAAGCGGCATGTGTCATGCTCGAAGCGCGCAGCGGGAGTTGACGAAAGGCGTCGCGAGCTTGCCTGTCATAGCACCCTAGCCATCCTTTCCCCCGGCTGGCTGAGCCGCCGCTACGAAGTCAACGCGTATTGCCGCAGAACGTACCTGTATCGTTTGCGCAAACTAAGGTACTTTTTGATATTAGATATTAATAATGTCGCAAACATTAAATTCGCAATAAATGAAATCATAGTGACGTAACGTGAATTTGATTTCATACCCGACATATCGATGCCGATAGCCTCCAAACTATCTTTAATCGATCCAACCATTATTGATTTCAGGCCAAACATGAATGTCGAACAATCTAAACAACTGAAATTCTGCGGCCACAACGATCTTGCCGAATATAACCAAACAAAAAAAGTCACAGACCAGACAATCAATCCTGAAATAGCGGCCGACTGTAGTTGTATTTTACTTCTAGCCATCTTTTTACTGACTCGGATTGACGGTGTATCGTTAATGTCATCGTCATTCACAATTGGATGCCTAAGATTTGGCCTTTTTGTGGCAGCCTTTACGAGGAATAAACTATACTTCTTAGCAGATACATGCCTTGTTCTGATAAACGTATTTAGAAAATAATACCCAAGTAAAACAATAGAAATTATATGAATCATTAAATTCCAATTAATTATGGATCCAGTGATTTTTCCTGTTATCCACATTATTAATACTGTCAGTAAACCCAGAGGAATGACTTCTTGTATGATTAAAACTGGCAACATGACCAAAGCCGGCAAGATAAAATCTATTGTAGATATTCTACGAGGCATGCGATTCTCCACGGGGATGTCGATTGAATTGAGATGCCGAACCAGCGTGACTAGGCCTTCACCGTCTCATTAACTCAATACTACCCCCGGCGCCTCACCATTCTCTGCGACGAAGATGACGTGGGCGCGCTACCTACGATAACGGTGTACTGTGTTGTCGCCGGCTCTTCCCATCCCACGAAGAGCTGAGGCTGCAAGCGACATTGGCGCGCGTGTGCTCGAAATGCGCACCTTGCCCGGTTGTGCCCTCCTTGTGAGCGCGAACCCGGCCATGACATTCCGCGCAACGCCTATCGCCGTTTCGGTCGTCCAGTGCTTCCTCGATAGTGAAAACTCGCCACCCGCCGCCCTGTCGGATCTCGCAAGTTGTCATTTTGGGCATGAGCGGTCCTCGTTAGCTGCTAGGTCTCAGCCTGACGCCTAGCTGGCCATGGTTCAAGAACTCGACGCCGGCTGCCTCGAGTGCGAGCTGCACCTTCCGAACCGTCACTGCGCTACTCGTAATTTCCTCCGCTCCACGCGCCTCCATGTTCCGGACCGTGTTGATGGCCTTGTCTGTGAGCACCCCGATCATTCCCCGATACCCGGGTGCCGCCGAACCGATACCCGGAATCGTATCCGGTGAATGACCGGGCAGCGGCGGGATTACGTGGGAAGCCCCGAGAACCCTATCGCCCAGAAAATGGCGGCAGATCAAGGGTTTTGGGGTGGTCTGGGACTAGCTGGGAAAGGGAACTGGAGGAGGGGATGGGATTCGAACCCACGATACCTTTTAAGGGGTATAACGATTTAGCAAACCGCCGCCTTCGGCCACTCGGCCACCCCTCCTCAGGGTTTGAAGTTCACACGACGTATGCAAGGCGGTTGATACATGGACGGTCGGGCGCCGTCAAACGACGCCCTCCGATTCTCAGCTGAGGGCCACTTCGAAACCCCGCGCCGTCGCCGGGCGCGCCATCATCCGGGCGTACCAGGCGCCCACATTCGGCAGGTCGTCGAAGGGGACCTCATGCCGCTCGTGCCGCCAGGCCCAGCCGAGAATCGCGAAATCGGCGATGCTCGGCTCGCCGGCGGTCGCCACGAAGTCGCGGCCGGCCAGGCGGCGGTCCAGCACGCCGTAGAGCCGCTTCGTCTCCTTGTGGTAGCGGCTGAAGCCGTAGTCGCGCGCCGGCCCTTCTGGCTGCATCAGGAAGTGGTGCACCTGGCCGGGCATGGGGCCGAAGCCGCCCATCTGCCACATCAGCCATTCCATCACCTCCACACGGCCGCGCAGATCCTTGGGCATGAACTTCCCCGTCTTCTCGGCGAGATAATAGAGAATCGCCCCGCTCTCGAAGACGGTGATCATCTGGCCGCCCGGCCCGTCCGGATCCTTGATCGCGGGGATGCGGTTGTTGGGCGAGAAGGCCAGGAAGGAGGGCTCGAACTGCTCGTCCTTGCCGATATTCACGGTCTTCACCGTATAGGGCAGGCCCATCTCCTCCAGCGCCACGCTGATCTTGCGGCCGTTGGGCGTATTCCAGCTGTGCAGTTCGATCGTCATGGGCGTGGCCTTTTCCGGGACAGGTGCTTGCATCACCTTATGGCTGGAAACCCCCGGCCGGAAAGCCGGCCGCTGCGATGACGGCGCAGCCGGGGCAACAGTATCCGCCCCCGTCACACAAGTTTTATTGCTTCGCTTACTGCAGCCCCGCTACACCCATTCCAAATCATGGGTGGGGCGGATGGCATGAGCGTTTACCTCGATGTTCCCTATGTCTCGCAGCTCAATTTCGGACCTGGGATGAACGATCCCACGGGCTGCTGGTATTGCAGCGCCATGATGCTGGCCTATCATTTCGAGGCCGGGCCGCGGCTGGGGGTACCCGAATTCTACGGAGCGGGCGGGCATAGCGCGACCGGCTCCAACGGCGCCTTCCAGACCCAGGCGCGCAAGGCGCTCGCCGCGAAGGGCTTCACCAGCGAACACGAGGCCCTGGCCAAGCGAGAACATCTCGCGGCGGTCCCGGGCTGCGAGACCGCGCAGGACTTCACCGTCGCCGGCCTCGAGACGCTGCTGCGCAAGGCCGGCCCGATCTTTTTCTATTGGATGAAGACGAGCAAGGCGAATGGCGCGACCTATGGCCATGCCTCGGTGATCATCGGGGCGGAGAACAGCGGCAACCAGGTCATCTACCACGACCCGGAGGGCTCGGCCGCGATCGGCCCCTTCCGCAACGCGCGCATGCCCATCGCCACCTTCAACAGCCTGCGGCAGAAGTGGAAATACGCCATGATGCAGCGGGAGGGCGTGGTCTCCTCGATGGTGCGGATCAAGCCCTGATCCCTCCCACGGTTGACCGCCGCCCTGCGGTCGAACATCCATGCACCGGCCGGCGAGCCGCAGAGCCGCGCTCCGACCGCGCAGAAGGATATCCGCTGATGCAGACGCCCACCCGCCCCTTCGACGACCTGGTCGCCCGTATGCGCTACGACGCGGCCAGCCGCTCGGTCGTTGCCGCCTATCTGCTCTGGTTCTTCCTGGGCTATGGCGGCGTGCACCGGATGTATCTCGGCCGCTGGGTATCGGGCCTGCTCATGCTGGCCCTCTTCGGCGTCTCGATGCTGCTGACGCTGATCCTGATCGGCTATGTGGGGCTGGGCGTCATCGTCATCTGGTGGCTGATCGACGCCCTGCTCATCCCCGGCATGACGGAACGCCACAACAGTCGGCTGATCGACCGGATCTCGCGTTGAATTGTCATGATCCGGCGATCATCCTGTCGCCGGTCGTGGCGTCTGATGCGCCGCGTCACCAGCCGGAGGGCCAGAGCATGTCTGATGTGAAGATCGAGATCGAGGGCGACAGCGATGCCGCCGTGGCGCTGGCCCTGCTGCGCATGATCGCCGTGGCCGAGGGCAAGGACACGGAGGGCGACCGCGACTGGTATCTGGAGACCTATGCCGCCTGCCTCGCCGTCGTCCGCGACGCCGACGTCCTGGACTTCGACGACGAGGACGAGGACGAGGAAGACGAAGCCCCCTCCGTCAGCTGAGGGATCGCCAGGGGGCCGGTCGCGCGCGACCGGCCCTTTCGCGTCTCAGCCCAGCTTCTGCTTCAGCAGGTCGTTGACCAGGGCCGGATTTCCCTTCCCGGACATGGCCTTCATGGTCTGCCCCACGAAGAAGCCGAAGAGGCCCACCTTGCCGGCCTGGTACTGCGCGATCTTGTCGGCATTGGCCGCCAGCACCGCGTCCACCGCAGCCTCAATCGCGCCCGTATCCGTCACCTGGCGCAGGCCGCGCTTCTCGACGATCTCCGCCGGCGGCTCGTCTGCCTCCAGCATCGCCTCGAAGACGTCCTTGGCCAGCTTGCCCGACAGCGTGCCGTCGGCGATCAGGTCCAGCAGCCCGCCGAGGTTCTCCGCACTCACCGGGCTGTCCGCCACCTCGCGCTTGAGGCGGTTGAGCGCGGCGAAGTAGTCGCCCGTCACCCAATTGGCGGCGACCTTGGCGTCGCGCCCCTTGGCCACGATCTCGAAGAAGGCCGCGGTCTCCTTCTCGATCGTCAGCACATGCGCGTCATAGGGCGAGAGGCCGAGCGCCACGTAGCGCGCGCGCCGCGCATCCGGCAGCTCGGGCAGCTTCGCCTTGAGCTCGTCCACCCAGGCCTGCTCCAGCACCAGCGGGGGCAGGTCCGGGTCGGGGAAGTAGCGATAGTCATGCGCGTCCTCCTTCGAGCGCATGGAGCGCGTGGTGCCGCGCGCCGTGTCGAAGAGCCGGGTCTCCTGGTCGACCTTGCCGCCGGATTCCCAGACCTCGATCTGCCGCCGCGCCTCGGCCTCGACGGCCTGCATGACGAAGCGCACGGAGTTCACGTTCTTGATCTCGCAGCGCGTGCGGAATTCCTCGCCCGCCTTGCGCACCGAGACGTTCACGTCGGCGCGCATGGAGCCCTCGTCCATGTTGCCGTCGCAGGTGCCGAGGTAGCGCACGATCTGCCGCAGCTTGGTGAGATAGGCGCCGGCCTCCTCGGGGCTGCGCATATCGGGCTCGCTCACGATCTCCATGAGCGCCACGCCGGAGCGGTTGAGGTCGATGAACGACTTGCTGGGGTGCTGGTCGTGCTGCGACTTGCCCGCATCCTGCTCCAGATGCAGCCGCGTGATGCCGATCTGCTTGGTGCTGCCGTCGCCGAGCGTGATCTCGATCACGCCCGTCCCGATGATGGGATGCGCGAACTGGCTGATCTGATAGCCCTGCGGCAGGTCGGCGTAGAAGTAGTTCTTCCGGTCGAAGCGCGACCAGAGATTCACCTGCGCGTTGAGGCCGAGGCCCGTGCGCACGGCCTGGGCCACGCACTCGCCGTTGATGACGGGCAGCATGCCGGGGAAGCCCGCATCCACGAAGCTGACCTGGCTGTTCGGCTCGGCGCCGAAGGCCGTTGCCGCGCCCGAGAAGAGTTTGGATTCCGACAGCACCTGCGCGTGAACCTCGAGGCCCACGACGACTTCCCAGGGACCGGTATCCCCATCCAGCGTGTAGCTCATGCCATCACCTGCGGCTTGGCGGTGAAATTCGCCGCGCGTTCGAGCGCGGCGCCGACGGCGAAGACCGTCTCCTCGTCGAAGGCCTTGCCGATGACCTGCAGGCCGAGCGGCAGCCCCTGCGCGTCCAGCCCGGCCGGCACGGCGAGGCCCGGAAGGCCGGCGAGATTGGCCGTCACGGTGAAGACGTCGTTGAGGTACATCGTCACCGGATCGTCCTGGCGCTCGTCCATCGGGAAAGCCGAGCTCGGCGTGGCCGGGGTGACGATGGCGTCCACCTTCCCCCAGGCCTCGGCGAAGTCGCGCGCGATGAGGGCGCGGACCTTCTGCGCCTTCAGGTAATAGGCGTCGTAATAGCCCGCGCTCAGCACATAGGTGCCGATCATGATGCGCCGGCGCACCTCGGCGCCGAAGCCCGCGGCGCGGGTGCGCTCGTAGAGGTCGCGCAGGTCGGAATCGCGCTCGACCGTGCGCGCGCCGAAGCGCACGCCGTCATAGCGCGCGAGGTTGGAGGAGGCCTCGGCCGGCGCCACCACGTAATAGGTCGGCAGCGCGTATTTGGTGTGCGGCAGGCTGATCGGCACGATCTCCGCGCCGGCATCCTTCAGCCAGGCGAGGCCCTGCTGCCACAGCGCCTCGATCTCGGGCGCCAGGCCCGGCATGGTGTATTCGGCCGGCACGCCGATCCGCATGCCCTTCACCGAACGCGTGCAGGCGGCGGCGAAGTCGGGCACCGGCAGGTTGGCGCTGGTGCTGTCCTTCGGGTCGAAGCCGGACATGCTGCGCAGCAGGATCGCGCTGTCCTCGACATTGCGCGCGATCGGTCCCGCCTGGTCGAGCGAGCTGGCGAAGGCGACGACGCCCCAGCGCGAGCACCGCCCATAGGTCGGCTTGATGCCGGTCACGCCGCAGAAGGCCGCCGGCTGGCGGATGGAGCCGCCCGTGTCGGTCGCGGTCGCGCCCATGGCGAGGCGCGCGGCCACCGCCGCGGCCGAGCCGCCGGACGAACCGCCCGGAACCAGCCGTTTGGTGGGGTCATTGGCGCGCGACCAGGGGTTCTCCACGGGGCCGAAGGCGCTCGTGGTATTGGCCGAGCCCATGGCGAACTCGTCCAGGTTCAACTTGCCCAGGAAGACGGCGCCGTCGGCCTTGAGCTTGCTGCTGACGGTGCTCTCATAGGGCGGCACGAAATCGCCGAGGATCCTGCTGGCGGCCGTGGTGCGCGTGCCCTCCGTGCAGAAGAGGTCCTTGATGCCGAGGGGGATGCCCTCCAAGGCCCCGACCTGCCCCTTCGCGCGGCGGTCGTCGGAGGCGCGCGCGGCCTCCATCGCCTTCTCGGCCGTGACCGTGATGTAGGCGTTGAGGCGCGGGTTATGCGCCTCAATGGCCTTCACATAGGCCCCGGTGAGCTCGACCGAGCTGATCTCGCGCTTGTCGAGGGCGCGCAGGCCCTCCGCGATGGTGTAATCCGTGGGACGCATTATTCGATCACCTTCGGCACGCCGAAATATTCGCCCTCGCGATCGGGCGCGTTGCGGAGGACGGCGTCGGCCTGGCCGCCATCGGTCACGGCGTCCTGCCGCCAGGGCAGCGCCACGGCCATGGGCGAGCCGCCGGACATGGGTTCGACCCCGTCGGTGTCGACCGCCTGCAATTGCTCGATCCAGCCCAGAATGCCGTTGAGTTCGGACTGGAGTTTTTCGACTTCGGTCTCGTCGAGGCGCAGCCGGGCCAGGTTGGCAACACGACGCACCGTCGCGGCATCGAGCGACATCACATATGCTTCCGTTCTTGAAGGGGCCGGACCATAAGGCCGCGCATGGCACTCTTCAACATGGCCGATCTCCGCGCAGCCCTGCCCCGCCATGCGCGGGTGCTGGGGCTGGACCCCGGCAGCAAGACCGTCGGCGTCGCGCTCAGCGACGTCACCCTCCTGCTCGCCAGCCCCTACGGCACCATCAAGCGGGGCAAGCTCAAGGCCAATGCGGCGGAAATATCGGCCATCTGCGCCAAGGAGGACGCCCGCGGGCTGCTGGTGGGCCTGCCGCTCTCCATGGACGGGACTCGCGGCCCGGCCGCCCAGGCGGCGACCGACTGGGCCCTGGCGCTCTCCGAGGCCACGGGCCTGCCCGTCGCCATGTGGGACGAGCGGCTCTCCAGCGCGGCGGTGAACCGCGCGATGATCGAGGAGGGCGACCTCACCCGCAAGCGCCGGGCGGCGAATGTGGACGCGGCGGCGGCGGCCTATACGCTGCAGGCGGCGCTGGACGCGACTCGCCCCCGCTTGGAGGATTCCACCCTGCCGCGCTATTGACGCCCGGCAGCATTGAAAGGCACCGGACCGATGGCTTGGCGGGAATGAGCGGCTTCTCCTACCCCATCCTCCCCAGCGGCCATCTCCTCGCGATCGAGGGGCTGGAGCCGCCGCATATTTCCGCGATGCTGGACCTCGCCGAGAGCTACGCGCTGCTGAACCGCCAGGGGAAAACCCAGCGCGACCTGCTGCGGGGCCGCACGCTGATCAACCTCTTCTTCGAGGACAGCACCCGCACCCGCACCAGCTTCGAGCTGGCCGGCAAGCGGCTGGGCGCCGACGTCATCAACATGTCGGTCTCCAACAGCAGCGTGAACAAGGGCGAGACGCTGCTCGACACCGCCTCCACGCTCAACGCCATGCACACCGACCTGCTGGTGATCCGCCATTCCCAGTCCGGCGCGCCCGCGCTGCTGAGCCAGAAGGTGGACGCGGCTGTCATCAATGCCGGCGACGGCATGCACGAGCACCCCACCCAGGCCCTGCTCGACGCGCTGACCATCCGCCGCCGCAAGGGCCGGCTGGAGAGCTTGGTCGTCGCCATCTGCGGCGACGTGCTGCATTCGCGCGTGGCGCGCAGCAACATTCATTTGCTCTCGGCCATGGGCGCGCGGGTCCGCGTGGTCGGCCCCCCGACGCTGATCCCGGCCGAATGCGCCCGCCTCGGCGTCGAGGTGCATCACGACATGCGCTCGGGCCTCGCGGGGGCCGACGTCGTCATGATGCTGCGCCTGCAGAAGGAGCGCATGAGCGGCGGGCTCGTCCCCTCCTCGCGCGAGTATTTCCGCTTCTACGGCCTGGATGCCGCCAAGCTGGCCCATGCCAAGCCCGATTCCATCGTGATGCACCCGGGGCCGATGAATCGCGGCGTCGAGATCGACAGCGCCATCGCCGACGATCCCGAGCGCAGCGTGATCGGCGAGCAGGTGGAGATGGGCGTGGCCTGCCGCATGGCCGTGCTCGACATCCTCTCGCGCGACCTGCGGCGCAACGCCTGATGCCGCGTCTCGCTCGCGCGGAGGAGGCCACGCTGCTGCGCTCCCTCGTGCGGGACGCCTATGCCCATTACATGGAACGGCTCGACCGCGAGCCCGCGCCCATGACGGACGACTACGCCGCCCGCATCGCCGCCGGCCAGGCCTGGATCGAGGAGCAGGACGGCGTCGCCGCCGGCGTCCTCGTCCTGGAGGACACCGCCGAGGGCCTCATGCTGGACAATATCGCCATCGCCCCCGCCTTTCGCGGCAAGGGGATCGGCCGCCGCCTGCTGGACTTCGTCGAGGCCGAGGCACGCCGCCGCGGCCATGCCCGCATCCACCTTTATACGAACGAGAAGATGGTCGAGAACGTCGCGATCTACACGCGGCTGGGCTATGCCGAGACGCATCGCGCCGAGCAGGCTGGCCATTCTCGCGTCTTCATGGAAAAGCGCCTCGCATGAAGCCCTTGCTCATCACCAATGCCCGCCTGCTCGACCCCGCCTCCGGGCTGGACGCGATGGGCTCCGTCCTCCTCCAGGACGGGCGGATCGCCAGCCTCAAGGGCGCGCCCGCCGAGGGCGCCGACACACTGGACGCGGCCGGCACCTGCCTCTGCCCCGGCCTGGTGGACATGCGCGCCAGCATCGGCGAGCCGGGCGGCGAGCATCGTGAGACCATCGCCTCCGCCGCGCTGGCCGCCGCCGCCGGCGGCATCACCACCCTGGCGATGCTGCCCGACACCCAGCCCGCGCTGGACGACCCCGCTCTGGTCGAATTCGTCATCCGCCGCGGCGAGGCCACCGGCAGCCTGACCCTCCTGCCCTATGCCGCCGCGACCAAGCATTGCGAGGGCAAGGACCTCTCCGAATTCGGCCTCCTGCGCGAGGCCGGCGCGGTCGGCTTCAGCGACGGCAGCCGCGCCATCGGCAATGCGCGCACCATGCGCCTCGCCTTGTCCTATGCGCGCACCTTCGGCGCCATGATCGTCCAGCACCCCGAGGATCCGAGCCTCGCCGGCCAGGGCTCCGCCACCGAGGGCGAGCTCGCGACGAGGCTCGGCCTGCCCGGCATCCCCGCCGCCGCCGAGGAGATCCTGGTCGCGCGCGACATCGCCTTGGCCCGGCTCACCGGCGGGCATGTGCATTTCGGCCATGTCAGCACCGGCGCGGCGCTGACGCTGATCCGCGCCGCCAAGGACGAGGGCCTGAACGTCACCTGCGACACCGCCCCGCCCTATTTCGACCTGAACGAGACGGCGATCGGCGACTACCGCACCTATGCCAAGCTCTCGCCCCCGCTGCGGCGCGAGGCGGACCGGCAGGCCGTGGTCGCGGCCCTGACCGACGGCACCATCGACGCCATCGCCTCCGACCACCAGCCGCGCGACGCCGACGACAAGCGCCTGCCCTTCGCCCAGGCCGAGGCCGGCGGCGTAGGCCTCGCGACCCTGCTCGGCATCACCCTCGCCCGCGTGCATGGCGAGGACCTCAAGATCCTCGACGCCTTGGCCCTGCTCACCAGCCGGCCCGCCAAGCTGCTCGGCCTCGAATCCGGCCGTCTGGCCGAGGGCGCGCCCGCCGATCTCTGCCTCTTCTGGCTCGATCGCGGATGGCAGGTGAAGGCGGGTGCGCTGCCCGGCAAGGCGCAGAATTCGCCCTTCGACGGCAGGGCGCTGGAGGGCAAGGTCATGGCCACCTTCAAGGCCGGCCGCCGGGTGTTTTCCGCCTGATGACCGGCGCGGTCGCCATCGTCCTGGCCGCGCTGCTGGGCTCGATTCCCTTCGGGCTGCTGCTGACCCGCGCGGCCGGGCTCGGCGATGTCCGCAGCATCGGCTCGGGCAATATCGGCGCGACCAATGTCCTGCGCACGGGCAACAAGAAGCTCGCCGCCGCGACGCTCCTGCTCGACATGCTCAAGGGCGCGGCGGCCGTCTGGCTCGCCGGCTGGATCGCGGGCCCGGCCTGGGAGCCGGCGGCCGCCGTCGCCGCGGTGCTCGGCCATTGCTACCCGCCCTGGCTCGGCTTCAAGGGCGGCAAGGGCATGGCGACGGCGCTCGGCGTTTCGCTGGGCCTCGCCTGGCCGATCTTCGTCGCCTCGGGGCTGACCTGGCTGATCATGGCGAAGATCACGAAGCGGTCCTCCGCCGGCTCCGTCTCGGCCATCGTTGTGGCCCCCCTCGCGGCCCTGGTCTTCGCGACCCCGGCGGCGGCCCTGGGCCTGCTGATCCTCGGCCTCTATGTGATCTGGCGGCACAAGGGGAACATCCAGCGCCTGCTCGCCGGCACCGAGCCGCGCATCGGCGAAGGCAAGTAGGGCTTGGACGCCCTCGCCCGGCTGCGCCTCGCGCGGACCGAGGGCGTGGGCCATGTCATGCACCGCCGGCTCCTGGCGCGGCACGGCAGCGCCGAGGCCGCGCTGGAGGCCCTCGGCCCCCGCGCCTGGCCGCGCGACGCGGCGCTGCGCGAGATGGACGGGCTGGCCGCGATGGGCGCGCATCTCCTCTTCCTCGACGGAGAGGATTATCCCCCGCTGCTCGCCTTGCTGGAGGATGCCCCCCTGGTCCTCGCCGCCCTGGGCGATCTCGCCGCCTTTGCCCGGCGCGGCGTGGCCGTGGTGGGCGCGCGCAATGCCAGCGGCACCGGCCGCCGCTTCGCCGAGGACCTCGCGGATTCCCTGGCCGTGCGCGACGTCTGCGTCGTCTCGGGCCTGGCCCGGGGCATCGACACGGCGGCGCATACCGGCGCGCTGCGCTCGGGCGTCACCATCGCCGCCGTCGCCGGCGGGCTGGACCGGCCCTATCCGCGCGAGAATGCGGTTCTGCAGGACCGCATCGCCGAGGAAGGCGGCCTCGTCCTGAGCGAGGCGCCGCTGGGCACCGCGCCGCTGGCCCGCCACTTCCCCCGCCGCAACCGCATCGTGGCCGGGCTGTCGCTCGGCGTCGTGATCATCGAGGCGGCGCTGCAATCGGGCACCCTCATCACCGCCCGCCTGGCCGCCGAGGCCGGGCGCGAGCTCTTCGCCGTCCCCGGCCACCCGCTCGACCCGCGTTCGCGCGGCTCCAACGACCTGATCCGGCGCGGCGCGAGGCTGACCGAGACGGTCGAGGATATCCTGCTCCATCTGCCCGCCGCGCCGGCCGAAATGCCCCTGTTCCGGATGCCCGAGCTGGCCGATTTACCGGAAGAACCGGTCCACGAACCCCCTCCCGCCTCGGGGGCGGCGGCACAAGTAGTTGAAATGATTGGTCCTACACCGATAGCGGTTGACGAGTTGGGTCGGCGCTGCCAGCTATCGGCCGCGATGCTCTCGGCCCTGCTCCTCGAACTGGAGCTGTCGGGGCGCATCGAGACCCTGCCCGGCAACCGGGTGGCACTGGCCTGACTACCCCGCAGAATCAACACTCTGTGCCTCCTTCACACGCCTTTCGCGGTGAAGGTCGGCCCATAAGGACGCTGAAGTGACGAACATCGTCGTCGTCGAAAGCCCCGCCAAGGCAAAGACCATCGAGAAGTATCTCGGTGGCGACTACAAGGTCCTCGCCTCTTTCGGCCATGTACGCGACCTCCCCGCCAAGGACGGCTCCGTCCGCCCGGACGAGGACTTCGCCATGGATTGGGAGGCCGACGACCGTGGCCAGAAGCAGGTCAAGGCGATCACCCAGGCGCTGCGCGGGGCGACGAACCTCTATCTCGCAACCGATCCGGATCGCGAGGGCGAGGCGATTTCCTGGCACGTGAAGGACATGCTGGAGAAATCCGGCGCGCTCAGGGGCATCGAAGTCCAGCGCATCACCTTCAACGAGATCACCAAGCGCGCGGTGCAATACGCCATCGCCCATCCGCGTGAGCTCGATATGCCGCTGATCGAGGCCTATCTGGCCCGTCGCGCGCTCGACTACCTGGTGGGCTTCACCCTCTCCCCCGTGCTCTGGCGCAAGCTGCCCGGCAGCAAGAGCGCCGGGCGCGTGCAGAGCGTGGCGCTGCGGCTGATCTGCGAGCGCGAATCCGAGATCGAGGCCTTCCTGGCGCGGGAATACTGGACGGTCGCCGGCCGCTTCACGACGCCCGCCGGCGCCCCCTTCACGGCGCGGCTGACCCATCACGAGGGCCGCAAGCTCGAGCAGTTCGACCTGCCGAACGAAGCGCTCGCCATGGCGGCCAAGGCCGCCGTCGAGGCCGCGGAGTTCTCCGTCGGCTCGGTCGAGAAGCGCCGCGTCAAGCGCAACCCGCCCGCCCCCTTCCAGACCAGCACCCTCCAGCAGGAGGCGAGCCGCAAGCTCGGCTTCGGCGCGCAGCTGACGATGCGCACGGCCCAGGGGCTCTATGAGGGCGTGGCCATCGGCGGCGAGACGGTCGGTCTCATCAGCTACATGCGAACGGACGGCGTGCAGATGGCGCGCGAGGCCATCGCCGACATCCGCAGCCACATCAAGTCGGAGTTCGGCGAGGACTATGTCCCCGGCGCGCCCCGCGAATATTCCAGCCGCGCCAAGAACGCCCAGGAGGCCCACGAGGCCATCCGCCCCACCGACGTGTCCCGCACGCCGGAGAAGGTGGCCCGCTACCTCTCCGACCAGCAGCGCAAGCTCTACGAGCTGATCTGGAAGCGCGCGGTGGCCAGCCAGATGCAGTCGGCCGAGCTGGACCAGACCACGGTCGAGCTGGTGGAGCCCTCGGGCAAGACCAGGCTGCGCGCCACGGGCAGCGTCATCGCCTTCGACGGCTTCCTGAAGCTCTATCGCGAGGACCAGGACGACGTCGCCGACGACGCCGACGAGGACAGCCGCATCCTGCCGCCCATGCGCGAGCGCGATCCGCTGAAGCGCCAGGGCGTCGAGGCCGCGCAGCACTTCACCCAGCCGCCCCCGCGCTTCTCGGAGGCCTCGCTGGTCAAGAAGATGGAGGAGCTCGGCATCGGGCGGCCCTCCACCTATGCCTCCGTGCTGCAGGTCCTGCAGGACCGCGAATATGTGAAGCTCGACAAGCGGCGATTCACCCCGGAGGACCGCGGGCGGCTGGTGACGGCCTTCCTCGTCGCCTTCTTCGAACGCTATGTGGACACCGGCTTCACCGCCGGCCTCGAGGAGCAGCTCGACGACATTTCGGGCGGCCGGGCGGAGTGGCGCGAGGTCATGCGGATGTTCTGGCGCGATTTCCGCGACGCGATCGACGCGACCAAGGACCTCAAGATCAGCGACGTCATCGATCGTCTCGATGAGGAGCTGGGTCCCCACTTCTTCCCCAAGGCCGATGACGGCAGCGACCCGCGCCTCTGCCCCAATTGCGGCAAGGGCCGGCTCGGGCTGCGGCTCGGCCGGACGGGCGCCTTCATCGGCTGCTCGGCCTATCCCGAATGCCGCTTCACCCGGCCGCTGGCGATGCCCGGCGCCGAGGGCGAGAGCGGCGGCGCGCTGGCCGATGGCGTGCGCGTGCTCGGCACCGACCCGGCCTCCGGCCTGGAAGTCACGCTGCGGCGCGGCCCCTATGGCATCTATGCCCAGCTCGGCGAGGGCGGGACGGATGCCAAGGGCAAGCCGACCAAGCCCAAGCGCGCCAGCCTGACGCGCGGAATGGACGCCGAGACCATGACGCTGGAGACGGCGCTGGTGCTTCTCTCCATGCCGCGCGTGGTGGGGCTGCATCCGGAGACGGGCGAGGAGATCTCCTCCAATCTCGGCCGCTTCGGGCCCTATCTGAAGATGGGCGCGCTCAGCAAGTCGCTGGACCGCGACGACGACCCGCTGACCATCGGCCTCAACCGCGCCGTGGACCTGATGGCGAGCGCCAAGCCGCGCGGGATCACGATCGGCGACCACCCGAAGGGCGGCATCGTCGAGGTGCGGCGCGGCCGCTTCGGCCCCTATCTGATGCACGGCACCCGCGTGGCGAACCTGCCGCGCGGCGTGGAGATGGAGGCGGTGACGCTCGACGAGGCCGTGGCGCTGCTGGCCGAGAAGGGCAAGGAGCTGCCGCCGCAGAAGGGCCGCGGCAAGAAGGCGCCGGCCCGCAAGGCGGCCGCCAAGGCGCCGGCCGAGCCCAAGGTCGCGGCCAAGAAGGCGCCCGCGAAGGCGGCGGCGACCAAGACAACCGCGACCAAGGCAGCTGCGACCAAGACGGCGGCGGCCAAGAAGAAGGCCCCGGCGAAGAAGCCGGCGGCGAAAAAGCCCGCGGCCAAGAAGCCTGCCGCCGAAAAGAACGCCTGAGATGCCGCGCAGCGGGCCTCCGGTGAAGGGGCAGAAGGCCCGCAAGTCCAATGCCAAGGCACGCGCCGACGGCATCGGCGCGCCGCCGCAGCCCAAGCGTTCCGCGCCCAGGGCAAAGGTGAAGGCGGCCCCCAAGGGCCAGCCTTTGCCGGGCAAGGCGGAGGTGAAGGCCTTCATCGCCTCGGTCGGCGGGCGGATCGGCAAGACCGAGATCGCCCGGCATTTCGGCCTGGCCACCGAGCTGCGGCCCGCGCTGCGGCAGATGCTCTCCGAGATGAAGTTCGACGGCGCGGTGAAGCCGGTCGGCAAGCGGACCTATGAGGGCGGCCCCCCGCGCGCCCAGGCCATGCCGGAGAACGCCCCGCCCCGGCGCGTCCAGTCCACCCCCGCCGAGCTTGCAGAGGCCGCGCGCCCCCGTGGCCCGCGCGGCCGCCCGCAGCCCGACGAGCGCCGCCCGAGCCCGGCCTCCCTGCCGGACCGCCTGCCCGAGACGGCCGTCGTCGAGGTCTTCGGCACCGATCCCGACGGCGATCCCATCGCCCGGCCGGTGAGCTGGGAGGGCGTCGGCAAGCCCGTCATCTACATGCACCCCGAGCGGCGCGGGCAGACCGCCCTCGCCCCCGGCGAGCGCGTGCTGGCCAGGCTGCGCCACATCACCGGCGAGAAATACGAGGGCCGCACCCTCAAGCGCCTGGCCGCCGCCGAGGACCGCAAGCGCATCCTCGGCGTCTTCCAGGACGGCCGCATCATCCCGACCGACCGCCGGCAGAAGGCCGAGTGGACCGTCCCCCCCGGCCAGGCGGGCGGTGCGCAGCCCGGCGAGATCGTGCTGGCCGAGTCCCTACCCTCCACCGGCTTCGGCCTGCGCCCGGCGAAGATCGTCGAACGGCTGGGGATGATGGGCGAGCCGCGCTCGGTCTCGCTCATCTGCATCCACGCCCATGGCATCCCCGACGTCTTCCCTGCCGAGGCCGTGCTGCAGGCCGAACAGGCCCAGGGCACCCCGCTCGGCAAGCGGACCGACCTGCGCGCCATCCCGCTCGTCACCATCGACGGCGACGACGCGCGCGACTTCGACGACGCGGTCCATGCCGAGCCGAATGGGGATGGCTGGAAGGTCCTCGTCGCCATCGCCGACGTGGCCCATTACGTCACGCCCAACTCGGCCCTGGACCGCGAGGCCTGGACGCGCGGGAATTCCTGCTACTTCCCCGACCGCGTCGTGCCCATGCTGCCCGAGGCGCTGTCCAATGGCTGGTGCAGCCTCAAGCCCCGTGAGGAGCGCGGCTGCCTCTTCGTCGAGATGCATTTCGACAGGTCCGGTACCAAGACCCACCACAAGTTCGGCCGCGGCCTGATGCGCAGCGCGGCGCGCCTGACCTATGAGCAGGTCCAGGCCGCCGCCGATGCCGGCGAGGATCCCGAGGGCCTGGCCCCGGGCCATGTCGCCCGCCTCTACGACGCCTTCCGCGCCCTGCTCGCGGCCCGTGAGCGCCGGGGCACGCTGGACCTCGATCTGCCGGAGCGGCGCGTCATCCTGGATGCCCAGGGCAACGTCACCGCCGTCATCCCGCGCCCGCGCCTGGACAGCCACCGCCTCATCGAGGAGTTCATGGTGGCCGCCAATGTCTGCGCCGCCGAGGAGCTGGAGCGGCTGGGCCAGCCCTGCATGTACCGCGTCCACGCCCCACCCTCCGAGGAGAAGCTGGCCTCGCTGAAGGAGTTCCTCGGCACGCTGGGCCTTTCCATCAATCCGGTGGGCCAGCTCCAGCCGCGCGACTTCGCGACGCTGCTGGAGAAGGTGAAGGACACGGCGGAGGCGCGGATGGTCAATGAGACCGTGCTGCGCAGCCAGTCCCAGGCAGCCTACGACCCTGACAATATCGGCCATTTCGGCCTGGCCCTGGCGCGCTACGCGCACTTCACCTCGCCCATCCGCCGCTATGCGGACCTGCTGGTGCACCGGGCGCTGATCCGGGGCCTGAAGCTCGGCTCCGACGGCATCTCCGAAGCCGAGCTGGCCCGATTCCCCGAGACGGCCGAGCACATCACCGCCACCGAGCGCCGCTCCGCCATGGCCGAGCGCGACGCGGTGGACCGCTACCTCGCCGCCTATCTGGCCGATCGCGTCGGCGCGCAATTCGCGGCGCGAATCTCGGGCATCCATCCCTTCGGCGTCTTCGTGCAGCTCAGCGAGACGGGCGCCTCGGGCTTCGTGCCGATGAAGGCGCTGCCCAACGACCATTGGATCGTCTCCGAGGACAAGCGCAGCGTCGCGGGCCGCCATTCGCGCCAGGTGCTGCGCCTGGGCGACGAGGTGGAGGCGCGGCTGCGCGAGGCCAATGCCCAGACGGGCAGCCTGGTCTTCGAATTGTTGATGGGCGGGGCGCCCGCGCGCGTCCGTGGCGGCCGGGACCGCAAGCGCCGATAGGCCATGCGGCCAAAAGACTTGACCCAGCGGCCTCAGTCGCTAGAACTCGCCTTCCTTTCCGGCACCTGCGCATCCCCGCGCGCAAAGAGCGAAGCACAAGACCATGGCCAAGGCCAATACCGTCCTCATCAAGCTGATCAGCAGCGCCGACACGGGTCACTTCTACGTGACCAAGAAGAACACCCGCACGGCGACGGGCAAGCTCGAGCTCAACAAGTACGACCCCAAGGTGCGCAAGCACGTCGTCTACCGCGAAGGCAAGATCAAGTAAGATCTGAGCCGAAGGAGCAGGGAACCCGGTTCCCTGCTGGGATGCGCGAGGGGCTCACGCCCCTCGTTTTTGTTTGTGCCCCTTCTGCGCGAGACTCGGGTCTGGCCCGTCCCCGGGCCGGCTGATCAGACCGCCGACTTGTCCAGCGCGGGATCGGCCAGATAGGCCCGGTTCCGGCCATCGCGCTTGGCGCGGTACAGCGCCTCATCCGCCATGCCGATCAGCCGCTCGGAGGTGATTCCCGGGCCGCCCACGGCCACGCCGATGCTGACCGTGATCGGCACCGTGAGATTGCCCGTCAGCACCGGCTCGCTCGCGATCGCCTCGCGCAGCCGATCGGCGACGGCCAGGGCATAGCCGGCCGGCGCGCCGGTCAGCACCGCCAGGAATTCCTCGCCGCCATAGCGCGCCACGACATCCGCCGCACGCAGCTGGATCTTCAGCCGCTCGGCCACGTCGCGCAGCGCCGCATCGCCGATGTTGTGGCCGTGCGTGTCGTTGATCAGCTTGAACTTGTCGATATCGACGATGAGCACCGCCGCCTCCTCGGTGCGCAGCAGCCCATCCAGGTGGCGGCGCACGTAGCGGCGGTTGCGCAGCCCCGTGAGCTGGTCCGTGACGGCCATCTCCAGCGAGCGGTCGAGCTCAAGCCGCAGCCGTTCCTGATAGCGCCGGCGGCGGATCTGGTTGCGGGCGCGCGCGCGCAGCTCGTTGGGGTCGAGCGGGCGGAAGGCATGGTCGTTCGCGCCGAGGTCGAAGCCGCGCAGCACCTGCATCTTCTGCGCGGGATCGGCCAGCAGCAGCAGCGGCAGGTCGCGCGTGGCGTTCTGCGCGCGCAGGCGCGAGGCCAGGCGCAGCACGTCCATCGCATCCTCGGGCAAGGCGAGCAGGGCGAGGTCGTGCTCGCCCCTGGCGAGCTCACGCTGCGCCTCGTCGATGCTGGAGACCGTGGTGACGACGACGGCATCGGCCTCCAGCGCCTCGCGCACGGCCTGCACTTCGTCCGGCCGGTCCCCCATCACGAGCGCGCGCGCGCCGGCGACGGACATCAGCGGATCGGGCTGGGACTCGATGCCGAGGTCGCGCGCCGTTTCCGAGCGCAGGCGCCAGGCGTCCTGCACCTGCTTCACGCGCAGCAGGGCGCGCAGGCGGGCGAAGAGGGTCGCGTCGTCCACGGGCTTGGAGAGGAAGTCGTCCGCGCCGGCATCGAGTCCGCGCACGCGCTCCGTGCTGTCGGTCAGGGCCGTGACCATGACGACGGGAATATGCTGCGTACGTGCATCGGCCTTGAGCGCCCTGCACACTTCATAGCCATCCATTCCCGGCATCATGACATCCAGGAGAATGACGTCGGGCATTTGCGTGAAAGCTACCGTCAGCGCCTCCGGCCCGCTGGAGGCCAGCAGCACTTCGTAATACTCGGCCTGAAGCTTGGCCTCGAGCAGACGAAGATTGGCCGCGATGTCATCCACCGCGAGAATGCGGGCGGTCATCGAACGGAGCTTCCTCTCAGGCCAGGCTGGGACAGCAACAGGAGCATCGCGTGTCTGAAATGACGTTCGAACACGAGGGGGCTCCCAATAAAGGCCTCTTTTTCCGCCGCTGGCTGCGCAATCCGCTGCAGATGGGCTCGATCATCCCCTCTTCGCCGGGACTTTGCCGCAAGATCGCGGCGGCGGTCGAGCGGGGCGCCGATGAATACGTCCTGGAACTCGGCGCCGGCACGGGCGTGATCTCCCACGCGCTGCTCGCCGCCGGCGTCCCGGCCAGCAAGCTGATCGTGGTCGAGATCGTGCCGGAGATGGCCGAATTCCTGCGCGAGAGCCTGCCCGGCGTGAATGTGATCTGCGGTGACGCCTTCGACCTGAAGAACACGCTGCCGGCCCATATGCACAACCAGATCGGCACGGCGATCTGCGGCATCCCGCTGGTCCTGCTGCCCTTCGAGCGGCAGGCCGCCTTCCGTGACGCGGTGGAGGCCGTCGCGCCCGGCAAGGGCTACCTGCTCTACACCTATTGCGCGACCTCGCCGCTGCCCTACCGCAAGCTGCGGATGACGGGACAGCGCATGGCCTTCACGCTCGCGAACTTTCCGCCCGCGAGCGTCTGGCGCTATCGCCCGGCCGGCCGTCCCTGAGGTCTGCGGTGTCGCGCCAATTGACATGCGGTCGCAGATAGCATGACGGGCACGGAGCTGGGAGGGGTTCTTCCCGCCCGGCGCACTCCAAGCGTGTAAAATCCTTCGCCTCAGCCGGTGGTGAGCGTGTATTCCGCGCCATCCTTTCCGGCGAGCCGGGCGATCAGCCGCGGATGCGCGCCATGCTGGACGACAAGGGCCTCGCCCAGGCCACGGTCGCGCAAAGCGAGGCGCAGCGCATCGACATCGGGATGCTCGGCCTCCAGCGCGACCAGACGCAGATGGCTGTCGTGCAGGCGCTTGCCGGCGCGCTCGCCCTTCCACTCGATCAGGCAGGGGATGAGGTTGTCCATGTCCTGCCGCTGCGGCGGCTGGGCGAAGCGCCAGGACAGGTCGCCGCGATGCATCTCGCGCACCACGCCGCCGCGCGGGCCGAGGCGCGCCATCACCGCGTCCATGGCCGAGATCCGCGCGACCCAGCTCAGCAGCCGCGGCCCGGATTCGAGCATGGTCCGCGTCGCCGGATCATCGAGGTCGAAGAGGCGCGGATGCGCGGGATCGGGCTGCGAGGGATCGGGCGCGATCACCTCCAGATAGGCGTCGGGGCCGAGGCCCAGCAACAGGTTATGCGTACCGGCGCCGTCATGCTTGCCGCCCGCCCCCATCTTCACGCCGAGCTCGCGCTCGACGAAGGCGGCTCCCTCCTCGAGGGTGCGCGCCCCGATGACGATGTGGTCGATCTCAGCCATCTCAGCGGTCCTCACCTGGGTAAGGAACGATGAGGCCGAAGCCGCGCTGCCGCAAGGAGAACCGGCGCGGCGTCAGCCGTAGGCGCGCTCGACCAGCGGGCCCGCCGGCGCATTGGACGCGATCTCGCGGATGATCTTACGGCGCACGGCCTGCTCGAAGCTCTCGAAGCCATCCGCCACCATGAGGAAGGCGCCGGGGCCGCCGATCACGCGCTCCTGATAGTATTCGTCCAGCGGCTGCATCGCGCCCAGGCCCGGCGGCGGGGGCGTGCGGTCGAGCACGGCCAGGCCGTTCACCACGACGCCCTGGTTCAGCAGATCCGTCCGTGCGGCGCCGACCTCGCGGCCGGAATTGTTGATGCCGTCGCCCGAGATGTCGATGACGCGGCGCGTGCCCTCAAAGCCCTCGCCGTAGAGCCGCCCGGCGAAGTCCATGGCGCCCGAGATGGAGGTGTAGAGATGCGTCCGGCGCGGCGCGGCGTCGATGGCCCTGGCGAAGGCCTCGGCGGATTCGGGGCTGTCCAGCTTCATCCAGGGGACCAAGTGCTCCTGGATGTTCCAGTCGGACCAGGTGAAGAAGGTGCAGGCGATGGAGCCGATGGGCCCGCGCATCATGGCCTCGATCAGACGCGGGTCGCGGAAGGCGGCGGCATAGCCGTTGAACTGCATCTCCTGCTCCTCGTTATCCACCGAGCGAGAAACGTCGACGGCCAGGATCAGCTCCACATCCACCGGCTCAAGGGCCTTGGCGATACGGGATCCGAGAAGAACGGCCGGAGCGGCGAGAGCGGCGGCGAGGATTTGACGACGGTGCATAGGAGCCCCCAAGCGAAGCGGGAGTCGCGTGGTTCCGACTTCCGGATCGATTTTGGGACAGATCGGTCATAGGTCAAGACCTATTTGCTGCAACGCAACAAATCGAATGCAGCCCAGAGCCTAAGAATCAGGCAGACATGGCGGGCTGGCACGATCCATGCGGTCGCCTAGGGACCGAATCTGGTTTCTTTTGAGGATTCTCCGTGGAAAGGCCGGAACTGCCCGCGGATTAAGCCGCCCTGCCCTCCGCATGGCGGCCCTGTGGCCCGTGCAGCCTTAAAAACCCGCCCCCGGCTGCGCCAGATAGGCGAGCTCGGCCGCCGTGCTCTCCCGGCCCAGCACGGCATTGCGATGCGGGAAACGTCCGAACCGGCGGATGACCTGCCAGTGACGCCAGGCATAGTCGATCGTGCCGCCGGGCGCGGCGCAGCGCGGGATGTCGCGCAGCCCTTCGAAGGCCGCGACCGACTCGTTCTGCGCCGGCATGGATTCCGCATGCTCGAAAGGGAGGTAGAGGAAGCCGCGCTGTGCCGGCGTCAGGCGCAGGTCCAGGCGCGCGCGGATCACCCGCCGCGCCAAGGCGAGGCCATGGGCATCGCTGGCAAAGGCCTCGGGCGAGCCGCGGAAGAGGTTTCGCGGGAACTGGTCCAGCACCAACGTCAGCGCCAGGGCGCCCTCCGGCGTCGCGGCCCAGTCGTCGAGCTGCCCTTCCCGCGCCGGAACCACGAGCCCGCCGAAGCGCGCGCGGATCTCGGCATCGAAGGCGTCGCTCCGCTGGAACCAGATCTGGCGGGGGGTGTCGGCCCCCTCGGCGAACCAGAAGTCGAGAAGCTTCGCGATCATAGCGCACGGTCCAGAAGACGGATGGAGTGGATGGCCTCGCGGCCCGCGAGGTCCTGGATCTGGTGGCGGCAGGAGGTGCCGTCGGCCACGATCACATCGCCCGCGGCGGCCGCGCGCACGGCGGGCAGCAGCGAGAGCTCGGCCATGGCGACCGAGGTGTCGTAGTTCTTCGCGTCATAGCCGAAGGCGCCGGCCATGCCGCAGCAGCTCGACTGGATGGGCTTCACCTCCATCCCCGGCACGCGCTTCAGGGCCTTCACCGCCGCCGGGAAGGCGCCGAAGGCCTTCTGGTGGCAATGGCCATGGATATGCGCGGTGGCCGCGACGCGGTTGAGCGCGGGCAGCGCGTCCTTCGCCTCCAGGAATTCGGTGACGAGGAAGGCGCGCTTGGACAGCGCCTCGGCCGCCTCGCCCGGCAGCAGCGAGGCGAATTCGTCGCGCAGGGTCATGAGGCAGGAGGGCTCCAGCCCCAGCACCGGCGCGTCCGATTGCGCGAGCGCGGCCAGGGTGCGCCGCGCCTCGGCCCGCGCCTGATCCACCATGCCGGCGGCGAGATAGGTTCGCCCGCAGCAGAGCGGACGACCCTCCGCCTTGGGCGCCGTCACGCGATAGCCCGAGGCGGCCAGGACGCGCACGGCCGCGCGCAGGTTCTCGGGCTCGAAATAGCGGTTGAAGGTGTCGCCGAAGAGGATGACCTCGCCCTTCCAGCCATCGCTGCGGGCTTCCACATCGCGAAACACGTCGCGGCGGAAGCGCGGCAGGCTGCGCTTGGCGGAGAGGCCGAGGAAGCGCTCGGACAGCTTCTGGAGCAACGGCACGCTGTCGCGGATATTGGCGAGCCAGGGGGCGAAGCGGGCATAGCGCGCGAGCGTCGGCAGCGCGGCGACCAGGCGATCCTTCAGCGGGATGCCGTGTTTCGCATTGCGCGCGGCGAGATGCTCGATCTTCATCTTGGCCATGTCGACGCCCGTCGGGCATTCGCGCTTGCAGCCCTTGCAGGAGACGCAGAGCGACATCGCCTCGCCCACCTGCTCGCTCGCCAGCGCATCCGGCCCGAGCTGGCCGGTCAGCGCGAGGCGCAGCGTATTGGCCCGGCCGCGCGTGAGGTGCTGCTCGTCGCGCGTGACGCGATAGCTCGGGCACATCACATTCGCGTCGAATTTTCTGCAGGTGCCATTGTTGTTGCACATCTCCACTGCGCTCAGCAGGCCACCTTGCGGGCCAGGCCAGGCGGACCAGTCGAGGACCGGCTTGATCGCGGGATCCGCATGATATTCCGGCGCGTACCGGAACAGCGTGCGGTCATCCATCTTGGGCGGACGCACCACGCGGCCGGGGTTGAGCAGCGCGGCGGGATCGAAGGCGTCCTTCACGGCCTCGAAGGCGCGGGCGATCTTGGAGCCGAACATCGGCTCGTTGAATTCCGAGCGGACGATGCCGTCGCCATGCTCGCCCGAATGCGAGCCCTTATATTCTCGCACCAGATCGAAGCATTTTTCCGCGATCTCGCGCATCTTCCGCACGTCCTCGCCGTCCTTCATGTTCAGGACGGGACGGACATGCAGGCAGCCCACGGAGGCATGGGCGTACCAGGTGCCCTTGGTGCCGTAATCGGTGAAGACCTGGTTCAGCCGCTCCGTATAATCAGCGAGATCGTCGAGGCCGACGGCGCAATCCTCGATGAAGGAGACCGGCTTTCCGTCGCCTTTCATGGACATCATGATGTTGAGCCCGGCCTCGCGCACCTCGGCGATGGCGGCCTGGAATCCGCCCTCCACCGCGCGCACCACCTGCCCCGGCAGGCCGAGATCACCCATCATCTCCTCGAGCCGGTCGAGCTGCTGGAGCAGCGGACCGTCCTCGTGGCCGTGGAACTCGACGATGAGCAGGCTGTCCGGTTCGCCGATCACCATCTGGTCGATGGTCGCGCGGTAGATCGGGATGGAGCGGCCGAGGTCGATCATCGTGCGATCCACCAGTTCCACCGCCTCGGGATCCAGCGTGACGAGGTGGCGCGAGGCCTCCATGGCGCGGCGGAAGGTGGGGAACTGGCAGATGCCCACCACCTTGCGCGGCTTGATCGGCCAGAGCTTCAGGTCGAGCGCGGCCGAGAAGGCCAGCGTGCCCTCGGAGCCCACCAGCAGGCGCGAGAGATTGCCGCGCCCGTTCGCGCGCGCATCCGGCGTCAGCGCGTCGAGGTTGTAGCCGCCCACCCGGCGGAGCTGATGCGGGAATTTTTCGGCGATTTCCGCCGCCTCGCGCTCGCCCAGCGCATACAGCCGGGCCACGAGGTCCGTGTTCGGCGCGCCCTCGCCGAAGATATGGCGCGAGCCATCGGCCAGGATGGCATCGATGGCGCGGACATTGTCGGCCATCAGCCCGTAGCGGATCGATTTGCCGCCGCAGGAATTATTCCCCGCCATGCCACCGATGGTACAGCGCTGCCAGGTGCTGGGATCGACCGGGAAGAACTGCTTCGTGCCCTTGATCGCCTCGTTCAGCGCGCCGAGCGTGATGCCCGGCTCCACCCGGGCCGTGTCGCCCTCCACGCTGATCACGCGCCGCAGGTATTTCGAGCAATCCAGCACCAACGCGCGGTTCACCGTCTGGCCGCACTGGCTGGTGCCGCCGCCGCGCGCGAGGATGGGGATGCCCTCCTCGCGGCAGATGGCCATGGCGGCCTCCACATCGGCGGCCGTTTTGGGCACCAGAACGCCGATGGGCTCGATCTGGTAGATGCTGGCATCCGTCGAATAGCGGCCGCGATCGGGGGCAGAGAACAGCACCTCGCCCTGCGTCTCGCGCCCCAGCCGCTCGGCCAGGCGGGAATCACCGATTTTGTTCTTGGGAATCGTGATGGCGTTCATGCCGCTATCTATCCCCAGAACGCCGCGCCGTCAGATGGATAATCCTCATGGCGCGCACGAGCCGAACTCATTGGCGCCGCGGCCCGGTTCGGGGCATGAGGTCGGACAGCAAGAGGATCACGCCCTATGGCCTATTTCACCAGCAAGACCACGCCCGGCCGCCATTTCCTGCAGATCCCGGGCCCGTCCAACGTGCCGGACCGCGTGCTGCGCGCGCTGGACAACCCGACCATGGACCATCGCGGCCCCGATTTCGGCAAGCTGGGCGGACAGATCCTCGAGAAGATCAAGGGCATCTTCAACACCCGGAGCCACGTCGTCATCTTCCCCGCCTCGGGCACCGGCGCCTGGGAAGCGGCGCTGGTCAACACGCTCAGCCCCGGCGACCGCGTGGTGATGTGCGAGACGGGCCACTTCGCCAGCCTCTGGTGCGAGATGGCCGAGCGCCTGGCGATCCGTCCGGAGGTCCTCAAGGGCGACTGGCGCCGTGGCGCCGATCCCGCCGAGATCGAGGCCCATCTGCGCGCCGACAAGGGACATGAGATCAAGGCCGTCTGCGTCGTCCACAACGAGACGAGCACCGGCAGCACCAGCCGCATCGCCGAGGTCCGCCGCGCGATCGACGCCGCCGGGCACCCTGCCCTCCTGCTCGTCGACACGATCAGCGGCCTTGGCTCGATGGATTACCAACACGATGAGTGGGGCGTGGACGTCACGGTCTCCGGCTCGCAGAAGGGGCTGATGCTGCCGCCCGGCCTGTCCTTCAACGCGGTCAGCGCCAAGGCGCTCAAGGCGAGCGAGACGGCGAAGACGGCGCGCAGCTTCTGGGACTGGAAGCCGATGATTGCCTCCAACGCGACGGGCTATTTCCCCTACACCCCGGCGACCAACATGCTCTACGCGCTGGACACCGCGCTCGACATGATCTTCGAGGAGGGGCTGGTGAACGTCTTCGCCCGCCACGACCGCATGGCCGAGGCGACGCGCCGTGCCGTGCGCGCCTGGGGTCTCGAGGTGCAGTGCGACGAGCCGCGCCATTACTCCTCCGTGCTGACGGCGGTGCGCGTGCCGGAAGGCCACAGCGCCAACGGCCTGCGCGCGACGATCCTGGAGAAGTTCAACATGTCGCTGGGCAACGGCCTCGGCCAGCTCAACGACCGCGTCTTCCGCATCGGCCATCTGGGCGATGTGAGCGAGCTGCACCTGGTCGGCACGCTCTCGGGCGTGGAGATGGGGCTGCGCGCGGCCGGCATTCCGCACAAGGCCGAGGGCGTTAAGGCGGCGATGGACTATATCGCCGGCAACGCCTGAACCCTTTGCAACCCGCGCAGGCTCCGGCAGTCTGCGCGGCAATCGGGCTATCCGCGCGCCTGGCGCAGGGATAGCCCCTTGAGACACAACAGCCGGAGGGCACTCCCGGCGTTTGAGGGCGGGAAACATGCCAAAATTCGCGGCGAACATCTCGATGATGTTCAACGAACTGCCCTTCCTCGACCGCTTCGCCGCCGCCCGCGCGGCGGGCTTCGAGGCGGTGGAGTTCCTTTTTCCCTATGAGCATCCCGCCGAGGAAATCGCGAAGCGCCTCGAGGGCAACGGCCTGCAGAACGTGCTGTTCAACGCCCCGCCGGGCGACTGGAACAACGGCGAGCGCGGCATGGCCTCCCTGCCCGATCGCCGTGCCGAATTCCGCGAGAGCATCAAGCGCGCGCTCGACTACAGCGCCGCGCTGAAATGCCCGCGGCTGCATGTGATGGCGGGGCTGACGCCGGCCGGCGTGCCGCGCGACACGCTGCTCGCCACCTATGCCGCCAACCTCGATTTCGCCGCCGAGGAATGCGCCAGGCTCGGCGTGAAGCCGGTGATCGAGCCGATCAACCATCGCGACATTCCGGGCTTCTTCCTCAACACCACGAGCGAGGCCACGCGCATCATCGACGCGATCGGTCCTGAGCGGCTCGGCCTGCAATTCGACCTCTATCACTGCCAGATCACCGAGGGCGACGTGTCGCGCAAGGCGGCCGAGCTGCTGCCCTATATCGCGCATATGCAGGTCGCCGACACGCCGGGCCGCCACGAGCCCGGCACCGGCGAGGTGAATTGGCCCTTCGTCTTCGACGCCATCGACGCGAGCGGCTATCGCGGCTGGATCGGCTGCGAGTATCGCCCCAAGGGCGAGACGCTCGCGGGGCTGGGCTGGTTCGCGAAGTACCGCGCGTAAATCTTCTAAGGAAACACAGCACATGAAAATCGGATTCGTCGGCCTCGGCATCATGGGCCTGCCCATGGCCCAGAACCTCGCCAAGGGCGGGCATGAGATCATCGTCCCCGAGCGCAAGTCGCTCTCCGCCGAGAGCCGCGCCGCCTTCCAGGTCGCGGCCGATGCCACCGCCGTCGCCCAGGCCGCCGAGATCATCATCCTGATGGTGCCCGACACCCCCGACGTGGAGCGCGCGCTCTTCGGCGCCGGCGGCGTCGCGGCCGGCCTGTCCAAGGGCAAGCTCGTCATCGACATGAGCTCGATCAGCCCGACGGCCACCAAGGACTTCGCGGCTAAGATCAACGCGCTCGGCTGCGACTATATCGACGCCCCCGTCTCGGGCGGCGAGGTCGGCGCGAAGAACGCCGCGCTGACCATCATGATCGGCGCGCCCCAGGCCGCCTTCGACCGCGCGCTGCCGCTCTTCCAGCTGATGGGCAAGAACATCACGCTCGTCGGCGAGAACGGCGCGGGGCAGGTCACCAAGGTCGCGAACCAGATCATCGTGGCGCTGAACATCGAGGCCGTGTCCGAGGCCCTGGTCTTCGCCAGCAAGGCCGGCGCCGATCCGGCCAAGGTGCGGGCCGCGCTGATGGGCGGCTTCGCCAATTCGCGCATCCTTGAAGTGCATGCCGAGCGGATGATCAACCGCACCTTCAACCCCGGCTTCCGCATCGAGCTGCACCAGAAGGACCTGAACCTGGCCCTGCAATCGGCCAAGGAGCTGGGCGTGGCGCTGCCCAACACGGCCTCGACGCAGCAGCTCTTCTCCGCCTGCGCGGCGATGGGCGGTGGCGGCTGGGACCATTCGGGCCTGGTGCAGGCGCTGGAGAAGATGGCCGACCACAAGATCGGCTGACCCAACCTCGCGTCCTGTCGGTGAATTTCATAATTCACCGACAGGCGGTTGGCATCTCACCTGTCGGGCGCTATATGGCCCCAATCATACGATTGGAGGACGTGATATGCCCGATAGCCTCACCCCGTCCGTCGCCGTCGATTGGCGCGAGCACGGCATCAAGCGGGTCCGCTCCGAGGAGCGCAGCGCCGATACCCCCGAGACCGCCGGCATGGGCCGCCTCGTCGCGATCAATGGCGCGCGCACCGGCTCGACGCATCTCTGGGCCGGCACGAATCTCATCAAGGCCGGCGCCAAGACGGGCCCGCACCACCATGGCGAGCTGGAGAGCATCATCTACATCGTCCGTGGCCACGCGCTCATGCGCTGGGGCAACCGGCTCGAATTCATCACCAAGGCCGGCCCCGGCGATTTCTTCCTGGTGCCGCCCTATGTGCCGCACCAGGAACTGAACGCCTCCGACACCGAGGAGCTGCACTGCGTGCTCGTGCGCAGCGGCACCGACGAGGTGGTCGTGAACATCAAGGTGGATGCGGTCGCCGAGCCCGAATGGGTCTGACGCCTTAACCACAATCTAAAATGGTGGAACCGTAATCGCACGGTTCCACCATTTTTTTGTCAGCTGGGCTCCAGCCCGATATCGCGGGCCAGCTGCGACAGCACCGTGATCTGCGACTGCAGGAAATCGCGCCACTGCTCCGGCGGCATGGAGCGCGGCGCATAGCCCAACCGCCCCAGCTTCTCGCGCGTGTCCGGCTGCGCCAGGACCTTGGCCAGCGCCTCGTTGAAGCGCGCGACTACGGGCGCCGGCGTGCCCAGCGGCGCGGCGAGGCCGAACCACACGATCAGCTCATAGCCCGGCACCGCGTTCGCGATCGGGGGGATCTCCGCCGCCAGCGGGAAGACGGTTTTGGACGTCACGCCCAGCGCGCGCACGCGGCCTTCGCGCACCTGCGCCAGGCCCGACGCGAAATCGGTCAGCGTGCTGTCGATGCGACCCGCCAGCACTTCGGTCAGCGCCTCCGGTCCGCCGCGCGAGGGCACGGCCAGCATGCGCGTTCCGGTCATGCGGCAGAGCATCTCGCTGCCGATCAGCGCGGAGAAGTTGCCGTGGCTGAAGGTCAACCCGCCCGGCCGTTGCTTCGCGAGTTCCACCAGATCCGCGACGCTGTGCGCCGGCGAACTGGCCGGCACCACCAGCAGATAGGGCGCCTCGGCCAGGAAGCCGGTATGGGCGAAATCCTTAATCGGATCATAGGGCAGGTTGCGGACGAGATAGGTGTTCAGCGCGCCGTTGGTGACGCTGAGGATGGCCTGGTTGTAGCCATCGGGCGCCGCGTTCTTCACCGCCATAGTGCCGACCACGCCATTGCCGCCGGGGCGGTTGTCGATGATCACCGTCTGGCCGAGCTCACGCGTGAGCGGCTCCAGCAGGTTGCGCATCAGGCTGTCGGTCACGCTGCCCGCGGGGAAGCCGATGGTGATGCGGATGGTGCGCTCGGGCCAGTTGGCCTGCGCCTGCGCGGAGAGCGGTGCGATCAGGGCCGGCGCGGCCAGCAGGTGGCGGCGGTGAAGCGTCATGGAAGTCCCTCGTTGCTTTCTTGCGGCGAGGCTTGCCGGAGGAGCGGGCTTTGACAAGCCCGCCCCTGTTTGCGTCGTTCAGACCGTGACGGGGCGCGTCAACAGGAAGCGATGGATTTCCGTGTTGTCCACCTTGGGCCCGAATTCGCCCATCGCCTCCGTCCAGATCGAACGGCAGAGCTGGAGCATCTCGGCCGGCACGCCCGTCGCTTCCGAGATGCCGCCCGCCGTCTCCAGATCCTTGCGCATCAGCCCGAGCTGGAAGCCGCCGGCATAGCGCCCGGAGGTCATCTCCTGCGCGAGCTTCGTCTCGGACGCGATGTTGCGCCCCGAGCTCGCATTGAGCACCGTCGCGAGGATGCCGAGATCGAGCCCCTGCGCCTGCGCCATCTGCGCGGCCTCGCTGACCGCCAGCACGCCCGCCGCATAGACGTAGTTGTTCAGCGCCTTCATCGCATGCGCGCTGCCGATCTCGCCGGTGCGGATCAGCGCCTCGCCCACGGCCTTCAGCACCGGCTCGGCGCGGGTGAAGTCCGCCTCCTCGCCGCCCACCATGATGGCCAGCGTGCCGGTCTTCGCCTTGGCCACGCCGCCCGAGACCGGTGCGTCCAGCAGGGCGCAGCCCTTGGCCTTCAGCACCGCCGCCCAGCGGCGGCTCTCGCCCGGCTCGCTGCTGCCCATGTCCACGACCAGCGAGCCCGGCTGGAGCGCCGGCGCGAGCGTTTCCATCACGGCGGCCACGATCCGGCTGTCGGGCAGCATCAGCACGATGAGCTTGCTGCCCGCGGCCAAAGCGGCGGTGTCGCTGACGGCCGTGGCGCCGGGGATGGTCACGCCCGCCGCATCGAAGGTGGTCAGCGTCACGCCCTTGGCGACGAGATTGGTGGCCATGGGCTTGCCCATCATGCCAAGGCCGATGAATCCTACGTGTTCCACGTTCGCACTCCCGATTTTCTGACTGCATGTTCCGCCGAGCCCCGCCCCCTGTCCAGGACACCCCCATGCGCGAGTTCGCCTTCTCCACCCCCGCCGGCACGCTCACGGCCGCCATCACAGAGCTCGTCATCGCCGGCTGGACGGGGCGCGACCCGCACAAGGTGCAGGAGCATATCGAGGAGCTGGCCGAGCTCGGCGTCGCGCCGCCGGACACCGTGCCCTGCTTCTACCGCGCCGGCATCGAGACGCTGACCCAGTCGCCCTTCGTGGACGTGCTGGGCGGCGACAGCAGCGGCGAGGGCGAGTGGTTCGTGCTGGAGACGGCCCAGGGCCGCTTCATCGGCTGCGGCTCCGACCACACGGACCGCAAGGTCGAGGCCTATTCCATCCCCGTCTCCAAGCAGATGTGCCCCAAGCCCATCGGCGGCCATCTCTGGGCCTGGGAGGAGGTGCGCCCGCATTGGGACCAGCTCGAGATCCGGACCGAGATCCTCGAGAACGGCACATGGGTCGCCTATCAGAACGGCTCCGTCGCCGCGATGCGCCATCCGGACGACCTGATCGAGCGCGCCCGCGACCTCGATGTGCCGACCGGCCCGGGCGTGCTCATGTTCGGCGGCACCCTGCCGGTCCAGGGCGGCATCCGCCCCGCCGCGCAGTTCCGCGTGACGCTGCACGACCCCGTGCGCGGCCGCTCGCTCGGGCATTCCTACGCCGCGCGCTCCGTCTGACGGGACGCCTACCCCTTGCCCTATGGCGAGGCTAGGATTCCCGCAAAAGCGCGCCGGATCGACGGCGCGCCGACTTCGGGAGAAGTGTGACATGCCAAGTAAGCCCCCCGGCCTCGCCTCGCGCCGCGGCGCCATGCTGGGGACGGGCCTCCTGGCCACGACCCTGCCCGCCGCCGCCCAGACGCCGAACACGGCTGCGCCCGCGCCGCTCCAGGTCGCCTCCATCGGCAGCTTCCACGTCGGCGGCGGGGTCCGCACGCTGACCGGCCTGCCCGCCCGCGAGGTCCGCATGACCGCGACCGGGCCGCTGCGCCGCATCGAGGTGAATGGCGACTACATGGTCGGCCAGATGTATGTCCAATACGTGAAGCTGGCCGCGCCCAAGGCCCGCCATCCGCTGATGCTCTGGCATGGCGGCGGCCTGTCGGGCGCCTGCTGGGAGGACACGCCGGATGGCCGTCCGGGCTGGCAGTCCTTCTTCCTGCGGGCCGGTCACGACGTCTATGTCAGCGACGCCTTCGAGCGCGGCCGCGCCTCCTGGCCGCGCTTCCCCGAGATCCTGCCCGACGAGCCCGTCTTCCGCAGCCTCTCCGAAGCCTGGCGCACCTTCCGCTTCGGCCCGCCCAATGGCTTCGACCTCGATCCCGCCAAGCGCCGCCCCTACCCCGGTGCGCGCTTCCCGGTCGCCGCGCTGGAGAATCTGGGCCGCGGCGCGATCCCGCGCTGGGCGAGCTCGGACGCCTTCGTGCAGAGCGCCTATGGCGCCTATCTCGCGAGGATGACCGAGCCCTCGGTGATCGTGGTGCACAGCCAGGGCGTGGCCTTTGCCCTGCGCGCCGCGCTCGACGCACCCGGCAAGGTGGCGGCGGTCGTCGCCGTGGAGGGTTCCGGCGCGCCCGATCCGGCGACCGTCGATATGGCGCGCATGCGCAACATCCCCTTGCTCATGGTCTGGGGCGACTATCTCGACCAGGCGCCCTGGCCCGCCTATCGCGGCGCCGTCGACCGCTTCGCCGCCGCGCTCACGGCCGCAGGCGGTTCAGCCGAGCTGATGGAGCTGCCCGCGCGCGGCATCGCCGGCAACACGCATATGCTGATGCACGACGACAACTCGGACCAGGTCGCCGGGCTGATCCAGGGCTGGCTTGCCGCCAAGGGCCTGATGAAGGCCTGAGCGCCGGCGGCTTGCGACGGACGCCGGCAGGACCATTTCCAGGGGAAATCTCTCCCCTGGAGCCTGGATGACCACCTCTCTCGAATTCGGCCTCGACACCTTCGGCGACGTTACCTCCGGTCCCGACGGCGTTCTCATCTCCCATGCGCAGGTGATCCGCGACGTCGTCGCCGAAGGCCTGCTGGCGGACCAGCTCGGCGTCGACTTCTTCGGCGTGGGCGAGCATCACCGCGAGGACTTCGCCGTCTCCGCGCCCGAGGTCGTGCTGGCCGCCATCGCCGGCTGCACGCAGCGCATCAAGCTCGGCTCAGCGGTGACGGTGCTGAGTTCCGACGATCCGATCCGCGTGTACCAGCGCTTCGCGACGCTGGACGCGGCCTCCAACGGACGCGCGGAGGTGATCCTGGGGCGCGGCTCCTTCACCGAATCCTTCCCGCTCTTCGGCTATGCGCTGGACCAGTACGAGGTGCTGTTCGAGGAAAAGCTCGACCTCTTCGCGAAGCTGCTGCCGCAGGAGCCGGTGACCTGGAACGGCGTGACGCGGCCCGCGCTGAAGAACCAGCGCGTCTTCCCCACCGTGGAGCACCCGCCGCTCAAGGCCTGGATCGGCGTGGGCGGCAGCCCGCAATCGGTGATCCGCGCCGCGCGGCACGGCCTGCCGCTGATGCTGGCCATCATCGGCGGCGAGCCCAGGCGCTTCGCGCCCTTCGCGGATCTGTACCGCCAGGCCTGCGACAAGCTGGAGCAGGCGCCGCGGCCGATCGGCGTGCATTCCCCCGGCTATGTCGCCGAGACGGACGCCCAGGCCCGCGAGGAGCTCTGGCCGGACTACAAGCGCATGCGCGACCGCATCGGCGCCGAGCGTGGCTGGGGGCCGATGAACCGCGCGGAATTCGACGGCGAGGCGGACCAGGGCTCGCTCTATGTCGGATCGCCGGAGACGGTCGCGCAGAAGATCGCAGCGACCGTGAAGGCGCTGGGCGTGCAGCGCTTCCAGCTGAAATACAGCGCCGGCGCGCTGCCGCACGACAAGCTCCTGCGCAGCATCGAGCTCTATGCGACGCGGGTGATCCCCCGGGTGCGCGAGTTGCTGGCCTGAGTTCAGGCCGTGGCGCGCACCGCTTCGGCCAAGCCGCGCACCTGGTCGAGCACCAGGCGCACGGTGTCGGGCTTCGCGCGCCCCTGCTCGTCCAGCGAGCGGGCAAGCGTATCGACCAGCGCGCTGCCGACCACCGCGCCGTCGGCGATGCGCGAGGCCTCGCCGGCCTGCTCCGGCGTGCGGATTCCGAAGCCGATGGCGATCGGTAAATCGGTGTGGGCGCGGACGCGCGGGATGGCCTTGCGCAGCGCGTCCGGATCGGCGCTGCGCGTGCCCGTGATGCCGGTGAGCGCCACGTAATAGACGAAGCCCGAGGATGCCTTCAGCACCAGCGGCAGGCGCGCGTCATCCGTCGTCGGGGCGACGAGGCGGATGATGTCGATCCCCGCGGCCAGGGCGGCCGGCGCGAGAACCTCCGCCTCCTCGGGCGGCATGTCGACGGCGATGAGGCCATCCACGCCGCTCGCCTGCGCATCGGTGACGAAGCGCTCGGCGCCATAGGAGAGGATGGGGTTCAGATAGCCCATCAGCACGATGGGGGTCGTCGTGTCCTCGGCGCGGAAGTCGCGCACCATGGCGAGCACGCCGGCCATGGTCGCGCCGGCCTTCAGCGCGCGCTGGCTGGCGAGCTGGATGATCGGGCCATCGGCCATGGGGTCGGTGAAGGGCACGCCGATCTCGATGAGGTCGGCCCCCGCGCCGGGCAGGCCGCGCAGGATGGCCATGCTCGTCGCCGGATCGGGGTCATAGGCTTCGAGGAAAGGAATGAGCGCGCCGCGCCCCTGCTTCTTCAGCTCGGCGAAGCGAGCGGCAATGCGGCTCATATCGTCACCCCCAGATGGTCGGCGACGGTGAAGATGTCCTTGTCCCCCCGGCCAGACATGCACAACACGATGATCTTGTCGGCCGGCAGCGTCGGCGCGAGGCGCAGCACATGGGCCAGCGCATGCGCGGGCTCGAGCGCGGGGATGATGCCCTCCAGCTGGGTGCAGAGCTGGAAGGCGTCCAGCGCCTCCTTGTCCGTCGCGTTCATGTATTTCACGCGGCCGATCTCATGCAGCCAGGAATGCTCGGGGCCGACGCCGGGATAGTCGAGGCCCGCGCTGATGGAATGGCCCTCCAGGATCTGCCCGTGCTCGTCCTGCAGCAGATAGGTGCGGTTGCCGTGCAGCACGCCGGGGCGCCCGCCGGTAAGACTCGCGGCATGCTCGGGCGTGTCGACGCCATGGCCGCCCGCTTCCACGCCGTGGATCTCGACCGAGGGGTCGTCCAGGAAGGGATAGAACAGGCCCAGCGCATTGGAGCCGCCGCCGATCGCGGCCGCCAGATAATCGGGCAGCCGGCCCTCGCCCTCGAACTCGGGGAGCTGCCAGCGCACCTCGTCGCCGATGACCGACTGGAAGTCGCGCACCATGACCGGATAGGGGTGCGGGCCCGCGACGGTGCCGATGCAATAATAGGTGTCGTCGACGTTCGAGACCCAGTGGCGCAGGGCCTCGTTCATCGCGTCCTTCAGCGTGGCCGCGCCCGAGGTCACAGGCACGACTTCCGCGCCGAGAAGCTTCATGCGGAAGACGTTGGGCTTCTGCCGCTCGACGTCGGTCGCGCCCATGAAGACCGTGCAGGGCAGGCCGAAGAGCGCGCAGGCCGTCGCCGTCGCGACGCCGTGCTGGCCCGCGCCGGTCTCGGCGATGACGCGCTTCTTGCCCATGCGCCGCGCCAGCAGGATCTGGCCGAGCACGGCGTTGATCTTATGCGCGCCGGTGTGGTTCAGGTCCTCGCGCTTGAAATAGACCTTCGCGCCGTGGCCCGGCTTTTCCGCCAGGGCCGCGCAATGCTGCGTGATGCGTTCGGCGAACCAGAGCGGGCTGGGGCGGCCCACATAGTCCTTCAGGAGCTGCCGCCATTCCTTGTCGAAGCCAGGATCCTTGCGCGCGGCCGTATAGGCGGCCTCGACCTCGAGGATGAGGGGCATGAGGGTCTCGGCGACATAGCGACCGCCGAAACCGCCGAACTTGCCGGCGGCATCGGGGCCGCCCTTGTAGGTGTTCGGCCGTGCGGGTGGCGTGAGGGGGTTGTTCACTGGTGATCCCGGCTCTGGCATTGGGGCGCGATAGATAGCCAATGGCGGGGGTTTCCCCAACCCCGGCGGGTCACATTTGGCGCACGGCCTGCACGAAGGCGCGGATCAGCCCGGCATCCTTGAGACCACGCGAGGCCTCCACGCCCGAGGAAACATCCACCCCCGGCGCGCCGGAGACGGCGATGGCCTCGGCCACGTTGGCGGGCGTGAGTCCCCCGGCCAGCAGCCAGGGAAGCGGGATGGCCTTCAGCCGCGCCAGCCGCCACTCGAAGGCCTCGGCGTTGCCGCCGGGGCGCGTGGCCTGCGGAGGCGGCTTGGCGTCGAGCAGCAGGCGGTCGGCCACGGTCGCGAAATCGTCGATCTGGGCGAGATCGGCCTCGGTCGCGATGCCGATCGCCTTCATCACGGGCCGGCCGAAGATCCGGCGGATCTCGGCCACGCGCCCGGGCGTCTCGCCGCCGTGAAGCTGGAGGATGTCGAGCGCGGTGGTCTTGAGCACCGCCTCGATCAGCTCGTCCTTGGGATCCACGAAGAGGCCGACGCGCTTGGGGCCGCCCTCCAGCGAGGCCGAGATCGCCCCGGCCTGGGCGGGCGACACCGCGCGGGGCGAGGCTGGGAAGAAGACGAAGCCCACCAGGTCGGCGCCCGCCTCGGCCGCGACGCGCAGCGCCTCGGGCGTGGAGATGCCGCAGATCTTGACCTCGGTCCGGCTCAATGCGGCAGGCTCGCGACGATGGCGCGCGCCGCGGCGGCCGGATCGGCCGCGCCCGTGATGGGACGGCCGACCACGATCCAGTCCGCGCCGTCGGACACGGCCTCGGCGGGGGTCGCGACACGCGCCTGGTCGCCGATCTCGCTGCCGGCCGGGCGGATGCCGGGGACGACGAGGCAGGGCCCCTGCCCCAGCGCGGCGCGGATCGGCGCGACCTCGCGCGGTGAGCAGACCAGCCCGTCGGCGCCGGCCTCGAAGGCCATGCGGGCGAGGCGGACCACCTGCTCCACCGGATCGGCCGCGACGCCGATGGCGCGCAGCGTCGCGGCATCGATGCTGGTGAGGACGGTGACGGCCAGCAGCAGGGGGCGCGCGGCCCCGGCGGCCTCGGCGGCCTTGCGCGCGGCGGCGATCATGGCTGGGCCGCCGGCCGCGTGGATGGTGATCATGGACGCGCCCAGCGGCGCCAGCGTGCCGATGGCGCCGGCGACGGTGTTGGGGATGTCGTGCAGTTTCACGTCCAGGAAGACCGGCGCCAGCGGGCGCAGCCGCGCGAGGGCCGGCGGGCCGGCGGCGCAGAACAGCTCCAGCCCGAGCTTGAGCAGCCCGGCCTCGGCGGCGATCGGGCCGGCGAGGGCTTCGGCGCGGGGAAGCGTCGGCGTGTCGATGGCGACGATCAGCCGGCCCTTGGGCGTTGTCGGACGCGGCAGCATGGAAAAGCCCTTCAGTTCGCCTTGGCGAGGGCCGCATCGCGCGCGGCCAGCTCGGCGTCAAGCCGCCGGGCCGTCCGGCGCAGGCGCCGGTTGCTCCATTTCTGGGGCAGATGGGAGAACCAGACCAGGATCGCCCCGGCCAGGAAGGCGATCAGGCAGGGGCCCAGCACGGCCTGCCAGAGCGCCAGTTCCAGCGTCCAGCCGCCCGGCCAGAGCGCGACCGAGACGGGGTGCCCATTGGCCAGGGCGAAAAGGCCGAGGGCCAGGGCGATCAGGACGGGCGGAATCAGCCTCATGCGTTCAGCCTCATGGGATCAATCGCTTTCGCCGGGATCCTGGCCGCCATTGACGCGGGCGCGCAGTTCCTTGCCCGGGCGGAAATGGGGCATGCCCTTGCCGGCCACGGCCACGGCCTCGCCGGTGCGGGGGTTGCGGCCCTGGCGCGGATCACGCTTGCGGGTCGTGAAGGCGCCGAAGCCACGCAGCTCCACCCGGTCGCCACGGGCCAAAGCGGCGCTCACCTCCTCGAAGATGGTGCCGACGACAAGCTCGATGTCGGGTTGCCGCAAATGCGGGTGCTGCGCCGCAAGGTGCGCGATGAGCTCGCTTTTCGTCATTCAGGTCCCCAGAGCGTCCCGTAACGATAGCAGTCGGAAGCTGAAGGATTTGCAAGCCCGGATGTGCGAATCATCGCGGAAGAATCGCACCGGGCCACCATCCCTCGGCGCGCAAGGCGGCGATGCCGCCCTGCCAGACCGTCGAGGAGGCCAGGGAAAGGACGCGCTCGGTGGCGCTGCGCGGATCGATCTCGCGCACCGGCAGGCTGGCCGCGACGCCATGGGTGGCCGCGAGCCAGCCGCGGGCCTCCGCCTCGCCGCCGATCGCGTCCACGAGGCCGGCGGCCAGCGCCTGGCGGCCGGTCATCACTCGCCCGTCGGCGAGCGGGCGCACCTGCTCCTCCGGCATGTGGCGGTTTTCCACGACCATGCCGAGGAACTGCCGGTACATGTCGTCCACCACGGCGGCCAGCGCGGCGCGGCCCTCCTCGGTGAGCGGACGGAAGGGGCTGGGCTGGTCCTTGAGGGGGCCGGAGGTCAGCGTCTCGGGGCGCAGGCCGATGCGGCCGAGCAGCTCCGAGACCTCGAAGGACTGGAGGATCACGCCGATCGAGCCGGTGAGCGTCGATTCGCGGGAGAAGATCCGCTCGGCCGGCAGGGCCACCATATAGCCCGCCGAGGCCGCCGTGCCGCCCAGGACGGCGACCACCGGCTTGCCCGCCTCGCGCAGGGCGCGCAGGGCGCGGTAGAGTCCCTCCCCGCCCGCGACGGTGCCGCCGGGGCTGTCGATCACGACCATGACCGCGCGAACCTGCGAATCGCGGCTGACGCGGGCGATCTCGCGCAGGAGCTTGGGGTCGTCGCTGATGGTGCCCGAGATGGGCAGCCGCGCGACGTGTTCCCCGCCCAGAGCGTCGGGCAGCTTGCCGCCCCAATAGAGGGCGCCGCCGAGCACGAGACCCAGGATCAGCGCGCCGCGCCAGAAGCCGAGCTGCCGTTTGAGGCGGCGACGGTCGAGAAGAAGGTCGGACTCCAGGGTCATGGGCCGGGGGCGTTCCGTAGATGAGTTGGACGCTGGACATAGGGCGCATGTGCCGGAATGCGAAGGCTTTTTGATGGGTGGGGGCAGGTTGCGCAGGGGGGCGGTTGCCAGAAGCCGAGTGGGGCGCTATTCACCGCGCCGCATGAGCAGGCCGACTTAGCTCAGGGGTAGAGCAACTGATTCGTAATCAGTAGGTCCGGGGTTCGATTCCCCGAGTCGGCACCACTGCCTTTTCAATGACTTCCAACTGATCTGTCAGTTGCTTGTGGTCCGAACTTCCAACTCACTTCCAACAAGCACTTCCAACTCGTCTAGAACAGGCCGGGAACGGAGCGTCACGCCTCCTCAGCCTCGGCCTTAATACGCTGCCGAAAAGCGCGCGCGGCCGCTTTTTCCGTTCGGACCAGGTAGTGCCGGTCGAGCACGGCGCGGACGCTCTTCGGCGTATGGCCGGTCACGCCGGCGATGCCGAGATCATCCACACCGGCCTCATGAAGCCGGGTGACGGCGGTATGTCGCAGTTCCATGAACCACAGGCTCGATATCTCCGGCATGCCGGGCATTTCGGGCAGGCCGCGCTGCGAATCGGCGGGTAGGCCCTGGGCCGCAGCCGAGCGGATCTCGGCGAACGTGTGGACAAAGGTATATGTCGCCCACGGCTTGCCGGTCCGCTCGTTGAGAAGCAGCCGCGTGAGGGACCGAACCCGACCGGGCCGCGACGACTCGGCCTCGAGCCTCTCGACCAGATGAGGAACGTGCTGGATCGGCAGGGCAATACGGCGCCGGCTCTTGCCCTGTCGGAGCACCAGCGCCCCCTGCTCCCTCGCCCAGGGCATCAGAGCGATGACATCCGCCTCACGCTGGCCGATCCACTCGTTGAGCATGACGGCCGTGCCGATGCTGTGCCAGCCGAGACGGTCGGCCACGGCGACGATGTGTGCCACCGCCGCCGGCGACCACAGTTGCGGGTCGCGCTGGCGCCTCACCTTGATCTTCGGATTGGCGGCCGGGTTGGTGCCGGGCTTGAGATAGCCTAGCCGTTCGCCGGACTGCAGCAGCAGGCGCAGCACGCGGATCGCCGCCGCGGCGCGGGCCGGCGTGCGGATGACGCGGCGGTCCTTCCCCTTCCCTTCCGCGCGCTCAAGGCAGGCTTTGTAGAAGGCCTGGACGGCGGGGCCGGTGATGGCGCGGGCCTGCACGTCGCCCGCCCATTTCTCGATAAGGTGGAGGTAAGTGCCGTATTCGGCCTGGGTGCGCTCCGCGAGGTCGTCCCACCAGGAGGAGGCCTTGTAGTCTCGGATCAGCGCGGAGATGGTGCCGGCGACCTCACGCTTGCTGCGCTCCAGCGCCGCCGGCGGGGCGTTGGGGCCGATGACGCCGCTGCGCCAGGCGTCCACCTCGTCGTTGAGTTCCCCGGCCTTAGTGGCGGCCGCCGCGGGATCGTCGGGCAAGCCCATGGGGCGCCAGCCGAAGCCGCGCAGCGCCGCCGATGGCTGCCAGTAATGCAGCGCTCGGCCCTTGTAATGCTTCGTGACGAGATGGCGGAGCTTTGCCACGTCGATCTCCCCTGCCCTGTTTCGGACTATCTCACGCCGGTCGCGGCTCTGCGAAGCAGGAGTTGCTCGGTCTCGCCCTCGGCAGAGGGGGCTGCGGGTAGCTGCGCGTCGCGCCATGCCTCGATGGCCCGGGGATCCCACCGGGTGCCGCAGCCGCGCACGGTGCGAGGGAAGCCGTGCTGCTCCTCGAGCTCGACGCGGTGGTGGTAGAACCAGGTCAGCGAACGGCCGAGCGCCTTCGCCACCAGCGGCGCGGTCAGCAGCTCGCGGGAGACAAAGTGGCCGTCAGGCATCGGTCGAGATCCGCGTCAGGATGCTCCCCGCCCCTCCGCAAACGCGGCAGGCCATGAGCGCGGCCTGTTTCCCCCGCGCGAATCTGCCGGTCCGGACCTTGCCTTCATCCCCGCTGAAGCGCAGAGGCGCCCGCCGCTGCGCCGGGCTGAGCCCGCGCGCGAGTTGGGAGAGGGTCACGATCCGACCTCCCCGCCGGCCGGGGCGCGGGCGCGGATGGCGTCATTAAGCCAAGCTTTCGTTTGCCTATCCGCTAAATCGTTGCTGCCTTGCCAGTAATGGAAGCCGTGGATGAGGCGGGTAATCGCCTCCCTCTCCCTCGCCGCGCCGCGTTCCTCGGCCGCCTTGAGCATCGCCGCCAGCGCGTCGGACGGCGGGGGCGTGAGGGCGCGGATGGCGTCACGGGCGCGGTAGTAATTCTGAGCGCCTCGCCCGAGCCCAAACGCCTCCTGCTCATCGATGCCGCGAGCGTTGCAGACCTTCGCCCCCGCCTCGATCCCCGCGCGCATCCCGACCTCGCCGGCCAGGGCAACGTCGGCGAGGAGGCGCATCAGCATCGCCGCCGTCCGCGTGTGGAACTCGACGAAGGCTGTGCCGCCAGGGCGCTGGGATGCGCTGACACTCTCCCAATTGCCCCATCGGGCATGCGCGGCATGCTGATCCGCCATCCGCTTCACATCATCCATCGGCGCGGCCTCCGGCGAGGGCGCTCGGGACCTGCGTTGCTCCGACAGCGTGCAGTGCGTGCGACGCGGTGCGCTTTGCGTCGGCAACCAGCGTCGCGCGCACCATCGGCGCCGAGAAGATGATCGGGCGGTCGGTCATGCCGGCAGCTCCCAGCCCGGCGTGAGCCGATCCAGCAACTTCACCAGCGCGTCCATCTCGGGCCAGGCGTCATAGGGCATGCCTGCACCGGCGCGCATGCTCGCAACGCCGACCTCGGATCGCGCTACCGCCACGGCGGTATCGAGCAATTCCTGAAGCTGCTTCAGCGGGAGGGCTGGCGTGCTCATGCCGGCACCTCGATGTGCTCACGGCCGTCGAGAAGGCGTCCGGCGGCCTTCTTGCCGATCTGGAAGACCATCATCGAGCCGGCGCCGAAGGCCTCAGGGTTCGAGAAGCGGTCTTTGTCGAAGTGCCTGCCGTCGGGCCGCATCTGGGCGGTCGGCACCTTGCAGGTGCGGCCGTAGCGTTCGTCGACGATGTCCTGATCCTCGCCCTCGCGCGCCTTGCGGTTGGAGCTGTAGAGGTGGTCGTGCCAGTCGTCGCCCCCCTCGCAGATCGGCTTCCAATCCCCCCACTGCTTGAAGAAGAAGGGCGCGCCGGCCGCCGCGCACTGGTCACGCAGGCTGCGGGCCCAGTCGGGGTGCATCGGGCGCGCGCCGGGGCCGCTCTCGCCGCCGCAGATGACCCAGTCGATGCGAGCGCTCGGCGCCGACCATTCAGGGTCGCGCGAGGTGCCGCGCAGGGAGTCGACCACCTGGATGCCGTTCGGCCCTTGGACCTTCCTCAGATCCACCGCCCCCAGCAGCGGCTCGCAGGACAGGAAGCGCTTCGCCGCCGGCACGGCCAACAGTTGCGGGATGCGGCGGTCGGCCTCGGCCTGATTCTCCACCGTCGTGCCGAGCCAGACGTTGCGCCACGGCCAGGGCTCGGGCCAGGGTCGGTAGTCGGGATTGGGTGCGCTCGCCACTGGGAGCATCTTCGCGATCAGCTGCGGGCGCTTCGTCAAAAGCAGCCAGTCGAGATGCGGCGTCGCGGCGATGAGGTTCCACAGATCGGCGCGCCAGCTCTCCGGCACCTGGTTGTCGAACACGTCGGCCATGCTGGCGCAGAACACGCGCGGACGCGTCCCGGCCTTGCAGGCCTCGCTGTTCCATTTCAGCGGCTGGCGCCAGTAGGACTCACTGGTACGCTTACGCTCGGCATGCGCCCCCCAGGCGCCGAAGGTCGACGTGTTGCGCTTCGCCTGGGCCTCCGCATAGCAGTGGTCGCATCCTGGTGAGACGCGCTGGCAGCCGGTCCACGGATTGAAGGTGTGGTCGGCCCATTCGATTTTGGTGTCAGCGCCCACGGGCTTTCTCCATCGATTCACGGCAGGGGGTGCAATGGCGGGCGGTCGGCATGGCCTTGCGCCGGGCGGCCGGGATCGGCTGGCCGCAGTCGTCGCAGGTGGCGGAGCCATGGCCGCGCGGGCGCGCCGCCTCGATCGCGACGGCCGTCTGGGCCTCGGTGAGCGCGGTCGCGCGGTCCATCTCGTCGGGCATCAGGCGGCGGCCTTCTGCTCGTCGCGCACGGCTTGCGCGAAGGCTTGGGCCTCTTCGAGGTTCCACCCGAACTCCTCGACGAGATCCTTCGCTCCCTTGCCGCCGAGGACCATCTGCCGCGCTTCGGGCTTGTCCTCCTCCGGAATGGTGGAGCGCCTGGTGGCGGCGGCGGGCGGTGCGACGACGCCGGCGCTGCGCTTCACCAGCCCTTTGCGCAGCCGGGTGTTGAACTTCGTCCGCATCGCATTGGTGCTGGCGCAGGGCGGGCCCGGTCGAGCGTTGATGCGGGTGAGCAGATCATTCGATTCCGCGATCAGGCATTCCGCGTCGAGCAGCGCCAGGCGCTCTTTGGTCCAAACCGATGGCGCCTTGCCGCGGTTGTTGGCCGTCTTCACGATGTGCGCGGCGACGCGTTGGGCCGCCTTCTCCTGGCGGGCGCCGTCCTGCGGGGCTTCGGCGATCTCTTGCGCGATCTCCTCCGCCAGGGCCTGCTGCGCGTCATCCTCGGCACGCTCCATGAGGCCCTCCACCAGGCCCTTGGCATCGCGCATCCGGATGAGGGCTTGGCCGCCGAACATGAGCCCGCTGGTGTTCACGATCTCGATGCAGAGATCGATGCCGATCAGGCAGCCCGGCATGTCCTCCACGCCAAGCTGGGTGAGAGGGTGGCGCTGGGCCTTCATGGCAGGATCCATTCGATGAGGGAGAGGGCGGTGATGACGCCGAGGGAGGCTGCGCTGGTCAGCTCTCGGCCGGACGGAAGGGGCCGGCGCGCCGGGCCGGAGCCGGGCGCGAGGTCGAGCAGGCTGCTCTGCACGGCGCGGCGCGTGACGCCGCGGAAGTGCGTGCAGGTCCGCTCATAGGTGCGGGCATAGGCGACGCGCGCGGCGTCGATCGTGGGGAAGAGGCGCTCCTCGCGCCGCCAGCGCGGCGTCAGCACGGGCGCGCCGTCGTCGCCGATGTTGAAGGCGCGCAGCTCGCGGAAGCCGTAGCGCTCGCGCGCGCCCTGGCCGAGCCGCACGGGCTGCACGCCGCGGGAGCAGATGAGGTAGCGCAGCTCGCCCAGGTCATCCTCGGCGGGTGGCGCGGCCGGGGCGGGGAAGACGCGGGCGGGCATGGGCGCCGAGATCCGCGCGCCGGGATGCGCCCAGAGCCGCAGCGTCAGGATGCCGCGGCGCAGGATCTCGGCGCCGATCATCGCGTGGCCGCCATCACGCAGCCGGCGAGGACTGCGGCATAGGTGAGCCAGACGATTGCCGAGATGGGGAGGTTGCAGCCGGGCAGCAGGTCGCTGTCGTCGCGCGGAGGGCGTGCCATCACAGCCATCCCATCGCGCTGGCGATGGCGATCGCCGCCAGGGCGGACATCACGAGCAGGAAGATCTCGGCGAGCCGCTCCGCGCGGGAGCTGGGCGGGGTGGGGATGTGGAGGCGGGCCATCAGGTGAGGCCCCGCCGCAGCAGGTTGCGGGCCTTGGCGTTCAGCCGTGCCGCAGCTTCCTCGGCAAACTGGCGGCTCGGGAAGACGCCTTCGACGGATTTGCCCGTCTGGCCGTTGCGGTTCTTCAAGACATTCTTGATGACTCGCGGCCCATCGACCTCCCAGACGGCGACGAACGCCGCCTCATTGAGATCCTGCTCTGTCATGCCGTGGGGGCGGGCCATCAGGCGATGGCCACGCGGGCGGCGAGGGCGCGGAGCGACGCGGCTACGACCGACATGGCGACGTTGACCGCCTTGCCCGAGTAGTCTTCGCAGGGCGCGACGCGCGGCGTGAGGCAGGCCCAGGGATTACCGTCCTCGTCCAGATCGCCTGCGCCCCAGGAGCAATCCTCCCGCTTCGTCATCAGCGCGGCGCCGACGTTTTCCGTGAAGGGGGGCAGCACAAGGCCCCAATCGCCGCCCGGTGGCCTCCACTCCTCTCCGTTGCGCTTTCTCCAGCCGATCGCGAATGCAATCTCCGCATCCAACTCCCGATCCGGCCCTGTCGCGGCCTCGACGCGCTCGGCCAAGCGGTACAGCGCGGGCAATGCCTCGCAGGCCGAGGCCGCGACGATGTCCATCGCGAACCTCGCGAGCGAGATCAGCGGCAAGCTCGGCGGGGCGAATATCGGCGGCGAGATCGCGGTCGGCGTCACATCCTCGCGCGGCGACGGGCCGGGCAACCTCTATCTCGATGTCTCCGGCCGCAAGGCGGAATTCAAGAACGACGAGGAGGGCAGCAAGCAGCTCGCCGAAAAGGCCGGCGAATACCTGCTGGAGCTGTTCAAGGATTACAACGGCGGCAACGGCGACTATCAGGGCATCCTGCGCGCGAGCGGCTCCATCGAGGCGCTCGGCCAGAACCTTGAGTATTACGAGGGCACCTACAAGGCCCTGACCGGCACGGCCGAGGCGACGAGCGAATTCGGCAAGCAGATCGCCGCGCTCAGCACGCAGTGGCAGACGGCCATCGACAAGGCGAACGAGCTCAGCCTCGCGACGGATGTGCTGAATTCCAAGCGCGACGAGGATATCGCCAAGGCCTATGCCGCCCGCGACCTGCAGGTGCGGGGCTTCGATCTCGGCCTCGATATCCGCTCGGCCCGCGCGACGGGCGCGAACGACACCGCTCTGATGCAGCAGGCGGCGCTGATGCAGTTTGACCTCGCGGCCGAGCAGCAGCTCGTCCAGGCCAAGGCCGCGCTGGAGGCACTGGGCAAGGATTCGGACGAGGTGGCCACCCGCATCGTCCGGAACGAACAGGTGTTGGCCGAGGAGCGCCTGAAGATCCAGCAGGACTATTCGGACCAGATCCTCGGCATCACCCGTAAGACCGCTGAATCCCAGAAGCAGGCCGCGCAGAGCGTGCTCGAATGGCTGAACGACCAGGCGCTGGGAACCAGCTCCAGCCTCTCGGCGACGGCCAAGCTGGCCGAGGCTGAGCGGCAGTACAACGCCGCTCTGGCCAGCGGCGACACCTCCTCGCTCACGAAATCGGCGGGCAGCCTGATCGAGCTGTCGCGGGACGTCTTCGGTGGGGCGACCGACGCCTTTGCCCAGCGGGAGGCGTTCGTGCGCTCGAGCGTGGCGAATGCGGGCCTGCGCGAGGCTCAGGGCAGCGGCAATGCGGACGTGGTGTCGGCGCTCTCGCAAATGGTGACGGTCCTCCAGCAGGAATTGCAGGCCCTGCGCGCCGAGTACCGTGCCGGCAATGACGAAGCGCGTGCTGCCGCGCTGAGCGGTCTCGCGAAATGACCGTCCTCGGTGAATATCCCGTCGGCGAGGTCGAGCCCGCCACCATGGCGGCGCTGGACCTCATTGCCCTCGGCCAGTCGTCCTTCAGCGACGCCGTGCTGCTGATCGAGATCTCCGCGACGGATGGCGCCCTCGTCTCGCTCGGCGGCGATCTCATTCTCGGTGAGGACCCGGTGGGCGAAATGCCGGGCGGAATCGTCGGCGGTGACGTCGCTCTCGACTATTCCGATCGCGACTGGACCTCCCGCCCGGGCGACACGCGGGCGAACGTCCATTTCGAGGGTCGGGTGCGGGATGTGTCCCTCGACCGCTCCATTCCGCTGTCGCCGGGCGCGGAGCGGCGGGTGGCCGCCACCGTCAGCGAGATCCCGATCGACAACACCGACGGCGCGCAGGACGGCATCGAGGGGCGCCTCGCGGTGGACGGCCGCCCGGTCACGGTCAGCCTGCTGGGCCACCGCAGCGCGGCCTATGCCGAGCGTGTGACGCTGCTGGCCGGCGTGGGCCGCGCCTGGCGCACCGATGCGCGGTTGCTGCGCCTGACGGCCGTGAGCCAGGCCTATCGGCTCGACGTGCCCATGCTCGGCCTCTACGGCGGCACGGGCGGCGCCGACGGCGGCGAGGACCTCAAGGGCAAGCCGATCCAGGAGGTCTGGGGTCTGTGCCGGGGCGCGGGCCTGCAGCTCGTCGACGCGGCGCGCGGCATCTATCTCGTCTCGGCGCGCCAGGTGGAGGCGATCCTCGCGGTCTATGTCCGGGGCGCCAGCGTGACGCCCGGCACCATGCGCGTGAGCTATGCGGTCCTGGCCGCGACCTCGGCCACGGGCGGCACCTGGGATTGGACGATCGCGCCGGGCGGCACCTTCATCCGCCTGGGCAGCAACCCCGACGGGACGGTGACGGCGGATGTGCAGGGCGATGCTGCCTCCGGCTACGTCGCCACCCTGGCCAGCATGATGCGCGTGATCCTCGGCCGATTTGGGGCGAGCGTCTCGGCCGCGACCTTCGACTCCATGGCGGCGGTCGCGCCCGGGGTGGCGGGCCTCGTGCTGGCCGAGCAGGCGAACGTCGCGGAGGTGCTGACGCGCCTCGCCTCGGCGGGCGCGATGTGGTGGGGCGATGCAGGCGACGGCCGGATCGCGCTGGGGCGCCTGGCCGCGCCGGACACCGATGGTGGCGTGCTGCTCGACCAGGAGGGGATTCTTGGCGAAGTGGAGCCGATGGCGCCGCCCGCCACCCTCTGGCGCGTCGTGGCGACCTATCGCCGCAACTGGACCCAGCTAAGCGGCACGGACCTGGTGCCGGTGCCGACGATCACGGCGGACCGCCGCGGCGAGCTCCAGGGCGCGTCCCGCCAGACGGCCGTCGCCGCGCCGCAGCGTACCACCCGCAACGCCCTGGCGGAGGAACTGACCATCGAGACGCTGTTCGACGAGGAGGCCGATGCGCAGGCGCTCGCCCAGAACCTGCTGGACCTCTACGCCCCCGGCCGTTCCTACCTGCGCGTTCCGACCGGCCTGTCCGGCCTCGGCCTGCAGCTCGGCCAGCAGGCGCGCGTCGTTTGGCCGCGCCACGGGCTCGCGACGGGGCGCAACGTGCGCGTCGTGGGGCAGTCCCTGCGAGGCCGCGGCGTCGACCTGCTGGTGCTCGGCTGATGGCGGCGCTGCTCTCCTGGGTGAACTGGCTCGACCGCGCGGGCGAGGGCGTGACGATCGCCGCCTCGTCCGAGGTCGCGACGCTGCGCGCGAGCCGGCTGGTGGAGCCGCAGCTGCGCCGGCGCTGGCGCACCATGCCCGGAGCCACCTCGCCCGTGCTGAATATCGACCTCGGCGCCGTCCGCACAATCGGCGTCCTTGCGCTGGTCCAGCCGGACGACGCCGGCGGCATCAGCCCGAACAATGAGGCTTTGGGCCTGATGGCGCCCTCCGACACGGTGCGCCATCGGCTCGACGCGGTTTCGCCGGGAGCCGGCGCGCTGCTGGACACCGCGGTGCTGCCCGGCGGCTGGGCGGCCGGCGCGCACGCCTATGTGCCGGCGGCGCCGATCGCCGCGCGGTACTGGCGCGCGGATCTCGCCGCCGCCTCGCTCGCGTCCGCGCCCGGCTATGTGGATCTCGGCCGAGCCTGGGCCGGGCCCGCCTGGAAGCCCGCGCGCGGCAATTTCAGCTACGGCTGGGGCCGCGTCTGGGAGGATGGCAGCACCGTCTCCAACAACCCGCGCAGTGGGCTGGATTTCGTGGATGTGGGCCCCAACCGCCGCGCGCTCACCTTTGCCTTCAATGTGCTGACGCAGGCCGATGCGGCGCAGCTGGACGAGCTCCAGCGCGTCGCCGGCATCCGCGGCCAGGTGCTTTTCCTCCCCTTCGAGGACCGTCGCATCGCGCCCGTGCTCGGCCGCCTCGTGCAGGTGCAGCCGATCACCCAACCGAATTTCGTGGCCTTCCAGGCCGCGTTCCAGATCCGCCAGAGCCTGTGAGGTCCCATGCTGCCGAACTCGGTTGAACAAACCACCCCCACCACGGGCACGGGCACCTATTCCCTGACCGCGCCCACCGACCCGCTGCGCCAGTCGTTCGTGAGCGGCGTCGGCTCGGGCAAGCCGGTGCGCTACCGCTGCACCCTGGACACGGACTTCGAGGAGGGCTGGGGGCTCGCCACCGCCGGCAGTCCCGACACGCTCACGCGCAACGTCACGCGCTCGAGCAACGGCAACGCGCTGGTGAACTGGCCTGCCGGCACCAAGCGCATCTATTGCCCGCCAGATACGGATGCCCTGCGCTTCGGGGCGGTCGGGGGTGTCCCTACGGCGACCGGCACGGCGAATGCCCACGCCGTTGCGCATTTCCCACCGCTGCGGGGGCTGCTGGCAAACATGGGCGGGCGGTACTACGCACCCGCCGCGGCAAGCACGGGTAGCGTCACGCTCGCCATCGACAGCCTTACAGCCCTGCCGCTGCGCCGTGCCGACGGCAGCGAGATCGGGCCGGGCGTCATCCGGGCCGGACAGTTGGTGAAGTGGTACGCGCACAGCACGTCGGAGCTGCGGCTCGACGAGGTGATGGTGGGCCCGATTGACCTCGGCTCCGCCACGCTCGCGGGCGGCACCAGTGGCGAGATCACGATCCCGGCCGGTTACCGCTCGCTGGAGATCGAGCTGAACGATATCCGCAATGGAAGCGGCGCGATCCAGCTGCTTTATCTCCAGGTCAAGGTGGGCGGGCTTTGGTTGTCGGGCGCCGGGACCTATTACGACGGCCGCACCCACAACACGCAGTCGGCCGGGCAGCAGCTGCAGCCCTTGGCGGCTGTCGCGGGCGGCGGGAACTTCCTCGGCTGGATGGGGGCCAACTCCGGCGCCGATGGAGTCGGCGGCCGCCTGTGGCTTCAAAATATCCTGGCGCCGCGGTGCGTCATCCTCGGCATGACCCTCGCCGACGATGGGGTGGTCTGGAACTGGTCAAGCTATCAGAACATCGGCCTCATCGAGATCGCGTCCGGGCGGATTGAGGCGGTCCGCGTCATCAACCTGTCCGGAAGCCCGCGCGCCTTCGTCAGCGGGACCATGAACGTCACGGGCCTCAAGGCCTAACCACGCCGCGGCCCCGGCCGCATCCCGACATCGCAGGAGTATCGCAATGGCGCATTTTCGCCCTGTGGAGCCGCGCGCATGAGCGTCGGTGGCAACTATGTCGAGTGGAGGCTGAGGGTCACCAACAACGACCCTGAGCTGTTCACGGTCACGAAGAACGGCGCGCGCATCAATCTGACCGGCCTGCTGCTGCGCCTCGTCATCGAGTGGCCTGGCGGCGCGCTCGTCAAAACCAGTAGCAACCCGGCCGAGATCGAGATCCTGGATCAGGCCGAGGGCGCCGACACCGAGGGTCAGTTCAATGTCGCCCTGTCATTCGCCGATCGCGCGCTGCTGCCGATCGATCAGCCGGCCAGGCATGAGCTTTTCCAGGTCGCGGACGGCATCGAGGTGACGATGTTCTGGGGCGATCTGGTTGCGACGAAGTGGAACGAGCGACATGCCTGACGTCAACATCATCGAGGATGCCGACGTCGAGGTGTCGCCGCCGGGCGAGGGGGCGTCCGCACAGGGCGCGCGCCGTGCAGCCACCCGCGCCGAAGCCGCCGCCGACCAAACCGATGGCGATGCGCGGGCTGTAGAGGAAGGGCGCGCGCAGGTGGCGGCCAATGTCCCTATCTCACAGCAGGCGGCCGCGGATGCTGCGGCGCAGCGCCTCCTCGCGCAGCAGGCCGAGACGGCCGCAGCGATCAGCGCTGGGAACGCACAGGCGCTCGTGGGAGTGGTCGATAACCCGGTCACGGAGCCGAGCCCTGACGTGCTCACGGACGGCAAGGGTGGCGCACTGCAGATGTCGTCGCCGGACGGCATGTCCGTCTATGGGGCCGGTCATGCGATCGTCGGAACCCCCAGCACCACCAGCCTGCAGACGCGCGACGGTGGTGCGCGGGTGGACGTGGACGATGCGCAGGGCGTGGATATCGGCGGTGGCTTCCAGGCCGCGATTCCTCTCGCCGGCGAGGGCGCGGCGGATGGCGCTGGCGGCCTCTCCCATCACTTCGCGCCCGGCGCAGCCTCCTTCGCTGGGCTGAACGTCACCCAGGACGCCACCGGCAACGTCGCGGTCCGGAACCTCGACGGCCGGCCGGTGATCTCGGTCGCAGCCGATCAGGGATGGTTCACGCCGAACGAATTGAGTCTCCGCGCCAGCAGCGCCCAAGCCGCCTCCATCCTGGCACGAGAGGGACTGGACTTGTCCCGTCAGCCGCTCGATGCCGACATCAACATCGTGGTGGTCTATCCAGCACAGTCCAACGGCGCGGGCTCACAGGCGCATCCTCAGCTGACCCTGGCGACGACGCCCGGCACTCTCCAGTTGGGCAATGGCGAGCGCCCGGCGGCCATCTCCACCGCGGCCTGGACCACCAAGGGCACGCCGGCCTTCAACCCGTTGGTCGCGACTGCCATCGATACGGACGGCACGACGCTCCTATCCCAAGCCGCTGCAGCGGCGCTCTCTCCCACGGCCGATGCCTATGGCGAGACCATTGCCGTCGCGGCCGTCAGCTACCTGCGGCAGATGCAGCTCGACGCCACCTCCATCGCGGTCGGTGCGCGTCGCATCCTGCTCATCAATATTGGTGTGCCCGGTGCTCCGATCGCGCGGCTCGCTCGCGGGGCGACTGCGCCAGAATTCTTCGGCCAGGTGGCCACTGCCCTGGCCGCCGTGAAGTCCGTAGCCGATGCCGCCGGGCTCACCGTGCGCGTCGCGGCGGCCATCATCGCCGAGGGCGAGGCGGATTATGGCGCAGGGACACTGCCCGCCACCTTCAAGGCGGCGGTTGGGCAGGTGGTGGACGACATGTTCACCTATGGCGCGGCAGCCATGCTGGGGCAGACCCGTCCCTTCTCGGTCTTCATATCGCAAACGGCCGGCGGCGGCGTGATCGGCAACGGTACCGTGGCCATCAGCCAGGCTCTCCGCGAGCTCGCCAGTGAACGGGCTTGGGCGATAGTGCGCCGCGTGGGCACCTCCAAAGGTCTGCATCACGACGCCAACGGCGCGCGCTGGACTGCGACACACCTCGGCTTTGCGATGCGCGACGAGCTGGTGCGGCGGCGGCGCTTCGTCTCGGTCCAACCGATCGCGACGCTGAGTTCGGCGCGCGGCAATGAAGTGCTGCTGGCCTTCCAGGCCCCCGCGCCGCTGGCCGTGCACGATTATTACAGCGTGCTCGCCCTCGTCTCGAATGTGCATCGCGGCCTGACCGTCATCGACAGCACGGGCACGCTGACGGTCACCGCCGTCGAAGTGGTCAATGACTATCTCGTCCGAGTGAAGGTCAATCGGCTGCTGACAGGCACCACCGTGCAGGTCGATGCCGGGCGGCGCGACGTGTCCTTCGGCGAGGTTGGGATCTTCTCGACGGTCCAGGAATGGGTGCCGAACCGCTACCAGTTCATCGCCGGCATGGATCCGGCGGCCAATATCGCCGCGCTCGTGGACAAGCCTTACCCGGCCGAGATCCCGTCGCTGCTCTTCTCGATCACAGTCCCCATGGAGGCCGTCTAATGGGCATCGTCCGCAAACCCTCCGGCGTAACGCCGACCTGGGACCCGGTGGCGCTGGTGCTGCCGTGGCCTGTCACGCCGAGCTATGCCAGCTGGGCCGGCAGTACGCTGCGCCGCAGCGCGCGCAACCTGGCCGCCCCCCGGCTCGCGGCCATGGGCGTGGTCGGGGCGCCGACGGCGAGCACCGAGGGCCTGCTCTGCGACGCGAGCAACTACCTCGCCGGCACCATCCCGGAGACGGCCGACCAGACGCTGATCGTCGCGGCGCGGTCGAGCCAGGACCAATCCGGATCGGCCACGCGGATGAGCCTCGGTGGCTGGGGCGTGGGGCTGGGCAACGGGCTCTCGATCTATGGTGGCAGCTCCACGCTGCTGCGCTACGCGGCGCCCTACAATGTGGCCGGTACGCCGACGCAGCGCACCTATTCGGTCAACATGCCGGCGGCCTTCGCGAATAGCTGGGCCCTGTACGCGGTCGTGCAGCAGGCGGGAGTGGGGCTGACCTTCTATGACCTCACGCGCGGGGCCTCGCAGGCCAGCGCGGAGGCGAGCGCGCGAATCCTCGCCGCCAGCCCGGCGCTGCGCGTCGGCTCCGTGGCGGTCGGCAATGCCGGCCAGACGCAGGTGGCCATGGCCGCCGTGATCCCAGCCGCGCTGACGGCGGGACAGCTTGCGACGCTGCGCACTGCCATTGCTGCCCGCGCGCTGGCCCTCAACGGCATCGTGCTGTGACGCGCGCCCGTGAGATCGCGCAGCAGGCGGTGGAGAACGTCTGGCTGACCCTCGCGCAGAGGGTGGTGACGCTATTCCTGGTGCCGCTCATCGGCGCGGCCGCGCTCGCCTACGTGGGCCTGTTCGCCCGCATGACGATCGCGGAAGCCGCGGTTGTCACCCTCAAGGACCGGGCCACAGCGCTGGAGACGGCGGCCGCCTCGCTCCGCGCCGATCTCACCATCCACAACGGCAACGTCACGCGCTTGCAGGCACAACGCGAGGGCGACGCAGCGATTGGCCGGCGCATCGACGATCTCCGCGAAGATGTGCAGCGGGTCAATAATCGCCTAGACCAAATGATGACGCCGCCGCGGCGGATGGTGCCGTGATCCGGGCGGCGCTCCTGCTGCTGGCCCTGGCCGGCTGCGCGGCACGCCCACCAGAGTCGCCGGCGGCGCCCGAGCCAGTACAGCCCTGCCGCATCCGGCCCGTGACCGTCAGCAACCGCGACTTCTTCTCGCCCGCCACGCTCACCGAGATCCGGCGGGTGAATCGCGAGCTTCGCCTGAACTGCGCTGGCTGAATTCTTCGCCGTCGGGCGGATCCTCCTGCGGTTCGCGCCGGCCGATTGCGTCCCTGAGTTGCTTCTCCGTGGCGTCGATCATGCATCGGGCCGTCGCCGCGAGGAAGTCGATCCGATTTTTCTCCAACTCTTGGAGGAGCTTACGCAAGTCGCCGAGGCGAAGTTGTAACTCGTCAATGCGGCGGGCACGGGACGGCATACCCGTATTTTGTAACCATCCCTACCACGGCAGACAAGCATTTCTGCCACCCCGCCGCGGGCAGCGGCATCCCCAACATCACAGAGAGAGGAGGTGGCCCATGGCCGACCCCACGCGTTCGCGCGGCTATCGGAATCGCAACCCCGGCAATATCGACTGGTCGTCGGCCAACAACTGGCAGGGCCAGACGGGTATCGAGCCGGCGCCAGTCGGCGGGCGCGCGCGGTTCGCCGTGTTCCAGAGCCACGAATATGGCATCCGGGCACTGGCGATGCTGCTGACCACCTACCAGGACCGGCATGGGCTGCGGACGATCCGGGCGATCATCTCGCGCTGGGCACCGTCGAACGAGAACCACACGGATGCCTATGCCGGCCGCGTGGCGAAGCTCACGGGTTTCGATCCCGACCTGACGACGCTGGACCTGCACAATTACGCCCACCTGCGGCCGCTGGTGGAGGCGATCATCACCGTCGAGCTCGACGGCCAGCCCTATGCGTCCAGCATTCTCGACGAGGGTCTGCGCCTGGCCGGCGTGCCCCGGCCGGTCGAGACGGTGGCTCAGGCGGTAGCGACCCAGACGGGTCAGGGGGCGCTGACGGTGGCGGGCATCGGCGCTGCGGCAGCGGCGGTCGCTCCCGCGCTGCAGGCGATCGGCAGCGCGCCACAGTGGACGGGCGTCGCGGTGGTTGTCGCGGGGCTGGTGCTCGCACTGGTGCTGGTGCTGCGCAGCCGGCGCGACGCGTGAACGCCCTCCTTGCACTCCCCGCCGTCCGCAACGCGCTGCTGGCCCTGGCTGCGCTGGCTCTCGTCCTGGCCGGGCTGGCGTGGCTCCGTCACGACGCCGCGTCCGATGCCCGTAACAACGTCGCGGTCGAGTCCGCGCATACCCAGGAAAGGATCAGGAAAAATGCGGACATTGCTGCCCGCGCTGCTGAGCGCGACGGTGCTGCTGGCCGGCTGCGCTCCGGCACATTTCTCCTCTCGCCCGTGCCCGCGGGTGACTGAGTTCCCGGCCGAGGTGCAGCGCCAGGCGGCCAACGAGATCGAGGGGCGGCCGGCGATCTCGCGGATGATGGACGCGATGGTGGGGGATAGGGCGTTCAACCGGGCAGTGTGCGGATAGGGGCAGCTAACGGTGGTAGTAGCTGGTGGCGGGATCTGCGGCCGCCGTGATAGTCTGCGGACATGGATAAGCCGCTTCCCGAGCCTTCGTATGGCATCTACAGCGGCATCGGCTATCCGCGCGAGGCGATGGAGCGCGGTGGCGGTCTCGACCAACCGGCCTCCACCGGAATCGGAATTCCGCCGGAGACATGCCCTGTGCGCAAGCTCAAGTACGGCATCATGCATGACGCATGGCTCCGCGACATGCATGCGGGAGTGATGCGGTCGATCGAGGCCCTGAAGCAGAAATAGACCAAGCCCGGCCGGGGAGACCCGCGCCGGGCTTTTTGTTGTCGTAAGCGCTTCGGGATGTGCAGGATGCGACCGATGGACAAGGGGTACAGGTTGGACGTACTGGCGCGGATTGAGGGCGCTGAGTTTGAGTACGTTCCCTATCGCGAGGTGCACTTCGGCAAGGAGGCGCCGGTTCCCGGGTATTGCCACCAAAATGTAGATGCGTGGGTGCAGCTAAATCCCGGAAATCATGCCGTCAGAGGCTGGGCTGGCAACGATGGCAACTCACATACGGCTCATTCGGTAGTTCAAGATGAAGAAGGCCATCTATTCGACATTACATTGAAGCTTGGAGCATTTCAATTTGTGCGTCACACCGGCTGTGAGTCTGATTTTATGCTTCTTGTTGAAAATAAAAATATCCACATTTACTATCCACTCGACATGATTGCGAGGATTGCATCCAGCAATTTGGAGGCATTCCAGAGGTTTTCCGACCCGACGTGACCAAGTAGTGCGTGGCCGGACGTTTCCCATTGTAGAGAGGAGGCGGCCGGCACCATGCTGCTGGCATGTGTAACCTCTACTCCTCGATGAAGGGCTCTGCCGAAGTCCGCTCCGCGGCACGCGCGATGCGCGAGGGCCTGTTCAACCTGGCCCCCATGCCCGGCATCTTCCCGGACTACCCCGCCCCGATCGTGCGGACCGGCGCCGATGGCGTTCGCGAGCTGGCGATGGGCCGGTGGGGCATGCCGTCCCCGCAATTCGCCCTCAAGAACCGCAATTCGGACAGCGGCATCACCAACATCCGTAACGTCGCCTCGCCACACTGGCGGCCCTGGCTGGGCGTCGAGCACCGGTGCCTGGTGCCGTTTACCAGCTTCAGCGAGAATGAGGCCCTTCCGGATGGGTCGCACCCTCCCGTGTGGTTCGCCCTGGCCGAAGACCGGCCGCTCGCCTTCTTCGCGGGCCTCCGCACGCAATGGACCTCGATCCGGAAGGTGAAGGAGGGCGAGACGACCAATGAGCTCTTCGGCTTCCTGACGACCGAGCCCAACGCCGAGGTCGGCGCGATCCATCCCAAGGCGATGCCGGTGATCCTCACGACCCCGGACGAGCTGGAAACCTGGATGATGGCCCCTTGGTCGATCGCCATGGAGCTGCAGCGTCCGCTCCCGGACGGCGCGCTCCAGGTCGTGGCTCGAGGTAGCCGCCAGGACCCGCCCGCGGAGCCCACCGCAGCGCAAGCGAGCCTCTTCTAGCCGGCCTCCGGCCCTCGATTTCGGACTCGACTCATCTGCTGTGTTCCACTTATGTTCTCATTATCGGGCATGCAGGAGGTGGACATGGGCGAGCGAGCAGAGAGTGACGACATCCAAATTCCTCCGTACCCAGACGCAGAGGGCAGGTTCGACGTGGCCGCTCTCCGCGCCTGGCTCTTCGGTTCCGATGGCGCGGGCGTCTACATGGTTGGCGAGGGTCTGAGCCATCTTGGGATCAAATCCGGCGATCTCCTGATCCCAGGCCCACGTCATGAGTACCGCCTTGGCGGCGTGGCGATGTTCATCTGGGAGAGCGGCCTTCCAGACGATGACATGGAGCTGATCGCCGCCGGCGTCGTCGTCGCCAACGCACAGGGCGATCCGCGGGTGCTGGTGGCCGGGGAGGAGTGGGAGATCGGCACCGACCGCTGCTCCTACACAAGCCCGGTGGCCGGCTGGATCCCGGTCCAGAAAGGGATGCTTCACGTCGAGGCTGCGCAGGCCCTGCCGATCGAGGGTGAGATGGTGAGGGTGGCCCCGAAGCGTATGGATCTGGGTCTCATGCGCCAGGCGGCGCTGACCATCCTGCAAGACGAGATCCCCTTCTAGGCCTCGTCTTCCAAGCACCGAAAAGTTGAAGAATTGAGATGGATGGCGAGACCTCAGGTCCGCCGGCCGGTAATCGCGCTCGTCTGGGTGCGATCCCGACCGGATTCACGGCGTCGAGCGTGGCAGCTCTGGTGGCCGTTGCTCGGGCGGCTCGTGCTGCCGGCGCGGACCCCGCGGCCAGGGTGCGTGATCTGGCCTGGGGCTTACACCCGGCGCTGCCGGCCTCGCTGATCTGTGATGCGGTCCAGCACATCCTATGCCGGGCCTGACGGGCCGCTCCGATGGCCGCCAACATGCGCAGCCCAAAGCCTGCGGACCCACTCTCCTGGCGCTTGGAGCATGTGCTCACCGTGCGCTGCCTCGGTTGTCGCAACGCCGCGAGCGGGACGGTCAGGGCCTGGGTGGTGTGGAACCGCCTCGATGACAGGATCACGTTCTGGGACATGCAGCGGCGCATGGTCTGCCTGCGGTGCCGGAGGCGTGAGACGGCGATAGACCTGCATGAATGAGGCGAGGGTCAGAAGCGAAACGCGCCTGTCAAAGCTTCGGAAAATACTGGAACGCATGGGGAATTGCTGCCGGCGAGGCCTATAGAAAGCTTCCTTTGCGTCCCTCCATATCTAACCTATGTCCTTAATGCATTTCTCTCAGGCGGCAATTCCTCGCCATGTTACGACCTGATTCGGCCTAGTTGTGTTTGGTCCGAAAATCATGATCTCGGCACCTTCGTATCTGCTTCGAGCAGACCACACGAGACTGAAATGTTCTTGCTCGTAAGCGCTGTAAAGATCAGTTATCTCTTTGGTATTGTCATACGATACGATCCATTTTTGCCGAATTGATGCAACTGAACGTGCAATTCCGGCATGATCGCCATGTTTATAATGATTCTGATACAATTTTTTACCCTTCGTATAGTAAGGAGGATCTAGATATACGAGGGTTTTGTCCGGCAAATTGGGAAGAATGTCGTTTATATAGATTTCAGCATCCAGATTAGTCAGCGTAATGCGTGAACGGTATGCAGAAATTTTCTGAATTCGATCGATTAAATCATCTTTTTTATAACGTGCGTCGATCTTCCACTCGCCGATTTGGTTGTTGCCCCCGATCACGCCGCCAGAAATAATCCCAGATCTATTGGTGCGATTAAGGAAAAAGGTAGAAAATCCCAAATCCACTCCAGATGAGCTTTTATCCAATTGTATTGATTTCTGCTTTTTCCGTTCGTCCAACGTTATCGGCCGATCTTTAATGCGCCTGCACAATTCTTCCGTCTCGTTGAGAACAGAATGCCAGAAAGCAAACACGGCACGGTTCAAATCGTTCAGATGAATGTGATTTGCATATTCGAGATATAGGAGCGTCAATCCTATTGCTGCACCTCCGGCATAAGGCTCGACATAATGGCCTCCTACAAGATTATTTAATTTCATGAGGTCAATGACATATTGCGACAGGCGGGCTTTACCGCCAGGATATCGCAAAGGGGCGTTAAATTGCATGGGTATGACCTCTACCGCGTTAGCACGTCTTACCGCTGATCGGCGGTGCTGGCCAGCACGTCGCTAGCCTCCCGCGATAGAGTCGTGGATACCCCGCAGAAGAGGATACCATCGGTCCCAGCTGAGCTTAATTTGATTGGGGTCCAGAGCATGGCCACGATCGTGCATGGCGCGATGTAAGTTCTTGGTCGAGTGCGAGTATCCCTCCTGCGCCAGAAGACCGTTGCGGGCGTCAACAAAGGCTCTGTTCGTTCTGCCTGGATCTAAAACATGCAACACAGTCGCGATCTTGCTTTCGAGCGTGATGCCATTCTCACTCCAGTCAGTTTTATCCTTCTTATCCTTGGGGAGTGGCGTCGAGTGATGTGCAAGAAATGCCTCGCACGAGAGCTCCAAAAACATGCGCATTAGCATGGCCGCCGCGTTACGCCGGGCGGCAACATCTACGGTTCGACACTCGATATAAACGCCCGGTAACCGAGGTCCGACAACTTTAAGCGTTCTGGTCCGATCTGTTGGAGCGAGCGTTTTCCGTTCGAGAGAATCTCGATTTGGCCTTCGCTTCGCCTCAGTTGGCTTACTATCCGCGAACTCATCGGACTGGCTCTCTCCGCTTGTCCTGCGGGTGTCGTCGTCTGACCCGTCCTCTTGCTCGGAGCCTGACTGACGCGCTCTATCTCGCTGGGCCTCAGTTGCTTGGGCCGCCTCGTTCGGGGATTCTGATTCTGGCAGAGAGACGAGGGCAGACGGATCAATCTCCTCAATGAGGCCCTTGAGAATTTCGACCCTCTGCTCAACGCTCTTGATCTTATCGACCGGAATATCTGAGGAGCGCATTATTGCCCAGAGAATATCTTCAGCACGCTGCGGTTTAGAGCCGAGATCGATATACGGGCGAGTATTTCGTATTTTGATATCAAGCTGGGAAGCATAAACATCGGAAAATGTACTCAATAATCTATCAGCATTTGTCGTGCGATGAGTAATTCCTAGGCTCTCAGCCAATTCTTCCAAGGTGGTTGATTTTAGGTGATCCATGACAACCATGGAAAGATTTCGTCGGCGTCCCGAAGCTTGGCTCGCACGATCTTGCGCGAATGTGTTCCAATCTTCTAGGCCTTTCCCATCTTGCGCATTAGTGTGACGTCGATAAACATCAGGTCGAGCAGCTTCGACAGAAAAATATAGTACGCCGCGCACCTTATCGATGGGATTTCGGCTGAATGTGGTGCCCAATTCTCGGAATTGTTTGGCCCACACAGTGGATCCGGCCAATCCGGGCTCTCGAAGGATTTTTAGTGCGGTGATCCGCCTGTTTCCTTCACATACGACGAATTTTCCTTGCCGTTCAGGGTTAGTATCGGGAGCCAACCAAATAAATTCGCCGCGGCTCAATCCGTTAGTCAAAATATCTTGTGCCAGAGTGATCAACTTGACGCCTTGACGCTGCAGCATGGCTTTAATCGCAGCTGGCTGGTCCGGACTTGGTTCAAGTCTAAAGTTGTCCTCATCGACAAGCAGGTCGACCACGTCGAAAACGCCAACATCGATGATGGAAATTTCCGTGCGCGGGCTTCGAATTTCATCGTCAGTCATACAATATTATCTCCTCCCCGTTACGGGATTCTGGCATTGCTTGCGCGAATGCGCCAGGACCATATCGGCCTTGGATTCGGCATAGAAGCTCGGAAGCTTAGGTGAGGCTAAAAAGACTGGGGAGGTTCGGGGCGCGCTCTGTGCGCTGGCCTCGGGCGACTGCCTTTGTAACTTTTTGAGTACGCAGCGCTATGAGGGTCCACGTTGGAAGGCTGGTGTCGGCAGGGGCGCCTGCCCTGCCCTTTCAATGGCCAAAATGATCGCCGTTGGAACAGCCTTTGATTTCATTGGGCTTTGTACAGTTTCGTAATCAGTAGGTCCGGGGTTCGATTCCCCGAGTCGGCACCATCATCTTTCCCAGTCTTTTCAATGCTGTCCAACTGATTCGTTAGTTGTTCGCGGACTAGCGTTCCAACTGCCTGTTCCAACGGCAATGGAACGGGCCGGGAACGGGACCTTTACCCGTCTTCCGCCTCGGCCTGAATTCGCTGCCGGAATGCACGTGGCCGTCTTTTCCGTGCGAACGAGGTAGTGCCGGTCGAGCACGGCTCTGACGCTCTTGGGGGTGGCCTGTCACGCCAGAGATACCCAGATCCTCAACGCCCGATTCGTGCTGACGCGTAATCCCGGTGTGGCGTAGCTCCATGAACCACTGGTTCGCGACCTCCGGCATGCCCTGGGCCGCAGTCGCGCGGATCTCGGCGAAGGTGTGGACAAATGCGTAAGTCGCCCACGGCTTGCCGGATCGCTCGTTCAACAGAAGCCACGTGAGCAGGGCGGCCGGAGCTGCTTCAGCACGGGCTGGGAGGGCGTCGGCCCGCGCCGGGAAGAGAATAGAGACGCCTGAGCAATTGGTCGGACTGGCTGTGATGTTTTCGCTACCTGAAGCATGCTGATTTATTAATCGTTCAGCCGGAGAGGCGACCGGCCGGTGCTTTGGCGGCTGAAGAGCCCGTCCTCCTCGCGAGGGCGGGCGTTTTCGTTGTGGAGGCAAAGCGGCCAGCATCATGCTCGCGGCATGTGTAACCCCTACTCCTCCATGAAGGGCTCTGCGGAAGTCCGGTCGGCGGTACGGGCGATGCGAGAGGGCCTGTTCAACCTGCCCCCCATGCCCGGTATCTTTCCGGACTATGCTGCCTCGATCGTGCGCACCGGTGCCGATAGGGTACGCGGTAGCTTGCGGAGCGAGGCGGGCTGCTGGCTTCCGCAGTTGGTTCTCTCGTTGCTTCCTGGCTGGCAACGGCTAACCTCCTGACGATGGTGTCCGATGACGAAAACCTGCCTATTGAACCCGCGGTCGCAAGGGTCCTGTTCGAGGAACTGGCGGGCCGAGAGGCAACGGAAGATGAGTTGGATCGGCTCCCTGCACTGAGGGAGACGGTCCGCCAGCTGACTAACGATCCCCTCCACTTTCGGCAGCTCTACGCGTCAATCGGCCACATGTTTTTCTACGGCAATTTGAGCAGCCGTATCGACGTGGACATCTGTCCTGAGCAGCATCAACAACTCCTAAGCCGTATCCGGGCATCCTGGTCCGCTCTGGGAACGGCCACCCCGCATTGGAGCGTGATGGCGAATCCGCGGTATCTGCCTAAGGAACTTACGGCAGAACTCGAGGAGGAATTTTACAGCACGGGTCGGCTGGACGTGGATGCCGTGAAGGCAAGACTGGGGCGCCTTGGAGTTGCCCTGTCGTCAGGCTGCCGGGTCCTCGACTTCGGGTGCGGCCTTGGCCGGCTTGGGCAGCACCTTTCGGCGGACTTTCAGAGTTATTGTGGAGTCGATGTCAGTTCGCCGCATCTGGACTATGCGCGCGGCCGTCTGACGGGTTTGGGCCGGGGAAACTTCCGCCTCGTGCCAATCGAGGATTTCTTGGCTTGGCCACCCTCTCACGAGCGGTTTGATCTCGTGATTTCCTTGCTCACCTTGCAACATAATCCGCCGCCTCTGATCAGCACCCTGTTCCGCCGCTTGATTGCCTCCATCGCGCCAGGTGGCGCTGCATACGTACAACTCCCAACCTTCCTGCACGACTATACCTTCGACGCCGCTAACTACATCGCGCACCCGCGCCCCGTCGGCGAAATGGAGATGCACGCATTTCCTATGCACTTGGCGCTTGCGACCATTAGGGAAGAGGGCTGTGAGATCCTGGAGGTCGTGACCGACGGGCGTGTCGGTTCCATGGGCATATCCAGCGGCTTCGTTGTGAGAAGGCCAAGGGTAGCACCCCCACACCGGCTTGGGTTGGCGTCAAGGCTTCGTCGCTTGTTGGGGCGAAGCAGTTCGTCCGGTGCTTCCGATAAGTCAGCCGGCGCCACCAGGACATCAGAGGCAAACAATTGATCTGCTACCTCTCTGAGGCTCCACGTCGGATGGCTGGCTTCGAAATCATCGGATCGAGGCCGCCCCCTCACCTCTTGTTCCTAAACAGCTCGTCCCGTTCCGAAACAGCCGGTCGCGGCCGACCAATTTGGGAACATGCTTGCTGAAAACAAACGGCATTCCTAAAATTCGTAATCAGTAGGTCCGGGGTTCGATTCCCCGAGGCAGCACCACCCTCCGTCCAAAGTGGCGGATTGCCCGAACTCCGCAGCAAATCTAGAGCGCTTCTCGACCTGAATGAATCGTGGGTCTTCCCCGACACGAGGGAGATCTGATTCAAGCTATCTGTCGGCGAGGAGGCCGACAGAGATGTCGAAGGCCCTTTCAGTCGATCTGCGGGAACGTGTGGTGGCTGCGGTCACGGGCGGCGCATCACGCCGCGCCGCAGCGGCGCGCTTTGGTGTTGGGATATCGAGCGCCATTCGCTGGTGCGCGATGGCCCATGAGACGGGATCGGTAGCTCCCGGCCCGTTGGGAGGCGATCATCGATGAGACCTGGGCCAGCACGAACATGGCCCGCACCCGTGGCAAAGCCCCACGGGGCGAGCGACTGCGGGCTGCCATCCCACACGGCCATTGGAAGACCACGACCTTCGTCGCCGGGCTGCGCAACACGGGCATGGTCGCGCCCATGGTGCTCGACGGGCCGATCAATGGTCTGAGCTTCCAGGCCTATATCGATCAGGTGCTCGTCCCAGGGCTGCGACCGGGCGACATCGTCGTCATGGACAACCTCGGCAGCCACAAGCGGCCCAGTGTCCGGGCCGCCATCGAAGCCGTTGGCGCGAGCCTGCTCTACCTGCCGCCCTACAGCCCCGACTTCAATCCAATCGAGAATGCCTTCGCCAAGCTGAAGGCGCTGCTGCGCAAAGCCGCCCAACGCACCGTCGACGGGCTTTGGAACGCCATCGGGCGCATCAGCGAACTCTTCTCGCCCACTGAATGCGCCAACTACTTCAGCGCAGCAGGGTATGACCCAGAATGATCGGAAAACGCTCTAGGCTCCAAACCCAATCAGTTGTGGCATCGACGCGCGAGGATGTGATTCACGATCTTTGGGAGGTCGTGGATCATGGAGCATGAGTTTTGGCTGAGTGATGTTCAGTGGGCGGCGCTCGAGCCGCACCTGCCGCGTAACCAGCCTGGCGCACATCGGGTGGACGATCGGCGCGTGATCAGCGGGATCGTTCATGTTCTGAAGCATGGTGGCCGCTGGCAGAACTGTCCGCGGCGCTACGGCCCGCCGACGACCATTTACAACCGCTATCACCGATGGTCGCAGCGTGGCGTCTGGCAGGGCGTGTTCGCAGCCTTGGCCGAGGCCACGCCGGGCGGCGTGCAGTTGATCGACAGCACGACCGCCAAGACGCAGCGCAGTGCCGCTGGTGGAAAAGGGGGGCCGACGCTAGGCCATAGGACGGTCTCGCGGCGGCAGGGGGACCAAGATCCACCTTGTCGTCGACGGGCGAGGACGCGTTCTCGCCTTTGTCGTGAGCCCAGGTCAGATGGGCGATATCCGAGCCGCCCATGGTCTGCTGGCCAACCTTCCGCCCTCGGCTCTTTGCGCTGCAGACACGGCCTATGACAGCAATGGCCTACGCAGCTTTCTCATCGCGCGCGGGACCTTGCCGGTCATTCCCAACAATCCCACCCGCAAGCATCCACACCCCTTCGACGAGAAGCTCTACAAGCTGCGAAACCGCATCGAACGCACCATCGGGCGCCTCAAGGATTGGCGACGCATCCACACCAGATACGACAAGCTCGCCAACAACTTCGCCTCAACTGTCGCCATCGCCGCCATCCTCATCGGATGGACCTGATTGAGTCCGGAGCCTAGCGTTCAGCGAGGCCCACCACTACACAGGGCCCCTACCCACGCGATGGCAATGCTCCGTGTGGCATCCCTTTGGCGGATGCTGTCGATCCACTTTGGGGTCTATGAGCATGAGCCTGGCCGCGGCACGCGCCTACATGCAGACGATCCCCGGCGCCGCGATGACCGCGCCCTGGTATCTCCAGCACTTCAAGGCGGTGGATGCCGCGAACCGAGGCGACATGCGCGCCGTGCTGGCCGTGGTCGCGAGGGGAGACCGTCTCGGGGATGGAGGGCATCTGGGTGTCGGTCAACGGCGACCAGCAGATGGCGGATTTTGAGCGGTTCCGGGCGCTCCTCGCCTAACCCACCGCCAGCCCCGCCTCATCCCCGCCAAGCGCCTCACGCACTCGGCGCGGCCTGGGCCGCTCCCACGCCTCTCGGGGCAATTTCAGTGGGGCTTTTGCTTGCGGCTGAGGCGTGAACTCCTTCCCCCTAAGTCTGATCTAATTCCAGCCATAGGCACCGACCCGCGGAACGGTGAGCCATCGCAGGAAGCCGAGCCGCGGAAGGGATGGGCCACGGAGCAGGCGCTCCTCCGCAAATGCATCAGGGTATTCCGGCAAGTCGAGGCGACAATGAGCAGTGCACTGCCAGGTGGCACCGATCGTCAGCGCCGGATCCACTGGCCGGGGCCGGTTGGCGAGCAGCCAAGCCCGCTCGCCTTCGCGTAGCAGCACAATTGGCGCTCCATCGGGGCGCGAGCCGAAGCTCATGCGAATGTCGTTCGCTCCTGGTTCCGCCACCCGGTCCGCCACAGCAATGTGCTTGCCGAGGGCAAGGCGCGCATATTCAGTCCAGTAATTGCCCATCCCAAAGGGTAGCTCCGACGGAAACCCTACGACAGAAATATGTAGCCAGAGGTTTGGCGCATGAAGCCGCGCGCCATCAGGCAACGAATCGGCAACAAGGGCAAAGGCGGCCCATCGCTGCTGGTTAGCCGCCATCCCGTCTCGGTTGATCAAGTTATAGGCCAGCGTACATGTGCAGAGCGCGCCGAGGCCTAGTGCCAAGACGCCTCGTACGGGCCAGGACTTCCACCGCAGGGCCAAGAGCGCCGAACTGGCGAAGACCAGCGTGAGGAAGCCCGCCTGGGCGTGCGCAGTAGCCAGTGCGCCTTGCATGTAGGCCATGCGCAGCATGTGCTGGTAATGCGCCGAGAGCGCCACCACGCCAAAGGGCACTAGCATTAAAAAGATGCCGGCGACGATCAGCAATAGAAGACCGGTCCGCCGTGGCGCTAGCCCACAGAAAACCGCAAGGAAACCGGCTGTCCAGAAAGAGAGCACGATACCGAAGCCGAGTGGGGCGGCGACCATGGTCTGCCAAAGCACGGCGGCGCTGAGCATACCCGGCAGAGGCGGCATGATTGGAGGCTGGATATACAGGCTCACTCCCTGCCATATTGCGAATGGCAGGAGCCCCTTGCCTAATAGGACCCCTAGGGCCAGAGACCAACCCGCCGGGTCGAAGGCGACGGACATGCGCGCCTCATCCTGCGCCGGTGGCAGCACCATTCGAAAGACGAAGAAGCTTACTAGTGCAAGCGCCCAAACGACGAGGAAAGGTATGGCCAGCCTAAAGCGCGCAGGCCAAGTTTCGCGGGTCAAGATGACGATCGTCAGCGTCGCGGTCGGAAAGAGAATGAAGTTAAATTCCGGCCAGACAACGCCGATCACGAAACAGGTTAAAGAGAGTGCGAGCCAGCGCCGGCCGCCATGCTCGGCATGGCGCAGAAGCGCCAAGAGAGAGAGCACTAGCAGCATCAGGGAATTGAGCCCGTGTAACGGGTAAGCCAGGGGCGGCATGAAATACCAGTGAAGCGCGTATCCCCCCGTCAAACACATCACCCAGCCGCAAGCTGCGGCGCCTCCGACCAGGCGCCTGATCATGAAGGCAGAGCCTCCGACAATAATGAGAAGCTGGCCAAGCACTGCGGCATCGCCCAGCAATCCCAATGCCATGATTCGTTCCATGAGCATGGCCGCGGGTACGTTGAGCAAGTGGCTTATGCGCCGCCCGAATGATGATGCGACCCACCAACCGGCCTGCCAAAGCCCAATCTCTCCATTGCGAGCTACTATATCGAAATAGATATCGTCACCGTTGGTCAGCCGGATTCCTACCAGCGCCCAGCCGGCCAGGAGGCATCCGATGGAAGCGAAAATTACCGGCAACCGGTGCATGCGGCTCAACCGTGTGGACCAACGCCCGACTGGGCTGGCGGAAGGTCCAGGTTAATACGCTCGCGCTCCACAACCACTGGACCGCGTCGGACCTGTGCGTGGATGGCCGTAATATATTCACCCATCATACCAATAAACATAAGCTGCACGCCCGAGAAAAAGAAAAGCGCGGCGATTATCGTCATGGTGCCAGGGGGCGCCAGCCCGGGAATGATCAGGCCTGCTATTACCGAAATAACAGCATAGAGGATCGCGATGACAGAAATACCGAATCCGAAAAAGCTACAGATTCGCATTGGTACATCGGTGAAGGCGAAGATACCATTCATCGCCTGGTCAATTAACCGCAATGCATTGTTCTTGGAAATTCCACGTTTCCGGGCTTTCCACGTATAGGGGAGAATCAGGCGCCGGAACCCTGCCGAGGCGATGATCCCGCGAATATAGGGGTACTTGTCATCGTGGCTGACAACGACCTTCCAAACCTTGCGATCAATGAGTTGGAACTCACCCACATTTTCGGGAATCTCGAAATCCGAGAGTGTGTTCACGATACGGTAAAAGATGCGCCGACAGCTGCGCAATGCCCAAGTCTCTTCCCGGTTTGCCCGCGCGCCGGCGACCACCTCAATGCCGCTCTCCCAATGGCGCACCATCTCTGGGATAAGCTCAGGGGGGTCTTGAAGGTCGACCGGCAGGAAGACGAGGATCGCATCGCCCGTGGCGTATCGTAGGGCATTGAAGTTGGAGCGAAAGGGACCGAAATTGCGTGCGTTGAGGATAACCTTAACCGCGGGGTCTTCCGCCGCCAGCCGACGCAGGATCCCTACAGTCCCGTCCTGGGAGCAGTTGTCAGAGAAGATGTGCTCGCGCTCGTGGTGCGCGAGCGGCCCTCCTGGCGCAAAGAGTTCGAGGACGGCGGCGTGGCAGACTTCGACATTCTCCTCCTCGTTGTAGCAAGGGGAGACGATTGAAATACGCGCCAAGTTCAGGCCCTTGCAGTGATGAAATGGGATTGAGCGAGCCAGCGTGTTAACACCGCAGCTTCCAAGGCGGGCTCGACGGCCAGGATTGGTCGGGTGAGCACGGTCGGTAGCCCCGGCAGCAGGAAGTCGCGTGTCGCGACCTCGACCTGGCGCCAGCCCGCCTGCGGGAGGGCGCGGCGCAGCTCGCCCGGCCTGAAGGCCATCTCATCAGGCTCCAACTTCGCGAAGCGCCGGCCAATACGTGTGCGGAAGATGAAGGCGCAATACGGGTTGTATAAGTTCGGCTCGATGAAGGCCAAGCCACCACCCGGCTCGGTCAGGCCGTGCAACCCATGCAATATCTCGGGGAGCCGCATGACCAAATGATGCAGGATGCCATTGCCAAACACGAGGTCGAAGCGGCCAAGGCGCAGCGGGTCGTCGCCGAGCAGGTCCAGCTTCTCGTAGCGCAGATTTGAGGCTTGGTATGTGGCGCGCGCCTGCTCAAGGAAGGCGTCGCTGATGTCCACGGCCACAACGTCGGCATTAGTCCTTGCCGCCACCTGAGCCGCAGCCTCGCCGGTACCGCAGCCGATCTCCAGGATGCGGCGCGCGCCTATGCGCGCCGCCTGCGTGGCGAACCAGTCTGTGCGCCGGCGCATGCGCAGCGGTGTGGTGCCCACGGGCGCGAAGACCTGATTGAAGCCGCGCTCGTCCTGCAGCCCGATCCTCGACATGTCCGCTCAAGCCTTCCGCGCAAAGACACCGTAGCCCAAGGGATCGGCCTTCGAGCCCCAACCAAGTCGAATCGATAGATGCGCGATTCCAAGTGCGGTTAGCGCCGCGAGCCCTACGAGGGGCAGCAACGGTAGACGCCAAACCAGCGCCATTGAAGGTTGGATGAGGCGCATGCAGACCACGATCAGCTTGTTGGCAATGGTGGCTAGGTCGTCGCCACGCTCCTCCACCTTCACCTCACGGAATCCCGCGAACAATTCGGCCAGCCTGTAGCGGGTGAAGCGGTGATAGTCGTGAGGCGCATGGTGCACCCGCGCCGAAAAAGGCACAGTCGCAGCAATTGTTCCGCCGGAGCGCAGCACCCGCAACATCTCGGCGACCAGCCCGACCGGATCTTGGGCATGCTCCAATACCTCGGTGCACAGGATGTGATCAAAGCTGTCATCGGGAAACGGGATGTGCAGGCCGTCGAAATTAACAATCTCGGCATTGCGCGTCATGCCGAAATCCTCAGCGGCGGGTACGTCGATCCCAGTGTAGCGCGCATCAGCCGGCAGCAGCCCGCGGAACGGCATCTCGCCGCATCCGACATCAAGCACACCGCCCCGCATACCCGCCAGGATCGGGGACAGGAAGCGGAGGCAGGTCAAGAGCTGCAGATCCACTGTTATCCGCAGCGCGAATAGCAGACGCCCGAGCGTCCCTTCGGCCCGGCGAATGGGAATAGGCTTAAAGTCCTCGGCGACCAGCATCGAGTTCATAGGCTCCTCATGGCGCAACCTGTGAGGCCTGTCCACGGAAGACGAAGAATCGCATGCCCAGGTATCCATAGACGGCCAGCACTGGTAGTAGCGCCGCCTGCGAGAGCAGGGGCCCGGCGCCGAACAAACTAAGGGCATGCAACAATAGCAGGTTCAGTCCGCATAGCGTGGCATAGAAAAGAAGGAATCGGGGGAGCAACCGGTACGACGTACTGCCGAAGACGAACCCCCCATAGCTCAGGAAGTTGAACAGGAAACCTAAGACCGTGCCGCCAGCCACGGCCACAGCTAACGGGGCACCTAGCAGGATGAAAGCGGCATAGGCGGCAAAGCCGAAGCCGGTATTCACCAATCCGGCCACCAAAAACCGCAGCACGCGCCGAAATTCACCTGTCACGTGCAAGCCCGATACCAAGCCACAGTACGTTCCAGCCCTTCCCCGATAGCGATGCGGGGCGTCCATCCAGTCGCCCCGGTCAACCGTGAGATATCGGCCTGCATGTACATTACTTGGTCAGGTCGAAAGGGAATCTCGCCGAAGACGAGCTCCATGCCAGGCGCGGTAAGGTCGCGGAGACGCTCGACCACATCGCGGACGCGCACGGCGCAGCCGGAGCCGAGGTTGAACACACCTTGGGCCGTAGGTGCGGCGGCAGTGGCCAGAATGCCGCGCGCCACGTCCTCGACATGCAGCCAGTCCCAGCTTTGGGTGCCGAGAGTTGTACGCGGGCGCCGCCCGGCGAGCATCTCGGTGATCAGCATCGGAATCAACCAGCCGTCATTGTCGCCCGGCCCATAAGTAGAAAAGAGCCGAAGCCAAGCGTGCCGCAACCCGGCCTGCGCTGCCAACTGCCGCGTTAGAAAGAGCGCCGCCACTTTCGACGCGCCATAGAGGCTAGTCGGCTTGGGCAACGCATCCTCGCCCATGTCGGAGCCGGCGCCGTACTCGGCTTGGCTTCCGAGCCCGATGAAGGCGCGGGCGCCGGCTGCGGCAGCCGCCTCTGCCAGCGCGCAGGCGACGCTGAGGTTGTCACCGATCTGCGTGCGATCGAAGCGGGCAGCATTGGCGACGCCGGACCAAGCCAAGTGCAGAACTACTTCGGGCTGATGCGCCAAGACGGCTTGTGCCAGCGCATCGGTATCGCGCAGATCCAGATCGATGCGAGAAAAACGCCCAATGAATGGGGCGAGCCGTGTGGACGCGTTACCCAGGCGGATGGGCGCCGCAACGTCATGACCCGCCTCTATCGCAAGCCGCACCACCTCGGCGCCGACAAAGCCAGAGGCGCCAGTTACAAAAAGTCTCACAGCAGCGCCGCCGCGTGGTCCTCAACGGGGCCGAGGCGGTCTAGCAGCCAGGACTGGCTGCCGATCTGGCCGCGCAATGCGTCCGTCACGCCGAACTTACCGAAGCGGGGGCAGAGGCCGGCCGCGAGCAGCACCTCGGCGACGCGAGTACCCAGTCCGCCGGAAACGCTGTGTTCCTCTACGGTCAGCACAGCGCGGTGCCCTCGTCCTGCGTCCCGCACGGCCTCTTCATCCAGCGGCTGTATGCCAGGGAAGCTAGCCACGCTGGCCGAAATGCCCCGTTTGGCCAACACGTCGGCCGCCGCCAGCGCGCGGCCGAGGATGGGCCCCGTAGCGAGTAGCGCGACCTCGGTCCCACGCCGCATCCAGATGGCGCGGTCCAACGCCACGGGTGTGGTTGGCTGATGCAGCAGCGGTTCGCCCGAGCGGCCCAGCCGCAAATAGGCCGGGCGGCGCCGCTCAAGTAGCTGCGGCAGCAGCGCCGTTGCCTCATGAGGGTCGGCGGGGCAAGCTACTGCCATGTGTGGCAGCGCCGCCATTATGCCGAGATCCTCCACCCCGTGATGGGTGTAGCCCTGCGCCCCATACGCCAGCCCTCCGCCGACAGCGATCACCGTCACGGGCAGGTCGTGGTAGCAAACGTCGTTGCGCAATTGCTCTAAGCAGCGCAACGTTGGGAAATTCGCAATCGAGTAAACTACGACACGGCGGCCCGTGAGCGCGAGCCCCGCCGCGATGCCTACCATGGCCTGCTCGCAGATTCCGACATTGGCGTATTGTGCAGGCAGCGCCTCAGCAAAATGCTCCAGCACGGAATAGCCAAGGTCCGCGGTAATCAGCATTACGTCGGCATTCGCCTGAGCGTAGGCAGTCAGTGCCTGAATGGTCTCAGTCCTCATGGACCCGCCTTCACTTCGGCCAATGCCTGTCCGAGCTCCACCGCGTCTGCGCTGCGATAGTGCCAGGCCAGCCGATCTTCCATGAAGGAGACGCCCTTGCCTTTCACTGTATGCGCGACGATCGCCGTCGGCCGTCCCGGAAGCGGTGGCAGACCGGTTAGTGAGGCGAGCAATACGTCATGGTCATGCCCGTCCACCTCCTGGACGCCCCAGTTGAAGGCTCGAAATTTTTCCGCAAGCGGGTGAAGATCGCTCACTTCCGAGATGCGCCCGAAGCTCTGAATCTTATTGTAATCCACCACGAGGACGAGGTTCTCAAGGCGAAAATGCTGGGCGAACTGGATGGCCTCCCAATTCGAACCTTCGTCCAGCTCGCCGTCGCTTACGATGCAGAAAGTTCGCCACGACGCGTCGTCACGCTGCGCTGCCAGCGCCATGCCGGCAGCTACTGGCAGGCCATGACCGAGCGAGCCGGTAGAGAGCTCCACCCCCGGCACAGTGCGGGTAACATGGCCCGAGAGTCGTCCGCCATCCGCCGAATAAGTGTCGAGCTCGGCTACCGACAGAAAGCCTACTTCCGCAAGCGCAGCATAGACAACTGCAGCGGCATGCCCTTTGCTGACCACGAGCCGGTCTCGCTCCAGCCAGTCTGGGCGCGCGGGATCCACCCGCAGGACGCCACCGTAGAGAACGGCCATGATGTCGGCCATCGAAAGGCATGAGCCGACATGCGAGGCGCGCGCCAGATGCGTCATCCGGATAGAATGTGCGCGCAGCCGACGGGCAAGGTCCCGCGTCTCGGTGTGGTTCCGTGTCACGCGGTGATACCTGCAATCTGCGCGCGGGTAATGGCTCGCATGTCCTCGCCGCGGGCCCAGGCGGCATACCACATTGCCGTCATCTCTACGCACGTAGCGAAATCAAATTTCGGGCGCCAGTCTAGTACGGCGCGCGCTTTAGCGCAGTCGAGGTTAAGCAGGCGCGCCTCATGAAGTGCGCCTGCCTCGGACGCTATCTCGACGCGGCCGCGACCGAGCGCGGCGACCAAGGCATGGGCCACGTCTCGCACCGGGCGATTCTCCGAACCGTCCGGGCCGATGTTCCAGGCCTCGTCGATGCCGGTGGGCGATGTGCAGAGCCGTTCGGCAAGTGTAAGATATGCATGCAGCGGCTCCAGCACGTGCTGCCACGGACGCACTGAGTCGGGGTTGCGAAGGTGCACTACGCCGGCCTCACCCAGACAACCGCGCACGATGTCAGGAACCAGCCGGTCAACGGACCAATCGCCGCCGCCGATGACATTGCCTGCGCGCGCCGTGGCGATCCGAGCTGGGTGCCGGCCCGGCCCGAAGAAGCTTCGCCGCAAGGAAGCCACGGCGATCTCGGCGCAGCATTTGCTAGCGCTATAGGGGTCATGGCCGCCGAGCGTGTCGCCTTCGCGATAGCCCCATGGCCACTCGCGATTCTCGTAAACCTTATCGGTCGTTACGACGACGACAGAACGGACCTCGGGGCAGCGCCGCACGGCATCAAGCAGCGAGACCGTCCCCAGCAGATTGGTCGCAAAGGTCTCGACCGGCGCCTCGTACGACGGTCTCACCAGCGACTGCGCAGCCATGTGAATCACCACCTCTGGCCGGGCCTCCGCGAACAGGGCCTCGAGTGCCGCACGATCATTGATGTCGGCCTGCACAAACCGGCCGCGTTCGGCCGTGCCGAGAATGTCGTGCAGGTTGAGACCGCTTAAGTGCGGAAGTGCGAGGCCCGAGACCTCCGCCCCCAGCTCCGCCAGCCAGAAGGCGAGCCAAGCACCCTTGAAGCCGGTATGGCCGGTGACAAGCACCCGGCGCCCTGCCCAAAACCGCATCACCAGCACTTCCAGGGTGGGCTGCCGGAGGCCCAGAGTTGCTCCAAATAGGTACGATCGCGAAGCGTGTCCATGGGCTGGAAGAAGCCATGGTGACGGAAAGCGTGAAGCTCACCCTCGGTCGCCAGCATCTTCAGCGGCTCCTGCTCCCATACCGTGGTGTCACCTTTCAGCATGCGGCCGACCTGCGGTGAAAGGACAAAGAAGCCGCCATTAATGAAGCCTCCTTCACCTTGCGGCTTCTCGCGGAAGTTCGTGACTATATCGCCCTCCATCTCCAGTACGCCGAAACGCCGGGGCGGATAAACCGCGGTAACGGTGGCGAGCTTTTTGTGCGCACGGTGAAAGGCAATGGAGGCGGAGACGTCGACGTCAGCTAAGCCGTCTCCATACGTCAGGCAGAATTCCTCGCCCTCGATGCGATCAAGCACGCGGGCTAGGCGGCCACCGGTCATGGTCGCCTCGCCTGTATCGATCAGCGTAACTCGCCAATTCTCAGCTTCATTGCGATGAGTGATGGAGCTATGCGCTGCCAAGTCAAATGTCATATCGGACATGTGCAGCGTATAATTCGCAAAGAATTCCTTAATAAGATGCCCTTTGTGACCCAAGCAAATTATGAAATCTGTAATATTGTGGGCCGCATATATCTTCATGATATGCCAAATAATTGGACGGCCGCCAATGTCAACCAGAGGCTTAGGCTTCACGATAGTTTCTTCGCTGAGCCGCGTGCCTAGGCCTCCTGCCAAAATTACCGCCTGCATACCCGCACCTAAATGAGCCTGTCGGTTGGCATTAACGTACAGCTACGCTTTCAGCAAACGCCGGCCGGCCGAGCCAGGCGGACGAATTCGGACGTTCCCGCTCGCAATTTGTCGGGCCACCACTGGCCGAGGAGCCCCTCTTGGCGCGGGAGCCCGTCGCGGAGCTGCTTGAGCAGTTCGACACTGGCGTGATGATGCCAAGGAGCAGGTGGCGGACGTGGATCGGGACCACTCGTCGCGGTGACACAGGCCAACGCGACGCTGGCGGCCATTACCGCGTGTCGAAATACAGCTCGCGATGCGCTGCAGCATGAGCAGCTTCGCCCTCCTGGCCTTCCCATTCTGCCGCTCGCCGCATCGCCGATAAACGCGCAGACGAGATGCCGGGTAATCGCCGGCGACACCATCCGCTGCGGCGACGAGCGCGTCCGGATCATGTGCTTGGACGCGCCGGAGATGTCAGCCCGATGCCCGCGCGAAGAACAACTGGCGCGGGCCGCGACGACCCGAATGTCGGATCTCATCGCCGGCGGCGTAACGCTATAGCCGCGCGGCCGCGACCGGTATGAGCGGCTACTGGCTGTGGTTCGGAACCCGCAGAGGCGCGACCTTGCCGAGGCAATGATCCGCAAGGGCCTTGCGGGGCCCTACGGCGGTGGCAGACGGGAAGAGTGGTGCGCGCCGGGGTGAGTGTAGTTCGCGGCTGGAGCCGGTCAGCGCCGTGGACGGTTCCATACCCCTACCCCGCTCCGAAACGGTCGATCTCTAATTGGCCATTACGGAATTTATACATTGCGACAAAATAGTATTTCGAAGATTATAAATCAATATATCTGGGATTATATTGTTAAATTCGACATCATTATACTTTAAAGGTACTTCCAATTTACCTGCCAGTTGCTCGAGGTCAGAACTTCCAACAAGCGCTTCCAACTCGGCTAGAACGGGTCCGGAACCGCGCGTCGACCCACCTCGCTTCAGACGGCCCGGGCGCTCTTGGGCCTGTGGCCGGTCATGCCAGCGATGCCGAGATCATCCACCCCTGCCTCATGTCGTCGGGCCACCGCCGTGCGGCGAAACTCCCTGAACCACGGCCCGCAATGCCCGGCAGTCCACGATGCGAATCGGCAGGCAGGCCCTGAGCAGCGGCCGCACCGAGCTCCGCAAAGATTATGAACGAAAGTGTAGGCCGCACCCGCTTCCACCTCGCCTGCGCGGTGGGTGGGGCTGAAGATACGCAAGCCGTGCAACGCAAAACGCCCGCCCTCGCGAGGAGGACGGGCGTTAATGCTGCGATCAGCGGCAAGCCGCCGTTCGAAGAAGGCGGGGGTCAGCCCGCCTTGAGATTCACCGCAGATGTCTTGCCGCGCTCTTCCGTCAGGTCGAAGGAAACCTGCTGGCCATCATTGAGGCCCTGCCAGCCCGCTGCCTGAACAGCAGTGATGTGCACGAACACGTCGCCGCCGCCGCCGGTCGGCGAGATGAAGCCGAAGCCCTTGGTGGCGTTGAACCACTTAACGGTACCTGAAGCCATTCGCTTAATTCCTGATCACATGCGTGCGGAAATTCCGACGCAAATCGCCAACTCAAGCCGGACAAACGGGACTTATCCAGCTGGTCTTTTAGAGAGCTTCTGGGATCGGAACGGCTGAACGAAGGCGAGACCAATGGCGCAGATCAGTCGACGCATGTCAAACACGGCAACTTCAGCCCGGCCCGCGCGCGCTGGAGATCGTGCCGCGCGCGTCGCAATAGCTTGACGCGGGCTCGCTCGATATGGGGCGCGGTGCTTCGGCTGCGCCTCCGCCGGCCCCACCTCCGCAGCCTGTCCGGGGATGTTGAAGCCGGCCGTCCTGTCTCAGCGGGTGAGGTGCGGATTGCTTCGGGCGAGGCGTTCGTCCACGAGGAAGCCCAGCACCGCGTCACACAGGGGCTGCTTGATCTCCTCGGGAAGCTCTATGGCCGGCTGCGGCCTACCCCCCGCATCCTTGTAGGTCGGCAGGTGGATCGAGGTGCCACCGGAGGGCAGATGCCGTGCCTGCACGCCCCGGATAACGAAGCGCACACCGTCAACGTCCAATTGAACGTCCACCAAGGCGAAGACGTGCTTGCTGACACAGGGCTGCGCGTTGCCCACGGTGCAGGTGATGATTGCGGTGTCGCTCATTCAGCTTAGGTTAAGCTTTCCGTGGGCGATGCCAAGCACTTTTTGCAACAGAAACCTGCTCTCGGGCCTCAGTACTCGTTCTCCGGGGCGCCGTTGCTTCTTCGAATTCCCTGACCAGGCAGCGACAGTTCGGCAAGAACCGGCGCGGCCGCGCCGGATCACCACTGAATCGCTGCTGGAATCCGGGCGTCACTCAGCCGCTCGCCGTTCCGCCTCCAGAATCTGCTTCAGCTCCACGAGAGCCGTCTCGGCCTGGGTCAGCTCCAGGTCATCGAAGCTGGTCTGCGCCCGTTCGGCGAGATCGCGTCCGCGCCGGCCCGCGAGGCCCGCGCGGATCCCGTCGAGCAAAGGCTGCGCCGCATAATCGCCGGCGACCACCAGGGGCAGCGCCGCATGTATGGAGGCGAGCACGCTCCCCTGCCCGGCCTCTTTCTCCGGGTCTGCCGGCAGCAGGGGCAGGCTGGCGCGGACGGCCTCCAGCAACTCACCCAGCCGCAGGTCGAAGGCGGGCAGGAGGCTGGCCACCGCGGCAAGATCCCCCTCGGTCGCCGCCGCCTCCAGTTGGCCGGCCACCGCGCAGACCGCCGTCGCGTCGAGATAGGACGCGCTGCCCCGGATGGTATGGGCCAGGGCCGCGATCTCCGCAGCCAGGCCGTCCTGCAGGCTCTGCCTCATCCGCCCGGTCGTTCCCGTGAAGTCGCGCAGGAAGCCCTCGAGAAGCTGGCGGACCCGCCCTGGGCTTCGCCCGCCGAGCCGCCGCAGGAGGGCCGGTGTGTCGAGCCGCAGGGGGGTGGACGCCGTCTCGACGGTCGCGTCGGCGGAGCTAGCGCCTCGATCGGCAGGCGCCAGCAGATCGGCCAGGATCCGGTAGAGCGCCTGCTCGTCGATGGGCTTCGTCAGATGCACCGTCATGCCGGCATCCAGGCTCGCCTTCTGGTCCTCGGTCCGCGCCTGCGCCGTCAGGGCGATGATCGGCAGGCTGGCCCAGCGCGCCTGGCGGCGGATCTCGCGCGTCGCGGCCAGGCCGCCCATCCGGGGCATGTGGAGGTCCATCAGCACGACGTCGAAGGCATGCGCCTCCAGCTTCTCCAGGGCGTCGAAACCGTCGAGCGCGACCTCCACCTGCATTCCGGCCTGCGTCAGAAAGTCGCTCGCGACCTCGCGGTTGAAGGCATTGTCGTCCACGACGAGCGCCCGCTTGCCCGTCAGGATCGAGAGGAGGGCGTTCCGGTCCGGCAGGCCGCGGCGGCGTCGGGCCTCCTCGTCCGCCTCCCCGGATCCTTCCCCGGGATCCGGCCGGCCGAGGATCTCGCAGACGGTGTTGAACATCGTCGATTCGGTGATGGGCTTGATGAGAATGCCCTCCAACCCGAGCTGCTCCGCGGCGCGAAGGACCTCCTCCCGGCCGAAGGCGGTGACCATCAAGACGGCCGGTATCTGCTCCAGCCCGGCCTCGGCCCGGATCATCCGCGCGGCTTCCAGCCCGTCCATCGACGGCATCCGCCAGTCCATGAGCACGATGTCGAAGGGGCAACTTCTCGCCACCGCCGCGCGCAGCGCCGGCAGGCATTCCTCGCCGGAGGTCACCCCTTCGGCCTCGAAGCCTAAGCCCAGCATCATGTCGACGAGGATTTCGCGGGCGCTCGCATTGTCGTCGACGATCAGCGCGCGCCGGCCGGACAACCGCAGCCGGCCCGATGCGGCGGCCTGCGGCGGTTGCGTCCCGGCTCCGCGCCCCGCGGGCATGGTGAAGGAGAAGATGCTGCCGTGCCCCGGCTGGCTCGTCACCCAGATCCGCCCGCCCATCATCTCGACAAGCTGCCGGCTGATGGCGAGGCCGAGGCCGGTGCCGCCATACTTGCGCGCAGTGCCGGACCCCGCCTGCATGAAGGGCTGGAAGAGCCCGGCCACCTCCTCGTCGCTCATCCCGATGCCGGTGTCGCGGATGTTGAATTGCAGGATGTGCGATCCGTCCTCACGGGCGGTCGTGGCCACGGAGACGACGACCTCGCCCTGCGCGGTGAATTTCACGGCATTGCTGACGAGGTTGGTCAGCACCTGCCCCAGCCGGAGCTGGTCGCCGCGCAGGCTGCGCGGGACGTCCGGTGCGATGGAGAAGGCGAACTCGATGCCCTTCTCCTCCGCGCGCATCGCCGTGACGGCGGACAGGGATTCCAGCACCGATTCCAGCGTGAATCCGGTGTCCTCCAGCTCCAGGCTGCCCGCCTCGATCTTCGAGAAGTCCAGGATATCGTTGATAATGCCCAGCAGCGTCTTGGCCGAGGTCTCCACCTTCTCCAGGTAGTTGCGCTGCCGCGGCGTCATTTCCGTGTGCAGCGCCAGCCGCGTCATGCCGATGACGGTGTTCATGGGCGTGCGGATCTCGTGGCTCATCGCGGCGAGGAAATCGCTCTTGCTGCGCTCGGCCGCCTCCGCTTTCTCCTTGGCATCCTGCAGGGCCTGGGCTGCGAGCTTCTCCTGAGTGATGTCGCGCATGATCCCGTCCCAGACCGTGCGGCCATCCGCCTGGGCGCGGGGGGCCGAGCGGAAGTGCATCCAGACGCCGCGGCCATCGCGCGTCTTGACGCGGACCTCCTGGTCGAACACCGCGCCGGCCGGGATCGAGCGGTCCACCGCGGCCTGATAGGCCGGGAGGTCGTCGGGATGGATCAGCGAGAGGAAGACGCCGCGGTCCTCGATGACCTCGTCGGCGGTGATGCCGATGAGGCGCTGGATGCCACCGCTCACATAGGTCAGGACCAGCGTGCCGCCAGGCTTCTGCTCGAGCCGGTAGAGCGCGCCGCTGGGAAGGTTGTCGGCCAAAGCGGCGAGGCGCGCCTCATGCTCATGACGCTCCGTGACGTCCTGCAGCGTTCCCGAAAGCGCGACGACGCGGCCGTCTTCGTAGCGGATGGCCTGTCCGCGGATATGGGCGGGGAAGGAAGTGCCGTCGGACCGCAGATGCGTGATCTCGACATGATAGGGCATGCCCGTCTCGACGCAGCGCTTCCGCGCGCTTTCCACCCGCTCGAGACTGTCGGGCGTCATGAGACCGCGCAGATCCCGGACCGTCAGCGGGGTGGCCGGGTTCCAGCCGTTCATCTCGTACATCATGTCGGAGGATCGGAAGGCCCCCGTGTCCAGATCCAGGTTCCAGCTGCCCATCCGGGCCAGCTGCTCGGCCTGGCGCAGGAAGTCGTAGCTGTCCTGCAGCTCCTGCTCCGCCAGGCGGCTTTGCGTGATGTCCTGGAGCACGCCGACCGCCCGATGGGGGATGCCCGCGCTGCCTGCGATCACGCAGGCCGTCGAGCGAACCCAGCGGACCTCGCCGTCCGGACGGACGATGCGGAAGACGATTCCGTAATTCTCCTGGCTGGCGGCCAGCTCGGTCAGTGTCGACCGATCGACCGACGTCACGCGCCCGGCGTCTTCGGGATGGATGCAGCGCTTCCATTCCCCCATCGTCGTCACCGGCTGCGCGATGGAGCGCCCGACGATGCGATGCCAATGCTCGTCGCATTCCAGGCGATCGGCCTCGATTTCGTAATCCCAGACGCCCAGGCCGCCGACCTGCGTTGCCAGCGTCAGCCGTTCGCGCTCCCGCCGCAGCTCGGTCTCATTGGTCTTTCTGGCGCTGATGTCCTCGATGACGCCGATCCATTCGCGGGCTGGCCCCTCGCCCTCCAGAAGCGGCGCACCGCGCGTCCGGAGCCATCGCCAGTGCCGGTCGAGCCCCATGAGGCGGAACTCGACGTCGATCTGCCCCTCGCACGCCAGGGCGGCCTCCCAGGCCTGATCCACACGCGGCAGGTCGTCGGGGTGCGTCATCGCCAGCCAGCCGTCGCCGCGCGCCTGCTCGTCGGGAATTCCGGTGACGCCCTGCAGGCCGGAGATCTCCGTGACCGGCCCCGATCGGGCGCGGCGCCAGAAGGCCAGGGCGCCAATGCCCGCGATGGTCCGATAGCGCAGCTCGCTCACCGTCAGCGCCTCCACCATGGAGCGCTCCGCCAGCGCGCTGCGCCGCATCGCGGCCTCGGCACTGGCCAGAGTCTGCCGGAGCGTTTCGAACTCGGCGACGAAGGCGCCGGGTACCTCCTTCGAGATCCCGAGCCCGGGCCCGCCCCCTTCCGCGACCGAGCGGGCATGGGCCGCCAGCTGATGGATCGGGCGCAGGACGCGCCGGGCCAGAAGGAGACCGAGCAGGAGCGCCGTGGCGATCGTCAGGCCCGAGGCGATGAGCATGGTCCGCAGCGGCTGCTGCCAGCGGGCCTGGAAGGCCGACAAGGGCTCGCCGACGACCGAGACCCATCCAGGGGTGCCGCTGATGGCCTGGAAAGCAAACACCACGGAAGGCCCTTCGAGCGCGCGGGCCTCGAAGAGGCCGCTCGCCGTTCCGAGGGCCATCAGCCGCCCCCAGTCGGGCACCGGCCTGCCGATGAAGGCCTCGGCGTCCCGCGAGCGCGCGATGACGTGCCCGGCGCCATCGGCGACTGCGAGGACCAGGCTCGTGTCGAAGCCGCGCTCCCGCTGAAGCGTGCGGATCAGCGCCCCCGGCTGGCCGACCATGACGGCGACGCGCGAGGCGGCGGAATCGCGTGGCGCGGGGGCGGCGATGGCCAGGCTCGGCGTCCCGTCATCGGCGGCGAAGATGTTGGAGACCGCGTAGCGCCCGGTTGCGGCGGCCGTCGCGGCCAGCCTTTCGACCGGGCTGACGGAGTGCGCCGTGAGCGCCGGCAGCACCGAGATGACGCGGGATGGCTGGCCGTTGCGACGAGGCTCCGTGTCCGGGGGATCGCCCTTGTTGATCTCGCTCCCCCCATCATGATCGGCCAGCAGGCGCGCGGCGGTCATAAGCTCGCTGCTGACCGATTGGGCGACGACATGCGCCGTTTCCAGCAGGTGCTTGTTGGACGCGTCCCGGTAGGACTGATCGACGCCATAGAGCGAGATGCCCAGGACGCCGAGCGTGGGAATGAAGACGAGGAGCAGGAGGCCCAGCAGGCTGGCTTGCAGCGATACGCCGCGGGCGAGCTTACGGCGCTGTGAGAGCAAACCCATCAAAAAGATGATCCTTTTCCGGATCCGCCGCTCTCCCTAACATGCCCGCCAAATTGCGCGGAGTGTGAATTTTACTGATGATTACCCCGTCTCGACATTGTTTGACGTGATGGGAATGGTCATCGTCCTGGGTGGATGGATCTTTGCAAGGCCACCTCGCCATTTCCCTTCAAGTCCATGCGCCGTGCTTTCAGGGACGCGCCGCTAGACCTTTCGCGGGGAGGTCGAGTTGTGCCGTCGAGTGCCGCCCCGCCCGCCATCCGATCCGCGCGGGAGCGGTCTCTGTACGCCGGCGGCGCTCAACCGCTAGCCTGTCGCCAACGACAAATCATCCAAGGAAATTTCCGATGTCCGCTGCTGTGAAGCCCGCATCCGCCAGCATGAGCGACGCCGAATGGCAGGCGCGCTGCGACCTCGCCGCGCTGTATCGCGTCGTCGAATATCTCGGCTGGACCGACCTGCTGGAGACGCACATGACCGTGCGCGTCCCCGGCGAGCCCGGCGCTTTCCTGATCAACAACTATGGCGACATGTTCGACGAGATCACGGCCTCGAGCCTGGTGAAGATGGATATCGAAGGCCGCGTGCTCGGCGGCGGCACCAAGTACAATGCGGCCGGCTTCACCATTCACAGCGGCATCTACAAGGCCTGCCCGGACGTCGCCTGCATCATGCACTCCCACACCCGCGCCGGCGCGGGCATCTCCGTGCTGCGCCAGGGCCTGCGCCCGATCAGCCAGGACGCGCTGCACGTGCTCGACGACGTTGTCTACCACGAATACGGCATCCCGACCTCGGAGGAGGAATGCATCGCCCTCGGCCAGAGCGCGCAGAAGGGCGGCTCGCTGATCCTGCTGAATCACGGGTTGCTCAGCGCCGGCCAGTCCATCCCGGCCGCGCTCTATCGCCTCTACATGCTTGAGCGTGCCTGCGAAGTGGAGATGATCGCGCGCAGCATGGATGAGGCGCCGGTCCTCATCGAGCCCCACATCGTCGAGCGCGCGGCCAGGCGCCAATCCACGATGCGCAGGCAGCCCGAATATGGCGTGCGGCAATGGGAGGCGCTGCGGCGGCGCATCGACCGGGACGGCGCCGACTACAAGCGCTGATCGGACGGCCTTGCCACGTCAGCCCGTGGTGCTTCTGGCATCCTGGCTGATTCTTCCCCCCGACGGAGATGCGGGCGTCACCCTATCGGGTCGGTCGGCTCCGTGTTTTCCCGGGCGAGCAGGAAGGCGGCGATGCGGTTGACCTCGTCGAGAAGCGCGATCGCGAGCCGGGCGAGCGCCTCCTCCGGGCCCCGAATATCCGCTGTCGCGGGGCGGCTGTGGGTACGCGCCAACGCTCTGGCCTGATCCAGCAAGGCAAGGCGAAGCCCGATCCAGGCGCCGTGGGCATCGGGATGCGATGCCGCGCCGAAAGCCTGGCCGCGGGCCGTCCCCTCGTGCGCGCCGCGTCTTTTTTCAGGTGAGTGGTGCGGCGTGGCGGCCATGGGTCGGCCGTGGCTCGTATCGGCGGGAAAGTAAGGCGCGCACATGATCTGGTCCCTGGTCACGACCTCCGGCCGCCGTCGACAAATATTCCCCGCGAGAATCGCCTCCATCGAAAGCATATTCACTTAAGGTTTGATGATTAGAGAGCCTTGCAGCTGCCCCGCCAACCGTCCAACAGTTGCATTTCGCATGGAAAATGCGGCGCATCGGTTGCGACGTCCTGGCGCCGGCAATTGCCGGTTGAATCCCTTAGAATCACTGATGCCTGCAACCGAATTCCAAGCGGAATCGCAGGCATCGTCGCCCTGCCGGCCCCCTGAGGCGAAGCCGCGACCATCCGGCCCGACGCCTCCGCCAAAGAGAGCGATGCCTGGGATCCGCCTTCCCGCCAGACATCGTTTCGATCACGTCGCCGGAAGGAGAACGGGGGCGCGGTTGACATGCCGACGAAGCGCGAAGGAACATGCATCCCACAAGAATTACTTAGGGAAACGGCCATGAATGGCTTCACTACGGGGCGCCGCGCGCTCTTGGGCGGCGTCGCCGCGACATCCTTGATCGGCCGCTCGCAGGCGCAGTCCGCCGCCCCCTATATCGTCGGCACCCTCTTCCCGATGAGCGGCGCGAATGCCGAATACGGCACGGTCTTCACGGCCGGCGCCGCGCTCGCCGTGCAGCACATCAACGCCGACAGCATGTTGCGCCGCCCGCTCCGCATCCAGGCCGAGGACACCCAGGCCCTGCCGCAGCAGGGCGTGATCGGCATGACCAAGCTCGTGAACGTGGACCGCGCGCATTACGTGCTCTCGGCCTTCACGGCCGTCTCCAAGGCCGTCGCGCCGGTCGGCGATCGCGCCAAGACCGTCATGGTCAATGGCGGCGCGGTCGGGCCCGATCTCTCGGGCCTCTCGCCCTATTTCTGGAACGTTATCCCACTCGCGCATCTCGAGACGCAGGCGCTGCTGCCCTTCATGATGCAGCGCAACCTCAAGCGCGTGGCGCTGGTCTATGTGGACGATCCGCTGGGCGACGCCATTCTCGGCATCCTGCGCACCTCGCTGCCGCAGGTCGGCGGCTCGCTGGTGGGCAGCTTCTCGGTGCCGCGCACGGCGCAGCAATTCGCCCCCGTCGCCGCGCGCATCCGCCAGACGCGGCCGGACGCGGTCTATATCGCCTCCTTCGGCGCGCAGCAGAGCCAGATCATCAAGCAGCTCCGCGACAACGGCGTGTCGCAGCCGCTCGTTTCCTATTCGGCGATGAACATCGACAGCGTGCGCACGCTGACCGAGGCGGAAGGCCTCATCTTCACCACGCAGAGCACCGATTTCGAGGGCGGCGATGCCGTCACCCGCCGCTTCGCCACCGACTTCAAGGCGCGCCACAACGCCGACCCCGGCACCTACCAGGTGAACTACTACAACGCCGTCCGGCTCTTCGGCCTGCTCGCGCAGACGCTGGAGCGCGAGAATGCCGAGGTGAATGGCGAGAACCTGCGCCGCGTGCTGCTGGCCCAGCGCGAGTTCGACCTGGTGGGCGGCAAGGGCCGCTTCGACGATCTGGGCAATATGAGCGCGGCGCTTCAGATCACCGAGATCCGTGGCGGACGGCTGGTCAAGATCGGCTGACCCAGTGCTTCTTTTCCAGCTTCTGTTGCAGGGGCTGCAGGTCGGCGCGCTCTACGCGCTGACCGCGGCCGGCTTCGCCCTGATCTTCGGCGCGACGCGCATCTTCCACTTCGCACACGGCTCGGCCTTCACGCTGGCCGGCTACACCTTCCTCTTCGCCACCAATGCCGGCTGGCCCTGGCCCATCGCCGCGCTGGCGGGCGTCGTGGTGGCGATGCTCTTCGGCATCGGCATCTACTGGTTCGTCTACCGGCCGATCCAGCGGCATGAGGGCTCCTTCTTCACCGTCTTCGTCGCGGCCTTCGGCGTGGGCATCGTGGTGCAGAATCTGGTCGGCATGTTCGCCGGGCGCGGCTTCGCGAGCGTGGACACGCCGTTGTCGCGCGCCGTCGAGGTGCTGCCCGATGTCTATCTGGCCGAGGTCTTCTGGGTCGCGATCGGGCTGTCGCTGCTGCTCTTCCTGATGCTGTCGTTCTTCCTGACGCGCCACAATGCGGGCGTCGCCCTGCGCGCGCTGCACCAGAATCCCGACCTGCTGCGCGCCTATGGGCTCTCCTCCACCAAGCTCTCGCTGCTCGCCTTCGCCGTGGGCTCGGCCCTGGTCGCGCCCGCCGCGATCCTGACGGCGATGACCTCGGGGCTGAACGAGGCGATCGGCCATCAGGTCATGCTCATCTCCATGGCGGCGACGATCGTGGGCGGCGTCGGCTCGCTGCGCGGCGCGGCCCTGGCCGGCCTCATGCTCGGCGTCGCCGAGGCGGTGGCGCTGAACTTCGTCGATACGCAATGGGCCGAGGCCGTCTCCTTCCTCGTGCTCTTCGCCTTCATTATCTTCCGCCCGAGCGGCATCTTCGGGATCGCACAAGCACGATGATCGCATATCTCACCAACCTCGCCTCGCTGGGTGCGATCTTCTGCATCCTGGCGGCGACGCTGAACGTGGCCGTCGGCTATGCCGGCATCTTCAGCGTGGCGCATGCGGTCTTCTTCGGGCTCGGCGCCTATGCCGGCGCGCAGGTCTCGCTGCTGCTCATCCCGGACGCGCTGGTCGCCATGGTGGTCGCAGCCCTCGTCGCGGGCTCACTCTCGCTCTGCCTGGCGCTGCCGGCCCTGCGCGTGCGGGGCGAGTATTTCGTCGCCGCCTCGCTCGGCCTGCAGATGATGGCCGTCACGCTGTTCAGCGAGGCCAAGACCCTCACCGGCGGCATCGGCGGACTGACGGGCATCCCGCGTCCGCATATCTTCGGCATGGAGGTCAGCACATTGCCGGTCGCGCTCTGCGCTCTGGCCGTGATCCTGCTGGCCACCGCGCTGCTGATGCGCAGCGCCTTCGGCCGCACGCTCCAGTCCATCCGCGACGCCGAAAGCGCGGCCGAGGCGCTGGGCAAGAACGTCGCCGCCGCCAAGGCGCTCGCGGTCGCCTTCGCCTGCGCGGGCGCGGGTGTCGCAGGCGCGCTCTTCGCCATGCACATGCAGTTCGTGAACGTCGAGAGCTTCAACCTCGATCAATCCGTGCTGATCATGGCCATGGTCATCATCGGTGGCACGGGAACGCTGTGGGGACCGCTGGTGGGGGCGGTGATCCTGCTTTCGCTGCCGGCGGGTCTGTCCTTCCTTCCCTTCATTCCCTCCACGGAGGTCGGCGCCGTGCAGCAGGTGATCTACGGCCTCGCCATGACGCTGCTGATGATCTTCCGCCCGGCCGGACTCGTCGGCGATCTCAGCCGCGGAAAGAGCCACGCATGAGCGCCCCTCTTCTGGTCTGCGAGGGCCTCTCGCGCTCCTTCGGTGGGGTGAAGGCCGTGGCGGGCGTCTCGCTCTCGCTCACCGCGGGGATGGTCACCGCGCTCGTCGGCCCCAATGGGGCGGGCAAGACGACCTGCTTCAACCTCATCACCGGCAATCTTCGCGCCGATGCCGGCAGCGCGATGCTGCGCGGGCAATCGATCATGGGCCTCAAGCCCCATCGCGTGGCCCGGATGGGCGTGGCGCGGAGCTTCCAGGATCTGCGGCTCTTCAGCCACATGTCGGTGCGCGACAATGTCCGCACGGCGACCGAGACCTCATCCTGGTTCTGGCAACCCGGGGGGGCGGCCGCCCGCCGCGCCCGCGAGGCCGCGACGGAGGAGGCGCTGGAACGCACCGGCCTGACCGCGCTCGCGGAAGCCCGCGCCATCGACCTCGCCTATGCGGAGCGCAAGTTTCTCTCCATGGCGCGCATCCTGGCCGCGCGCGCCAATATCTGGCTGCTAGACGAACCGGCCTCCGGTCTCGACCTTTCCTCGCGCCGGCGCTTCGGCGAGTTGCTGAAGGAGGCGCGGCGCCAGGGCGTCGCGATCTGTCTCATCGAGCACAATCTCGACGTGGTGACGGAACTGGCCGACCGCATCGCCTTCCTCGACCAGGGGCTGGTGCTGGCGGAGGGCGATCCGCAGACCATCCTGCGCGACCCGAAGCTGGCCGCGATCTATTTCGGCGATCGCGAGGACGCGGCATGAGTGCATTGAAAGCCACCGGCCTGCGCGCCGGCTATGGCGGGCGCGCGGTGCTCGAGGATATCTCGCTCACGCTCGGCGAGGGCGAGATCGTCACCCTCGTCGGCCATAACGGCGCAGGGAAGTCCACGCTGCTGCGCGTGCTCTTCGGCCTGCACCGGCCCGATGCCGGGAGCATACGGGTCTTCGGCCAGGAGCTGGCGGACCACAGCCCGGCCGCGCTGGGCGCCGCCGGCCTGGCGCTGGTGCCCGAGGGCCGCGGCGTCTTCCCTGACCTCACCGTGGACGAGATCTTCGGCCTCGCCTTGTGGGCCGCAGCGGTGCCCAAGCCGGAACGCGCGGAGCGCATCGAGGAGGTGCTCGCGCTTCTCCCCCGCATCCGCGATTTCCGGACGCGCCGCGCGGGCACGCTCTCCGGCGGGCAGCAGCAGATGGTCTCCATCGCGCGCGCGCTGCTCACCCGGCCTCGCGCGCTGCTGCTGGACGAACCGTCCATCGGCCTCGCGCCGAAGCTGTTCCAGGATCTGCTGGCGCCCATCGCGGCGCTGCGGGAAAGCCGGGGCATCGCCATCCTGCTCGTCGAGCAGAATGTCCGCGAGGCTTTCGCGATTTCCGACCGCGTGCTCGTGATGAAATCCGGTGCGATCATCGAGGAAGGGCCGCCCGCGGCCTTCTCCGATCACGCCCGGCTGATGGAACTTTTCTGAAGGATATGTCGATGCTGACGATCTATGGCTGCTACCGCTCGCGCGCCTCGCGCAACCTCTGGCTGGCCAATGAGCTCGGCATGGAGGTCCGGCACGTGCCCGTCCTCCAGACGGATCGCGTGAAGGACAAGTCCGCGCCGGACGCACCGATGCACACGCGCTCGGAAGCCTTCCTCAAGGTGAATCCGAACGCGCGCATCCCTTCGATGACGGATGGCGAGCTGCGCCTGCATGAGTCGCTCGCCATCAACCTCTACATGGCGAAGAAGCATGGCGGCCCGCTGGCGCCGAAGGACCTCGCCGAGGATGGCGAGATGACCATGTGGTCCATCTGGGCCATGACCGAGGTGGAGCCGCACTCCATCCAGATCCTCTACAACCTCGCCGCCAAGCCGCCGGAGCAGCGCGACGCCGCGCTGGCCGCCCGCTCGATCGAGGCGCTGGCCGGTCCCTTCGCCGTGCTGGACGAGGCACTGGCCAGGACGGGCTACATCGTCGGCGGCCGCTTCACCGTCGCCGACATCAACCTCGCCGAGGTCGTCCGCTACGCCATGCCCGCGGCGCAGCTCTTCGACGCCGCGCCGCGCGTGAAGGCCTGGCTCCAGGCCTGCCATGCGCGCCAGGGCTTCAAGGACATGGTGGCCGCCCGCGACAAAGAGCCCGCATAAGAAGGGGGAGCCCGCATGATCTACGATTACATCATCGTCGGCGGCGGCTCCGCCGGTTCCGTTCTCGCGCACCGGCTCTCGGCGCGCGGGACGAACCAGATCCTGGTCTGCGAGGCGGGCCCCGACACGCCGCCGGGCGAAGAGCCCACAGAGATCAAGGACAGCTATCCCGGCACCGCCTATTTCGACCCGCGCTTCCACTGGACGGACCTCAAGGTCCACACCCAGGTCGTGCCGCACAACCGCCCCGAGGAGCGGCCGCCGCTGCGCAAGTACGAGCAGGCGCGCGTGCTGGGCGGCGGCTCCTCCATCAACGGCCAGCTCGCCAATCGCGGCGCGCCGAGCGACTTCGACGAATGGGCCGAGCGCGGCGCCGAGGGCTGGGACTGGGAGTCCGTCCTGCCCTATTTCCGCAAGGTCGAGCGCGATCTCGACTTCGACGGGCCGCTGCACGGCAAGGAGGGCAAGATCCCCGTCCGCCGCCTCAAGGAGGCGCAGTGGAACCCGCATGCCCGCGCGGCCGGCAAGGCCTTCGCGGCCGCGGGCTTCAAATACCTGCCCGACCAGAACGGCGTCTTCGAGGACGGCTGGTTCGCCTGCACCATGTCCAACGAGAACGAGCAGCGCGCCTCGGCCGCGATGGGCTATCTCGACCGCGAGACGCGCCGGCGCGCGAACCTCACCATCTCGACCGAGACGCAGGTCACCTCGCTCATCTTCGAGGGGCTGCGCTGCGTGGGCGTGAAGGCGCTGGTGCGCGGCCAGGAGCAGGAGTTCCGGGCCAACGAGATCCTGCTCTGCTCGGGCGCCATCCATTCCCCCGCGCATCTGCTCCGCTCGGGCATCGGTCCCGTGCAGCATCTGCGCGAGAAGGGCATCGAGGTCCTGCATGCGCTGCCCGGCGTCGGCCAGGGGCTGATGGACCATCCGGCCATCTCGCTCTCCTCCTTCCTCAAGCGCGACGCGCGTATGGACGACGTGCAGACGCGCCGGCACATCCAGCTCGGGCTGCGCTACTCCTCGGGGATCGAGGGCATTCCGCAGGGCGACATGTTCGCCGCCGCCGTCAGCAAATCGGCCTGGCATGCCGTGGGCAAGCAGGTCGCCTCCTTCCTGATCTGGGTGAACAAGACCTATTCCGAGACGGGCCAGGTCTATCTCGCCTCCAAGGACTGGCGGGCCGAGCCGGTGGTGGAGTTCAACCTCCTCTCCGACCGCCGCGACCTCGACCGGCTGATGACGGGCTTCCGCATGATGGCGGCGATCCAGATGAGCGGCGAACTCGGCCAGCTCACCTCCAACCACTTCCCCGCGAGCTACAGCGACAAGGTCCGCGCGCTCGGCATCGTGAACAACAAGAACCGCTTCCTGACCTCCATGATCAGCCTGGTCATGGACGGCCCGGAATTCATCCGCAGCCGCTTCATCGAGAAATTCGTGATCGAGGGCTTCACCTTCGACCAGGTGATGACCGACGACGCGGCGCTGGAAGCCTTCATCCGCAAGGCCACGATCGGCGTCTGGCACGCCTCGTGCTCCTGCCGGATGGGCGCGGACGGCGACCCGCGCGCGGTGGTGGACAACCAAGGCCGGGTGCGGGGCGTCGCGGGCCTGCGCGTGGTGGACGCCTCCATCTTCCCGGTCGTGCCCTGCGCGAACACGAACTTCCCGACGATGATGACGGCGGAGAAGATCGCGGACGCAATCCTGGCGGGCTAGGGCGCGATCCGTCTCGGCGGAATCGCCCCTCAGCGCGCCCCGCAGGCGGTCTGCACGACGCGGCAGTTGAGCCCGCCGCGCTCGCGCGACTGGCAGTCGCGCATCGCGAGGCGCTGCGCATCGGCCGGGCTGGAGGCCGTCCCGTAATCGATCCCGCGGACCTCATAGGTGCGCGGGTCGCTGGTGATGAACAGCCCGAGGCGCCTGATGCCCTCGGTGACGGCGATGCAGCTGTCGGTGAATTCGACGATCCGCGAGCAGCCGCGCGGCGAGGAGCGGCAGCTCGCTTCCGCCGCCTCCTGCGCGGCGAGACGGTCGCGCTGGCCGACGGCCACGCCGAAGCGGAAGCTCGGCGGCCGGGCGAGGGAGAAAGCGCCGTAGGTGACGGGGCGCGGCGCGGACACGGCCAAAGGTGGCGGGATGGCGTCGGCGCGGGCCTGGTGGATCGGGCCGTTCAGGCAGGAGGTCCCGCAGGCATCCGCGGGCGGCGCGGCGCCCATGGGAACCACCAGCGCGCCGACGAAGAGAACCGCGAACAGGATCGCAACCGCCAGCCTCATGCAGCCTCCAGGACGGCAGGAATTTTTCCCGCCCCGACCCCGATGTCAGGGGTAACACCTGAAAGTTGCCGCTTCAAGCAAGAATTAACCTCTTTTTAAAGACAATTCTCGCTTAAGTATCGCGACCTCCCATCCAAGGTGGCCGCCGCCCGGCCCCGGAGCCGGTCGCAGGCGGGGTTTCCCGCGCGGCCGGCCGGGGTGTATCCGTCAGGCAAGGAGAACGGCGGCGCGCGGCACCTTCGACGACCGATGCGACGCCCTCCTCCGCTCTGCTTCGAGTGATCCGATGCGCCTGGTCCTGATCCTTGCCGTCCTTCTCGTCTCGCTGCCCCCGGCGGCGGAAGCGCAGTCGCGCGGCATCCAGATCATCCGCGGCCCCATGGCCCGGAGCGGCGCCGCGCTCGAGGCCGCGCGGCGCTTCCTCTGCCCCAATGGCGGCGTGCCCCAGGGCCGGGGCCGCTGCACGCCGGGCGCGCGTTACGGCGGCGGCGGCGGGACGGGATCGCTCGGCGACGATCCGGAGGTGCGCGACTGGGATCGCGGCATCGCCGCCCCCAGCCGCGCCCAGGCCCCCTGCCCGCCCGGCACCGTCGCGAGCGCGGCCCGCGCCCAGCCCAATGTCACGCGCTGCATCGCGGGCTGACGGCAGGCTCAGCGCAGCAGCCAGTCCCGCAATGCGGCCCCCGCCTCCTGGGGAACCTCCATGGTCGGCAGATGCGCGGCCCGGGCGAAGCCGATGCGGCGCGCGCCGGGGATGAGGGCCGCCATCTCGTCGTGCAGCGCGGGGGGTGTCAGCAAATCTTCATCTCCGCAGGCGACGAGGGTGGGGATGTCGATCTCCGGCAGATCGGGGCGGGAATCCGGCCGCCCCATGATCGCCAATTGCTGCCGCAGGAAGCCGTCATGGCCCACGCGCGCCGCCATCTCCATCACCTCGCCGGCGAGGGGCGTGTCGAGCCGCGACGGGTGGATGAGGCTCGGCAGCAGCCGTGGCGTGACGCCCTTGAACTGGCCCGACTTGGACAGCGCCATCAATGCGCGGCGGCGGCGCTTCTGCTCCTCGGTGTCGGGCCGCGCGGAGGTATCGAGCAGCGCGAGATGGGTAATGCGCCCCCGCGCCTGCCGCCAGACCTCCAGCGCCACATAGCCGCCCATGGAAAGGCCCGCGACGGCGAAGCGCTCCTCGCCCTCGACGAGGTCCAGCGCGCGGGCCGCCATCTCGGCGACGCTGTCGTCGCGCGTGAGGTCGGCGATGCGCGGATCGGCGATTCCGGCCAGCGGCGGCAGGCAGTCGCGCCAGAGGCGGCCGTCGCAAAGAAGGCCGGGCAGCAGCAGCAGGGGGCGGAGCATGCGCTGTGGATAATTCGCGACAGGCCCGCGCGCAATGCGCGGGTTTCGTGTTGCGTTCCGTCCGCATCGGGCGCATATGCGGCCCGTTGCAGAAGAGGGCGGCAAGTCCGCCCGACCGGCCGTGCGCGCCCCATGCGCCGGCCCTCAGGCCAGGAAGCCCAACTTTGAACGAGACCACCGCGCCGAGCGCGCTTGACGGAACCGATCCGGCCGTCACCGAGACCAAGACCATCGTCACCCCCGACACGCTTGTTGCTTCCCCCGTGGAGGAAGTTCCCGCGGAGGTCGCGCCCGTGGCGGAAGCCGCCGTTGCGGAAGTATCGGTCGCCGAAGCGCCGGCCGAGGAAATCCCGGCTGAGCCGGTCGCCGCGGCCGAGGCCGAAGTGCCCGCCGCCGTGCAGGACGAGCCCTCCAGCGAAGAGCCGGCCGCCGAGGCGCCCGCCCCGCTCGGCGAGGACGAGGTCTCCGACGCCGATTACGACGCCGCCGAGCCCGGCCCGCCGCGCGCCACCTTCGCCGATCTCGGTCTCTCCGACGAGCTGCTGCGCGCCGTCGTCGAGAGCGGCTACATCCACCCCACTCCCATCCAGGAGCAGGCCATCCCCATCGTGCTGATGGGCCGCGACGTCCTGGGCTGCGCCCAGACCGGCACGGGCAAGACCGCCAGCTTCACCTTGCCGATGATGGACATCCTCGCCGGCACCCGGGCCAAGGCGCGCATGCCGCGCAGCCTCATCCTCGAGCCGACGCGCGAGCTCGCATTGCAGGTGGCCGAGCAGTTCGTGAAGTACGGCAAGTACCTCAACCTGAACCATGCACTGCTCATCGGCGGCGAGAGCATGAACGACCAGCGCGACGTGCTCGAAAAGGGCGTGGACGTGCTGATCGCCACGCCAGGCCGCCTGCTCGACCTCTTCGATCGCGGCCGCATCCTGATGGCCGATTGCAAGCTGCTGGTCATCGACGAGGCCGACCGCATGCTGGACATGGGCTTCATCCCCGATGTCGAGCGCATCGTCTCGATCATCCCGCAGCTGCGCCAGACCCTGTTCTTCTCGGCCACCATGGCCCCCGAGATCCGCCGCCTGGCCGATGCCTTCCTGCAGAACCCCAAGGAAATCACGGTCAGCCGCCCGGCTTCGGTCGCCACCACCATCACCACCGGCGTCGTCTATGTGCAGGAGCGCGAGAAGCGCGAGGCCCTGCGCCGGCTGATCCGCCGCGAGCAGGTGCAGAACGCGCTGATCTTCTGCAACCGCAAGGTCGACGTGAACATCCTCTACAAGTCGCTCAAGCGGCACGGCTTCTCGGTCGGCGAGCTGCATGGCGACATGGACCAGTCGGCCCGCTTCGCCACGCTGAACGCCTTCAAGGCGAACGAGATCCGGCTGCTGGTCTGCTCCGACGTCGCCGCGCGCGGCCTGGACATCGGCGGCCTCAGCCACGTCTTCAACTTCGACGTCCCCTTCCACTCCGAGGACTATGTCCACCGCATCGGCCGCACAGGTCGCGCGGGGCGCGAGGGGCACGCCTATACCATCGCGACGGCCGATGACGGCAAGCTGATCCAGGCCATCGAGAAGCTGACCGGCGCGTCGATCCCGCGCCTCGAGATCGAGGGGATCGACCCCGTCACCGACGAGGAGATCGCCGAGGCCGCGACCCGCAAGCGCGGCCGCAACGGCCGCTCGATGCCCGCCCCCGCCAGCGGCCGTGACTCCGGTCGCGAGCGCGGTGGCCGCGATCGCGGCGGGCGTGGCGGGCGTGACCGCGACGATCGTCCGCGCCCCGAGGCGGCGCCGCGTGCCGAAGACGCCGCCCCCCGCGAGGAGCGTCCCCGCCGCGAGCGCGACGACCGTCCGCGTGGCCGCAGCCGCGAGGAGGCCCCGCGCGAGGCTGCCCCCCCGCGCGAAGCCGCCCCGCCGCGCGAGGAGTTCCGCGCCCGCGAGGAACGCCCCCGCCGGGAAGAGTTCCGCCGCGAGGAGTTCCGCGCGCGTGGCCGCGATCGCGACGACATGGGCCCCTCGGTCGTCGGTTTCGGCGACAGCATCCCGGCCTTCATGCTGGTGCCGATCCGCGCCAAGCGGGATGTGCGGGAGACGGTCGAGGCCGTCGAGGATACGGACGCCGCGGCCTGAGACAGGTGACGGGGGGCGCCGCCCCTCGTCCTCCCTGCCAGGGCTTTCGGCCCTGGCCCGCTCAGGAAATCCGGGTCGCCACGGCGCGCAACACGGTCCGCACCGCCGGAATCAACAGCTCCGTCGTCGTCGGCACGGTCTCGGGCCCGCCCTGCCAGTTATACGAGAAGCAGAAGCTCGCCGGGATGCCCCGCACCACCATCTGCCCCGCCAGGGCCAGCGCGTTCTCGCCTTGCCAGACGATGCTTCCGCCCTTTCCATAGGCCGCGATGCCCGGCGGAATCACGAAGCCCAGGCCGTCCGCCATCGACGAGATCCGGCGAAACTCCGACAGCGCCGCCTCCGAGGTGAAAAGCCGCCCCGACAGCACATGGCGATACCAGGCCACCATCGCAGTGGCCGGGGCCAGCATGGTCTCGCTGTCATTGACGATGGGCCGCGGCGTGCCCGGCAGACGGTCCGCCATCACCGCCTGCACGCCCGCCCAGCCGAGATCCACCCCCGGCGACGCCCCGGCGATGTGGGAGAACAGCCGGCGCGTCGAGGTCGGGATCCGCACGCCGGCCACCGGCGCGCGCGCGATCATGGCGCGCACCGCCTCCACGCCGATCTTCCTCAAGGCGATATCGGTCGCGGTGTTGTCGCTATGGGTGATCATCGCCTCCAGCACGGAGCGCGCCGGCATGGTGCCGGTGACCTCGCCCAGCACGGGGCTGACCAGCGAGCGGACCTCGTCGCTCACCGGCAGCTGCTCCGCCAGAGTCAGCCCGCCATCCTGCACCGCCAGGAGATAGGCCGCGAGGATGAAGGTCTTCACGGCGCTGCCCACGAAGAGCGGCAGGTCCGGCTGGTGGCCGAGCTGCCAGGCCCCGGCGGGATCGTCCACCGCGAGGAAGGCGCTCGCCGTGCCGGGCAAGGCGGCGAAAGCGGTCATTGCCTCCTCGACGGCATTCACCGGCACGCCCTGGGCGAGAACGCCGGCCGGCAGGAGCAGCGGCGCCGCGAGGGCGGCCTGCCGCCGGCGGATCTGGATCGGCATCTTCACGAACTCCCCTGCGCGTCCGGCCGAGCCTATCACCCTTGCGGAGAAACGGCGGCGATATCCGCCGTCGCCGGGGTCGATCGGCGCGGTCCCCGGACCGGAGCCCCATGCGCGGCGCACAGTCCGAGCATGCCCGGGTGCTTGCGGGCTTGCACTTCGGTGACGGTGGCATGATAGGACGCTCAGCCCAATGACCCGGCGCCTCGCTTGCTATCCGAAGGCCCTGCAGTCCGAAGGAAAGAAATGATGAACGCCGTCACCAAGACCAAGGCCCCCCCCTTCATGTGGGACGACGCCTTCCTGCTGGACGAGCAGCTGACCGAGGACGAGCGGATGATCCGCGACGCCGCGCGCGACTTCTGCCAGGACAAGCTGATGCCCGGCGTCCTGATGGCAAACCGGAACGAGACCTTCGACCGCTCCATCATGAACGCCTTCGGCGAGCAGGGCTTCCTGGGCGCGACGCTCGAGGGCTATGGCTGCGCGGGCGTGAGCTACGTCGCCTACGGCCTGATGTCGCGGGAAGTCGAGCGCGTGGACAGCGGCTACCGCTCCGCCTTCTCGGTGCAGTCCAGCCTCGTGATGTTCCCCATCCACGCCTATGGGACCGAGGCGCAGAAGCAGAAGTTCCTGCCCAAGCTGCGCACCGGCGAATGGGTCGGCTGCTTCGGCCTGACCGAGCCCGATGCCGGCTCCGATCCGAATTCCATGCGCACCCGCGCGAAGAAGGTCGATGGCGGCTGGCTGGTCTCCGGCTCCAAGACCTGGATCACCAACTCCCCCATCGCCGATGTCTGCGTGGTCTGGGCGAAGGACGACGAGGGCACGCTGGGCGGCTTCCTGCTCGAGCGCGGCATGAAGGGCCTGACCACGCCCAAGATCGAGGGCAAGTTCAGCCTCCGCGCCTCGGTCACCGGCATGATCATGATGGACGACGTCTTCGTCCCCGATGAGAACCGCCTGCCCGGCGTGCGCTCGCTGGCCGGCCCCTTCTCCTGCCTCAACCGCGCCCGCTACGGCATCGCCTGGGGCGCGCTGGGCGCGGCCGAGTTCTGCATGGCAGCCGCGCGCGACTACACGATGAACCGCAAGATGTTCGGCAAGCCGCTGGCGCAGACGCAGCTCATCCAGAAGAAGCTCGCCGACATGGAGACCGAGATCACCCTCGGCCTGCAGGCGGTGCTGCGCGTGGGCCGGCTCTTCGACGAGGGCAAGGTGGCGCCCGAGATGATCAGCCTCGTGAAGCGCAACAACTGCGGCAAGTCGCTCGACATCGCCCGCATGAGCCGCGACATGCATGGCGGCAACGGCATCGTGGACGAGTACCACGTGATCCGCCACGTCATGAACCTCGAGACGGTGAACACCTATGAGGGCACGCATGACGTTCATGCGCTGATCCTCGGGCGCGCCATCACGGGCCTGAACGCCTTCGGCTGATACTCTCGAGGGGGCTTTGCCCCCTCGAACTCCCCCAGCAGGAAACACGTTTCCTGCACCTTCCTTCATTTCAGGGTCCAGGGCCAAAAGCCCTGGCGGGGAGCGCAAGGGGCCGAGCCCCTCGCCTCCTCCTTATAAAGGCCGCACATGTCCGAATACCGGATCGAGCGCTTGGGCGCCGGCGGCGACGGCATTGCTGCCGGTCCGCTGCACATTCCCTTCACCCTCCCCGGCGAGCTGGTCCAGGCACGCCCCCTCGGCAAGGAGCGCGCCGCGCTGATCGAGGTCGTGGAAGCGAGCGCCGAGCGCGTCGAGCCCCCCTGCCGCCACTACACGATCTGCGGCGGCTGCGCGCTGCAGCATTGGGACGAAGACCCCTACGCCGCCTGGAAACGCGGCCGTCTCGCCGAGGCCCTCTCGCGCGCCGGCTATGACGATCCCCAGGTCGCCCCCATGGTGCCCACGCCGCGCGCCGTCCGCCAGCGCGCCGATTTCGGCCTGGAGCGCCACCCCGACGGCCGCGTCGAGATCGGCTTCCACGAGCGCGGCACCACCAACCTCGTGCCCATGCGCGAATGCCACGTGGTGCTGCCCAACCTCGTCGGCCTGCTGCCCCGCCTGGCCGATGCGCTGCGCGGCCTGAACGCGCTGCGCCGGCTGGGCTCGGCCGTCATCAACATGCTCGATACCGGGCCCGACATCCTGCTGCGCACGGACGCGGCGCTCACCATGCCGGACCGCCGGCTGCTCGCCGCCTTCGCCGAGGCCGAGAACCTTCCCCGCATCGCCTGGGAGACCAAGGGCGGCTCGGAGATCGCGGCCCAGCTCCGCCCGGTGCGGCACATGCTCTCCGGCGCGCCGGTGACCCCGCCGCCCGGCGCCTTCCTCCAGGCCAGCGCGCCCGGCGAGGCGGCCATCATCGAGGCCGTGATCGCCGGCCTGCCGAAGAAGCGCTCGCCCCGCGCCCGCGTGGCGGACCTTTACGCCGGCATGGGCACCCTCTCCTTCCCGCTCTCCAAGCACGTGCTGGTCGAGGCCTTCGAGGGCGATGGCCCCGCGGCCGAGGCCATGAAGGCCGGGGCCGGGGCGGCGCAGATGCGCGTCCGCGCCGAGCGGCGCGACCTCGTTCGCCAGCCGCTGCTGCCGCTGGAGCTGAAGAACTACATCGCCGTGGTGCTCGATCCGCCCTTCGCCGGCGCGCCCGAACAGGTGGCGCAGATCGCGCGGAGCAAGCTGGAGCGGGTCATCTATGTCTCCTGCAGCCCCGCCGCTCTTGGGCGCGACGCGGGCGCCCTGCGCGCGGCCGGCTTCGAGGTCCTGGCCGCCACCCCCGTGGACCAATTTCTCTGGTCCCCGCATCTCGAATCTGTGGTTGTCTTCGCCCGCTGAATGCCCACCTCCGGCGTTCACGGGAGACAAACGACATGTCCACTGAACGCCGCATGCTTTTCGCCGGCTCGGCCACGATCGCGGCCGCCCTGGCGCTGCCCTCCTTCATCCGTCCCGCGGCCGCCCAGCCGGCCGCGGCGCCCGCTCCCGGCGCAGCCCAGGCGCCGGGCTTCTACCGCTTCAAGGTGGGCGGCCTGACCGTCACCACCGTGCATGACGGCTTCGGCCGCCGCCCGGTCGAGGGCTTCGTGCGCAACGCGCCGCTCGCCGAGGTCCAGGCCGTGCTGGCCAGCAACTTCATGCCGGCCGACACGCTGACCATCCCCTTCACCATGACCTTCGTGACCACGCCGGCGGGCATCGTCGCCTTCGATGCCGGCAACGCCACCCAGGCGGGCACGGCCACCAGCGGCCAGGCCGCCGCCAATATGCGCGCGGCGGGGATCGACCCGGCCCGCGTCGTCGCCGTCATCATGAGCCACTTCCACGGCGACCATATCTCGGGCCTCGCCTCGGCCGACGGCCAGCGCCTCTTCCCCAATGCCGAGATCGTCGTGCCGGCGGCCGAATGGGCCTGGTGGACGGACGAGGGCAATGTCACGCGCAGCCCCGAGGGCCAGCGCGGCAACTTCGCCAATACGAAGAACCGCTTCGCCCCCTATCAGGGCCGCATCCGCCAGATCGCCGACGGCGCCGAGGCGGTTCCGGGCATCCGCGCCATGGCCGCCTATGGCCATACGCCCGGGCACACGATGTTCCACGTCGCCGATGGCGGGGAGCAGTTGCTCTACGTGGCCGACATCACCAACCGGCCCGAGCTCATGGCGCCCCGGCCGGACTGGCAGATCGTCTTCGACTTCGACGGCGACATGGCCGCCGCCACCCGCCGCCGCGTGCTCGACCGCGTGGCGACTGACCGCATGCGCGTGACGGGCTACCACTTCCCCTTCCCGACAAATGGCTACTTCGTGAAGGACGGCGCGGGCTACCGCTTCGTCGCGGCCGACTGGTCGAGCGCGGTCTGAGCACGGAGACGGACCGCCGCCTGATTCCGGCAGGAAGGGCGGCGGTCCTCGCCGCCAGCGCCGGCTCCCGGAGCAGGAAGGCGGCTTTCGTCAGGTTCCGGGATTGAAACGCCTCAATAAGTAAACATCGTCGAAATAATTTTCATTCTTTGTGATGCCTTTCGCCGGGTTCCGGCGTTTCCCCATCGAGGCCGACCCGCGCCTCGATGAGGAAAGAGGTACCACTGTGCGACGTCATCTGACCTGGGCCGTATTGCTGATGTCGGGCTTCGGCCTCCAGGCCGCCCAGGCCCAGCAATCCCCGAATGCCAGGCTCCCCGCCGCCCCGTCCTTCGCCGGCGGACAGGATCTGTCCAGTTCGAACTACGAGCGTCCGCGCCGGCTCCATGCGCCCACGCCGCTCGAAGCGGATCGCGCGCGGCGCGCCGAGCGGCAGGCGCAGTACCGGCAGAACTTCCCCGGCACGGCGCTGCCCCGCGCCCTGGCCTTCGCCACCCCGCCGCGGCGCCCGCCTCAGTAGACCGCGCGGCCGCCCGAACAGTCGAAGACCGCGCCGGTCGTGAAGCTGACGGCATCCGAGGCAAGGAAGGCGGCCATCTCCGCCACTTCCGAGACGAGCCCGAAGCGCCCCAGCGGGATCTTCGATTTCATCCAGGCGATCTGTTCGGCGGTCATCTGGTGGAAGAGCTCGGTCTCGACGGCCGCGGGCGTGAGGCAATTCACCCGGATATCGGTATCCGCCAGTTCCTTGCCGAGCGACTTGGTGAGCGCGATCACCCCCGCCTTGGCCGCCGAATAGGCGGAGGCATTGGGGTTGCCGTCCTTCCCCGCGATGCTGGCGATGTTGACGATGCGGCCCCGATTGCGCGCCCGCATGCCCGGCACCACGCAGCGGCAGGAGAGGAAGACGCCGATCAGGTCCACCTCGATCACCTGCCGCCAGGCCTCGATGGGATAATCCGCCAGCGGGGCGTTCGGCCCGGTGATGCCGGCATTGGCGACCAGGATGTCGCAGGGACCGAGCGCCGCCTGCGTGCTCGCCAGCGCGGCCTCGAGGCTGGCGGCGTCGGTCACATCGGCCTTGGCGGCATGGGCGCCGATCCGCGCGGCGACGGCCTTGGCCCGGGCGATGTCATTGTCCCACAGGGCCACCCTCGCGCCGTCGCGCATCAGGCGTTGCGCGATGGCGAGGCCGATGCCGCGCGCCCCGCCCGTGACCACGGCCACGCGGCCTTCGAGCTGTCCCATATTCCCCCCGCCCTTTGTTGGGGCGAGCATCGCGCAAAGCGGCGCGCGACGCCATCGTCGCGCGGCTCATGGAGCGCCGGCGCGGATTTCCGCGTGCTGGCCGGCACACCCTCTCTTGCCCGCTCCCAGGGCCGGTGCGAATGTGCGCCCCGCATCGCAACAGCAAGAGCGGCCTCCCCCCGGAACCTCATGGGGCAGGAGGCCCATGAGGGCATCAGGTATGGCGAAGATCAAGGTGAAGACCCCCGTCGTCGAGATGGACGGCGACGAGATGACCCGGATCATCTGGGCCTTCATCAAGGACAAGCTGATCCATCCCTATCTCGATATCGATCTGAAGTACTACGATCTGGGCATCGAGTACCGCGACCAGACCGACGATCAGGTCACCGTGGACGCGGCGAACGCCACCAAGCAGTACGGCGTCGGCATCAAGTGCGCGACGATCACGCCCGACGAGGCCCGCGTGGCCGAGTTCGGCCTCAAGAAGATGTGGCGCAGCCCGAACGGCACGATCCGCAACATCCTCGACGGCACGATCTTCCGCGAGCCGATCATCTGCCAGAACGTCCCCCGCCTGGTGCCGCACTGGTCCAAGCCGATCGTGGTCGGCCGCCATGCCTATGGCGACATCTACCGCGCGGTCGAGATGAAGGTGCCGGGCGCCGGCACCGTGAAGATGACCTACACGCCCGAGGGCGGCGCGCCGCAGGAAATCGGCGAGTTCCCCTTCAAGGGGGCCGGCGTGTTCATGGGCCAGCACAACCTGAACGCCTCGATCGAGGGCTTCGCCCGCGCGTCGTTCAACTACGGCCTGGCCCGCAAGTACTCGGTGTACTTCAGCCACAAGAACACCATCCTCAAGGCCTATGACGGCAACTTCAAGGACATCTTCAAGGCCATCTTCGACGCCGAGTTCGCGGCGAAGTACAAGGAGCTGGGGATCGTCTACGAGGACCGCCTGATCGACGACATGGTCGCCTCGGCGCTGAAGTGGGAAGGCGGCTATATCTGGGCCTGCAAGAACTACGACGGCGACGTGCAGTCCGACATCGTTGCGCAGGGCTTCGGCTCGCTCGGCCTGATGACCTCGGTCCTGCTCTCCCCCGACGGCAACACGGTCGAGTCCGAGGCCGCCCACGGCACGGTGACGCGCCACTTCCGCGAGCACCAGAAGGGCCGTGAGACGTCCACGAACCCGATCGCGTCGATCTTCGCCTGGACGCGCGGCCTCGCCTATCGCGGCAAGTTCGACAACACGCCCGACGTGACGGCCTTCGCCGAGACGCTGGAGAAGGTCTGCATCTCGACCGTCGAAGGCGGCCAGATGACCAAGGATCTCGCGATCCTCATCGGCAAGGACCAGGCCTATCTCTCCACCCAGGCCTTCCTCTCGGCGCTGGACGTGAACCTCAAGAAGGCGATGGCCTGATCCGGGGGCGTCGGGGAGACCTGACGCCATGGGTGTTCTGTCAGCGCTCGATCTCGTGGCGCTGGCAGTCTTCTTCGCCTGCTGGGCGGGATATTCGGTCATCGTGGACCGGGTCCCGTCCATCCATAACCGCTCGGTGCTCGCTTCGATGAACGAGCACCGGCGGCGCTGGATGATCGCGCTGCTGGACCGCGAGAACCGCATCAGCGACATCTCGATCATCAACAACCTGATGACGAGCACCTCCTTCCTCGCCAACAACTCCATCTTCATCCTGGCCGGCCTCGTGGCGCTGCTGAGCGCGCCGGACCTCGGCCACCGGGTGCTCTCCGCCCTGCCCTTCGCCGATCCGCCCGAGAGCGACGTGGCCTGGGAGATGCGGGTGATACTCCTGATGCTCATCTTCATCCGCGCCTTCTTCGAGCTGACCTGGGCGCTGCGGCAGTTCAACTACACCTCGATCGTGATTGGCGGAATCGGACTGGGCGACGGCTTCATCCCGCAGGCCGAGAACGCCGCCAAGATCGCCAACCGCGCCGCGCGCCACTTCAACTCGGGGCTGCGCGCCTATTATTTCGGACTGGCCGCGCTGGCCTGGATCGTTCATCCCATCGCGCTGATCGTGGCCTCGGTGGTCGTGCTGCGGGAACTGCACCGGCGCGAATTCCGCTCCGTCGTGCGCGAGGTCCTGTCGCGTGGATAGCGCCGCGCGGCAGGTCCTGGCGCTGGCACGGCGCGGACTGCTGCGCGGCGCGACAGGGCTTTCGGCGCTGGCGGTGCTGCAGCCCTCCTGCGCGCGGTCGCAGGCGCCGGGCAATCCCTTCACGCTCGGCCTCGCCTCGGGCGATCCCTGGCCGGACGGCATGGTGATCTGGACCCGGCTCGCGCCCGATCCGATGGCAACGGGCGGCGGCATGGAGGCCGCGCCGGTCGAGGTGTCCTGGGAGGTCGCGGGAGATTCCCGCATGGCACGTGTCCTCCGGCGCGGCACGGCGACCGCACGGCCCGAGGCGGGACATTCCGTCCATGTGGAGCTGACCGGCCTCGAGCCCGGCCGCACCTATTTCTACCGCTTCTACACAGCGCGCCACGCCAGCTCCATCGGGCGCACGCGCACCGCGCCCGCCGCGGGCAGCGAGGCGCCGGTCCGCTTCCTCAACGCCGGCTGCCAGAATTACGAGCACGGCTATTTCACCGCCTGGCGCCACGCGGCCCTGGAGGAGGAGATCGACTTCGTCTTCCACTACGGCGACTACATCTATGAATATGCCGGCCGGCCCGTCGGCGGGCGCGGCTGGGGCCCCGCCGTTCGCTCGCATCATGGCGGCGAGGCGACCACGCTCGAGGACTACCGCGCGCGCTACGCGCAATACCGGCTCGACCCCGATCTCGCGGCGGCGCATGCCGCGCATCCCTTCATCTGCACCTATGACGACCACGAGGTCGAGAACAACTGGGTCAGCCTGATCAGCCAGCGCGACGGCGGCCGGCGCTTCCCCGTCGCCACCCCGCCGGAGGTCTTCGCCCTGCGCGCCGCGGCCGCCTTCCAGGCCTGGTACGAGAACTCGCCCGTCCGCGCCGCCGCCCTGCCGCGTGGGACGGACATCACCGCCTTCCGCCGCCTGCGCTTCGGCCGGACGCTGGATTTCCACGCGCTCGACACGCGCCGCTTCCGCGACGACCAGCCCTGCGGCGACGGCGTCGTGCTGCCCTGCGAGGCCGTGGCGCGACCCGAGGCCCAGGTGCTCGGCGCCGCGCAGGAATCCTGGCTGCGGGACGGCCTCGCGCGCGGCCAGGCGCGCTGGCAGGTGCTCGGCCAGCAGATCTTCGTGGCACCGCGCATCTTCCCGAACGGCGCCCGCAGCATGGACAGCTGGGACGGCTATCCGTCGGCCCGCGCGCGGCTGCTCGACATGCTGGCTGGCCGGAACGCCGTGATCCTGACGGGCGACGTCCACCGCGCCTGGGCCAACGACCTCCAGGCGCAGCCGGAAGGCCGGGTGGTCGCGGTGGAGTTCGTCGGTACCTCCATCACCAGCGAGGGCGATGGCAGCGAGGCCCAGCCCACGGCGGCGGCCGCCATGTCGCTCAACCCGCATCTGAAGTTCCACAGCAACCGCCGCGGCTACACCCTGCAAGTGGCGCGGGCCGACCGGCTGGAGGCGATCTACCGCGCCGTGCCCTATGTCCAGCAGGCCGGCGCGCCGCGCGAGGACCGGGGCCACTTCGTCACCCTCGCCGGCCAACCCGGGGTGGTTCCGGCCTGAGGCTTGGCCTAGCCTTGCCTCCCAGAAAAACAGGAGGCGCTCATGGCACGCATCGGTTTCGTCGGGCTCGGCAATATGGGTCTGCACATGGCGCGAAACCTAGCGAAGAAGGGCCATGAGGTGCGTGGCTACGACCTCAGCGCCGCCGCCATGGACGCCGCCGCCGAGGGCGGCGTGGGTCGCGCGCAATCCGCCGCCGATGCCGCACGCGGCGCCGACTTCGTGATCTCGATGCTGCCGGCTGGCGCGCATGTGCGCGACGCCTGGCTTGGGGCCGGCGGCATGGCGGCGGCCTGCGAACCCCAGGCCGTCCTGATCGACTGCTCGACCATCGACGTGGATTCCGCCCGCGCCGTCGCCGCCGGGCGGCCCATGCTGGACGCCCCCGTCTCGGGTGGCACGATGGGGGCCGAGGCCGGCACGCTCACCTTCATGGTCGGCGGCGACGCGGCGAGTTTCGCGAGCGCGAAGCCGATCCTGGAGGCCATGGGCCGCACCATCGTCCATTGCGGCGAGGCGGGCGCGGGCCAGGCCGCCAAGCTCTGCAACAACATGCTGCTGGCCATCTGCATGATCGGCACGAGCGAGGCCTTCACCCTCGCCGAAAAGCTCGGCCTGAGCCACGAGGCGCTGTTCGAGGTGGCGAGCAAATCCTCCGGCCAGAGCTGGGCGCTGACCACCTATTGCCCGGTGCCCGGCCCGGTGCCCGGCAGCCCCGCCAATCGCGACTACAAGCCGGGCTTCGCCACCGCGCTGATGCTGAAGGATCTCGGCCTGTCGCAGCAGGCGGCCGAGGCGGCGGGCGCGGCCACACCGCTCGGGGCGGCGGCGCTCGCGCTCTACCAGCGCTTCGCCGAGGGCGGCGGCGCGGGCACGGATTTTTCGGGGATCATCAACATGCTGCGCGAGACGGGGCGATAAGGGATGGCCAACGGCGTGGACATCGAGACACCCAGACTCGTCCTGCGCCGCCCGAGCTTGTCGGATGTTCCGGCGCTCTTCGAATTCTTGGGCGACGCCCATGCCATGCGCCACACCCACGCCTGCGCGTCCCTGCGGGATTGCCGCCGCAAGGTCGCCGTTCATGAATGGCGCCGTCGGCACGACGGCTATGCCCCATGGACCATTGCGTCCAAGGCCGGCGGGCAGATCCTGGGCTGGGGCGGTCTTTACGACGACCCCTTCGACCGGGGCTGGGGCGTCGAGGTCGCCTACTTCTTCCATCCATCGGCTTGGGGAAGGGGCTATGCCTCCGAGATGATGACGACCTGCCTGACGATCGCCGACCATGCGCTTCGCCTCCCGGAAGTCAGGGCCTTTGCTCATCCGGAAAACTCGGCCTCACGGCGTGTACTCGAGAAGGCCGGCTTCGAGGTGGTCCGCTTCGTGCCCGAGATGGAGCGCTTCCTCTACCGGCGCCATCGCCAGGACGCGCGGGCGGCAGCCTGAGCGAACCTGGGTGCGGATACGCAGGCGGACGACCATCGGCCTCCCGGTATCCGACGCGGATAGACACTGGCGTCCCGCGCGCCCCGCGCCACATAATCCGCCGACCGCCGAGGGAGACCGCCATGCGCACCCGCTACAGGATCGAACGCCGCGCCTTGGGCGGCCTCGCGCTCGCCGTCGTGGCCGGCGCCCGCATCGGCGTGGCACAGAGCCTCGACCGGGTCTCCTTCCACACCAACTGGCGCGCCCAGGCCGAGCAGGGCGGCTATTACCAGGCCGTCGCGGCGGGCATCTACCGCCGGCACGGCATCGAATGCGAGCTGCGCCAGGGCGGCCCCCAGCTCGACCCGGTGCGGCTCATGCTGAGTGGCCGCGTGGACATGATCATGTCCAACGGCTTCCAGGCGCTGACCTATGTGCGCGAGAACGTCCCCGCGCTGACCATCGCGGCCATGATGCAGAAGGACCCGCAGGTGCTGATGACCCATGCGGGCAATGGCATCGAGAGCTTCGAGGACATGCGCGGCAAGCCCATCCTGGTGGGCTCGGGCGGGCGGGTGACCTATTGGCCCTTCCTCAAGTCGCGCTTCGGATTCACCGACGCGCAGGTGCGGCCCTACACCTTCAACCTGCAGCCCTTCCTGGTGGACCGCATGGCGATCCAGCAGGGCTTCATCTCGTCCGAGCCACTCTCCGCGCGGCAGGCCGGCGCGAGCCCGCGCAGCTTCCTCATCGCCGATGCCGGCTACGAGAACTACCAGACCACCATCGACATCCAGCGCAGCGTGATGGAGCAGAAGGCCGAGGTCGTGCAGCGCTTCGTGACCGCCAGCATCGAGGGCTGGACGGAGTATATGAAGGCCCAGGACATCGAGGCCGCGAACCGCCTCATCATCCGCGACAATCCGGACATGACGGAGGAACGCATCGCCTATGCCATCCGCGCCATGAACGGCGCCGGCATCGTCGTCTCGGGCGACGCCACCACCCTGGGCGTGGGCGCAATGACGGATGCCCGATGGGAGCGCTTCTACAACACGATGCGCGACGCGGGCGTCTATCCGGCCGGGCTGGATTTCAGGCGCGGCTACGACCTGCGCTTCGTGAACAAGCGGGCCGGGCTCTGATCGCGTCCGGCCGGCCGCGCGGCGGCGCGCATCTCCTTCGGCTCCAGGGCGTCTGCAAGCGCTTCCCCAAGGGCGTCACGGCCGTCGAGGATGTCACCCTCGACGTCGCCGAGGGTGACTTCCTGGCGCTGCTCGGCCCCTCGGGCTGCGGCAAGTCCACGCTGCTGCGCATGGTGGCCGGGCTGACCGAGCCCAGCGCCGGGCGCCTCGACTGGGGGCGCGACGCGCGCGGCGAGATCGGCTTCGTCTTCCAGGAGCCCACGCTGATGCCCTGGGCCTCAGCGCTGCGCAACGTGGCGCTGCCGCTGGAGCTCGCCGGCATTTCGCGCCGCGAGGCCGAGCGGCGCGCGGCGGAATGGCTCGCGCGCATGGAGCTGGCCGGCTTCGAGGAGTCCTATCCGCGCGCGCTGTCGGGCGGCATGCGCATGCGCGTCTCCATCGCGCGCGCTTTGGTCACGCGCCCGCGCCTGCTGCTGATGGACGAGCCCTTCGCCGCGCTGGACGAGATCACCCGCTTCCGCCTCAACGCCGACCTGCTGAAGCTCTGGCAGGAGGAGCGCTTCACCACGATCTTCGTCACTCACTCCACCTTCGAGAGTGTCTATCTGGCCGAGCGCATCGTGGTCTTGTCGCCCCGCCCGGGCCGCATCGCGGCAGAGTTGCGTGTGCCCGCGCAGGACCGCACCACGGAGGAGTTCCGCACCTCGGCCGTCTATGCCGCGCATTGCCGCGCCGTCTCGCACGCGCTGGGCGAGGCGATGGCGGCATGAGCCTGCCGCTGCGCGTGATGGCGCCGCTGCTGCTCGGCCTGCTGGTGCTGGGCGGCTGGGAATGGGGCGTGCGCCATTACGCGATCCCGCCCTATCTCCTGCCCGGCCCGCTGCTCATCGCCACGACGCTCTGGCGCGACTGGGGCACGCTCGCGCCCTCGCTGCTGGTGACGATGCAGATCACCTTCGCCGCGCTCTTCGTGGCCGCCACGCTGGGCCTGGCGCTCGCCATTCTCTTCGCGCAGTCGCGCGTGATCGAGATGTCGCTCTACCCCTATGCGGTCATCCTGCAGGTGACGCCGATCGTGGCCATCGCGCCGCTCATCATCGTCTGGGCGGACAACCTCTGGCTGGCGCTGCTGATCTGCGCCTGGATCGTCGCCTTCTTCCCCGTGTTGTCGAACACGACGCAGGGGCTGAACAGCGTGGACCCGAATCTGCGCGACCTGTTCCGGCTCCATCGCGCGAGCCGCTGGCAGGTGCTGCGGCGCCTGCAACTGCCCTCCGCCCTGCCCTATTTCCTGGCCGGGCTGCGCATCTCGGGCGGGCTGTCGCTGATCGGGGCGATCGTCGCGGAATTCGTGGCGGGCACGGGCGGATCGTCCTCCGGCCTCGCGTCACGCATTCTGGAGGCCGGCTACCAGCTCCAGATTCCGCGCATGTTCGCGGCACTGGTGATGGTGTCCGGCTTTGGCATCCTCATCTTCGGCGCGCTCACGCTGCTGTCGCATCTGCTGCTGCGGCGCTGGCACGAGGGCGGCTGAATTCCCGCGCGGGATCGAGCCATTCGACCCGGCGATCGGCATGCAGCCGGCCGAGCAATTCCTCCAGGAAGGCCCAGCTCGCCGCGTCATGGACGAGGTGATGGGTGAGCAGGCCGATCGGCCCGGCCCAGTCGCCCGCCAGGCGACGCCGCGCCAGCATCCGGCGCAGCCGCGCAAGGCAGGCGCCGCGTCCCTTGAAACGCGGCGCCGGCTTCCAGCGCAGCAGGTCTACCTGCACGTGCGCCTGCCGCATCCCCAGCCCGGTCAGCGCCGACGTCGCGCCGGCCGAAAAGCCCTCGAAGCCCGCCTGCCGCAATGCCAGATGCAGCGCCGGGTGGCTGTCGTTCCAGGGCGGGACGTAGAGCTTCAGCGAACCCGGCAGCGCCGCGACACGCGGCCAGACCGCCGCGATGCGCGATGCGATCGCAGCGGGGGCCTCGTCCGCACGGAATTCCGTGTCGCACTCGCCGGCGTGCCGCCGGCTCTCATGGCTGACGCCGTGCTGCGCCACGAAGATTCCGGAGCGGCAAGCGAGGGCATCGCCCAGCCGATCCAGTCCGGCGGAAGCGGGGATGACGGCCAGCACCAGCGGCACCTGGAAGCGCGTGGCCAGGCCCAGGAGTGCTTCCAGCGCCGGCGTGACATCGCCGGCATCGTCGTCGCGCCACCACAGCCGGGGCCGCCGGCCCGCCGCCGCCCAGCGGTCCAGCTCACGGCCCAGCCGCCACCAGGCGATCACGCGATGGTTTCGCCCGCGCATGGCGCCGGCGCCGGCTCGGCCAGGGGGGCGGCGGCCGGCTCCAGCCTCGCGCGCAACTCCGAGAGCATGGGGTAGAAGGCCGCCATCAGCGCGATCATCACGCCCCAGTCGCCCTCGCGGTAGCCGCGCCGGGTGACGTAGCACTTCCAGAAGCGCCGGGCCCCGCGTAAGGCATGCGAGACCAGCCCATGGCGCCGCCGCCCGTTCTGCAGGTCCATGGCGTTGAGCTGCGTGTAGCGGTCCAGCCGGCGCAGCATGTCGGAGACATCGGTGTCGACCTCATGGCGGATCGGGCTTTGCAGCCGGCCACCGGGCTTGCCGAGAAGGCGCGCCTTGGGATGCACCTGCTGCATTCCCCAGGCCTTGCTGCCGCGCCGGTAGAGCCGCGCGACGGCGCTGGTCCCGAAGGAGCCGCCCCAGCCGTGCCGCACGCAGCGGCCGCCGACATAGTTGTCGAGCGGCAGGAGAAACCAGTCCGCCCCAGGCCCGCCGGCGATGAGCGCCCGGATCTCCCGTGCCAGCTCCGGCGTCACAAGCTCGTCAGCATCGATCTCGAGCACCCAGGAACCGGTACACGCCGCCTGGGCAGTGGCACGGCGCGGCCCTTCCAGCGGGAAGGTTCCCTCGATGACGCGATCGGCCAGGGCATGCGCAATCTCGACCGAGGCATCGGTGCTTCGGTCGAGCAGCACCACGATCTCGTCGGCGAAGCGAAGGCATGCGAGGCATTCCGGCAGCCGCGCCGCCTCGTTGCGGGCACAGACGAAGACCGAGAGGCTGCCCTCCCTCCTGCCTTCGCCCGAGATCTCCTCCCGCCGGATTCCGGGCGCAGGCGCCGTCCAGACGCTGTCCGGCACACCCGTCGGGGCCGCGTCGTGAATCAGGGTGAGATATGCGGACATGGGACACCAAATGCGAATGACTCGCACTTAAATGTGTCGAAGCGTAACAGCAAGCGGAATATGACGACTTCGTACCGATTGCGTCGATTTAATCAGCACCGGGAATGTATAAAAACTTGAATTATATCAAAGGTATATTTGATCCTTCTCAGGACCGCATCCGGCTGCGCGGCCTTCCGCCCAGGACCGCGCCCGCGACGTCTCGATGACCACGCCCCTACAGGGCCGGCGTGATCTCGAAGGGCTGCGCCGCGAGGAAGCCCGCCGCCGCGCGCAGCACCAGCGCATCCGCCAAGCGCGGCCCTGCCAGTTGCAGGCCCACCGGCAGCCCCTCGGCGCTCAGCCCGCAAGGCACGGAGACCGCCGGGCCATGCGAGAGGTCGAAGGGATAGGAGAACTCGGCCCAGACCAGCCAGTCCCAATCGTGCTGCGGCCAATGCTCCGGAAGCTGCCGGCCCACATCGAAGGCCGCGACCGAGGCGGAGGGCGTCGCCAGCAGGTCGTAGCCCGCCTCGGAGAACCAGGAATTCACCGCGGCCGCATAGGCGAAGCGGCGGCCCATGGCGGCGTGCGCCTGCTCGAAGCTGTAGCCGCGGAAGGCCTCGGTGCAGGCGACGAGGCCGGGATCCATCCGCGCCTCCTCCTGCGGGCTCTTCGCGAGGAAGGCCTTGTAGGCGCCGCCCCACATCTCGCGCTCCAGCGCGGGACCCTCCGGGCCCCAGGGCGGCGTCACCTGCTCGACCACCGCGCCGGCGGCGACGAGCGCGGCGAGACTCGCCTCCACCACCGCCGCCACATCGGGATCGACGCGGGCATGGCCCAGGTCGCGGCTATAGGCGATGCGCAGGCCCTTCAGCCCGCCCGGCGCGATCGTGGCCGGAAAGGTGTCGGGCAGCGACGTGTGATCGCGCGGCGACGGCCCGGCCATGACGGAGAACATCAGCGCCGCGTCCTCGGCCGTGCGCGCGAGCGGCCCGGCATGCGACAGCCCGCCATTGTTCGGCACCGGGGTGTAGGGCACGCGGCCATAGGTCGGCTTGAAGCCCACCACGCCGCAGAAATGCGCCGGCAGGCGGATGGAGCCCGCGCCATCCGTCCCCAGATGCAGTGGCCCGCAGCCCGCGCCGCACAGCGCGGCCGCGCCGGAGGAGGATCCGCCCGCCGTGCGCCCCTGCTTCCACGGATTGTGCGTGTGGCCGGTGAGCGGGCTGCTGCTCACGGCCGTCCAGCCGTGCTCGGTGGCGGTGGTCTTGCCGAGGATGATGGCACCGGCCGCGCGCAGCCGCGCCACGAGCACGGCATCTTCCGCCGCCGGCGTCGCGTCGCTCAGACAGGAGCCGCGCCGCGTGGGCAGGCCCTTCACGGCCTGCACGTCCTTGATGGAGACAGGCACGCCGTGCAGCGGGCCGAGGCCCTCGCCCTTCATCACGGCCGCCTCGGCCGCGCGGGCCGCCGCCCTCGCGCCCTCGGCATCGAGCGCGACGAAGGCGTTGAGCGAGGGATTCTTCTTCCCGATCCGATCCAGGACCGCCTCGGTGATCTCTACGGGCGAGGCGCGCTTCGCGCGTACCATCGCCGCCATTTCGACCGCCGAGGCGGTAGCCAGATCAGGTGTCGCCATAGGTTTTTTTGTAGCTCTCCGACATGATGTCATCGAGCCTACGACCCGCGGTGAAACCCGCAAGGCCTTCCGGGAAAGCGACCCCGGTCGGCATGCGCGGGCAGTCTTCCGGCGCGCCGATCACCTGCGTCACCGGGAAACGCGTGGCGTAGATCGGGAGCGCGTAGTCCTCCTCCTCGTCGCCGATGCCCTTGCTGCGGACCTTGCCCGAGGCCTGGTCGATGTTCATGCCGATGACCATCGTCGCCTTCAGCTCCAGCGCCGTGCTCGGGCGCAGCTCGGCGTTCCGGCCCGGATAGAAGCGGTCGATCATGAGGTCGAGCAGCTTCGCCTTCTCGTCGAGGTCCTCGATGATATGCGCGTTGCCGAAGCACATGGCCGAGCGATAGTCGACCGAATGGTTGAAGCCGCAGCGCGCGAGCACGAGGCTGTCCAGATGCGTGACCGTGACGCAGACCGGCGTGCCGGGCTTCTGCGTGCGCAGCATCCGGCTCGCCGAGGAGCCGTGCCAATAGAGGTGGTTGCCCTCGCGCCAGAAGGCGGTGGGCGTGCAATAGGGCTGCCCGTCGATCACATAGGAGACGTGGCAGAGCATCGCCGCGTCCAAGATCTCATAGACCGAGGCGAAGTCGTGCCGGCCGCGCTCGTGCAGGCGGCGGACCTTGTTGCGCTCGGTGACGGGGTAGCTGTCGACGACCTCGGACATGGCGGGAATCCTGGTGGGGTGGAATTGATGCCATATCGTGACAGGCAGATTGGTCCTTCGCGAGGGCCAATTTCAGGAAGATCCACTGGTCCATTCACTTTTCCGAGATAGAATGCCGCCATGGCCGACCTCTCCGATCTGCTCCTCCTCGCCATCGAGCGCACCAGCGGCACGCCCCTGCTGCGCCAGGTCTATCTGGAGCTGCGCCGCGCGATCCTGGGCGGCACGCTGCCGCCCGGCGCGCGGCTGCCGGCGACGCGCGTGCTCGCCCAGCGCCTGGGCATCGCGCGCAACACCGTGGTCGCGGCCTATGAGCAGCTGCTGGCCGAGGGCTTCATCGAGGGGCGCGTGGGCGCCGGCAGCTATGTGTCGGGCAACCTGCCCCAAGGGCTCGAGCGGCCGGCGCCGGCCAGCCCCCTCCCGAAGACCGAGCCGGTCCCCTTCAGCCTCCCCAACATGGTTCAGCCGGGCGCGCAGCCCTTCAACACCGGCCGCACCTCCTGGGACGACGCGACGGCGCGCATCTGGCGGCAGCTCACCCTGCGGCGGCTGCAATCGCCCGATCCCGACATGCTGGGCTATGGCGATCCGCGCGGCTCGCTCGCTTTGCGCGAGGCCATCGCGAATTATCTCGGCGCCGCGCGCGCGGTGCGCTGCACGCCCGACCAGGTGATCGTCACCTCCGGCGCGCAGCAGGCCATCGACCTCGTGCGCAAGGTGGTGGTCGCGCCCGGCGATCCCGTCTGGATCGAGGATCCCTGCTACCCCGCCTTGCGCGCCGCCATGGCCGCGGCGGGGGCGAAGATCGTGCCCGTGCCGGTGGACGCGCAGGGGCTGATCGTGAGCGAGGGCATCGCCGCCTCCCCCGCCGCGCGGCTCGCCTATGTGACGCCCTCCTCGCAATATCCGATGGGCGTGGTGCTCTCCATGGCGCGGCGGATGGAGCTGCTGGCCTGGGCGCGGCGCGCCGGCGCCTGGATCGTCGAGGACGATTACGACAGCGAGTTCCGCTATGCCGGCCGCCCCCTGGCCGCGCTGCAGGGCGTCGATGAGGGCGGGCGCGTGATCTATATCGGCACCTTCAGCAAGGTGCTCTTTCCCGGCCTGCGCCTGGGCTATGCGGTGCTGCCGCCGGAGCTGCTGGAGCCCGTGCAATCCGCGCGCCTGCTCTCGGACTGGCACCCGCCGGTCTTCCAGGAGGGCGTGGTCACGGATTTCCTCGCGGAGGGCCATTTCGCGCAGCATCTGCGGCGGATGCGCCAGCGCTACCGGATCGCGCGGGACACGCTGGTCGAGGCGCTGCGCGAGGGCTGCGGGCGCTTCCTCGACGTCGAGGCGCCCGACCAGGGGCTCAAGCTGCTGGCGCGGCTGAAGCCCGGATGGCGCGACACCGAGGTCTCGGCGGCCGCGGAACGGGCCGGCGTCATCGCCCGGCCAGTCAGCCCGATGTTCATGGAGGAGCGCCCGATCCAGGCGCTCATGCTCGGCTTTTCCGGACACGAGCCCGGCGCCCTCAGGCACGCGGCCCGGATGCTGGCCGAATGCGTCGGGGGGCCTGGTGCCCCCTCCGGCTTCAGCGGCCGGTCATGATCCGCTCGACCAGCTGCTTCACCGTCGGGATGAACCCGTTGGAGTAGAAGGGGTCGGAAGCGAAGCGATAGGCGTTGTGCCCGGCGAACATCAGATTGTGCTCCAGGCTGCCGTCATGCGCGATGTCCTGCAGCGTCTTCTGAATGCAGAAGCTGCGCGGATCGGCCTTCTTGCCCGAGCTGAATTCCGGCCCGTTCTGCGTCCAGTTGCTGAAGCGGCAATGGCTCAGGCAGCCCATGCAATCGACCTGATCCTTCACGATCTCGCGCGCATTCTCGGGCGTCACGAAGACCAGGGTGGAATCGGGCGTGCGCAGCGCGTCGCTATAGCCCTGGTCGGTCCAGGAGACGGCGTGCTCGCGGTCGGCGGGCGTCAGCCAGACGGGGCGCTTGCGCGGGCCCACGCCGAATTCGGCCGTGTGCTCGCCGATCGGCTCGCTCGTATAGGCCACCTGCCGCTCGCTGCGGGCCTCGAGGTCCTGGAGGAACTCGTTGCGCACGGCGGAGGAGTAGAAGCCCGTGGGCGAGAAGGGCTGCAGCAGCACGTCGCCGGACTTCAGCGCCGTCATGCGCTGCTTCCAGGCCTCGCTGACCGGGCTCTCCTTGGTCAGCAGCGGGCGGGTGCCGAACTGGAAGGCGATCGGGCCGAGCTCGGGATTGTCGAGCCAGTCGTCCCATTCCTCGAGCCACCACACGCCGCCGGCCATGATGATGGGCGTGTCGCCCAGGCCGAAGGCGCGCATCTGCTCGCGCAGCTTGCGCACGCGCTCATACGGCGCCTCGGGCTTGCGCGGATCCTCGCCGTTGGACAGGCCGTTATGGCCGCCCGCGAGCCAGGGGTCCTCGTAGACCACGCCGCCCAGCCAGTCGCTGACCTTGGAATAGCTGCGCTTCCACAGCGCGCTGAAGGCCCGGGCCGAGCTGACGATGGGGTAGTAGTGCACGCCGAATTCGCGCGCGATCTCCGACAGGCGATAGGGCATGCCCGCGCCGCAGGTGATGCCGTTGATGAGGCCCTTGGCCCCCTCCAGCACGCCGCGGATGACGCGTTCGGCGCCGCCCATCTCCCAGAGGATATTGGCGTGGATGCGCGCATCCTTGCCGCCCACGTCGCGGGCCTCGCGCGCCTGCGCGATGCCGCCGGCGATGCCATAGGCGACCAGCTCCTCGTGACGTTCCACGCGCGTCTTGCCCGTGTAGATCTGCCGGATGGTCCGCCCCTCGGCGTCGTAGCTGTCGGCATTGACGGCGGAGAACGTGCCCACGCCGCCCGCGGCGGCCCAGGCGCCGGCGGTCAGCCCGTTGCTCACGGCGACGCCCTTGCCGCCCTCAACGAGGGGGAGAACGTCCACACCGCCCATGCGGATGGTATTGATCGCCTTCAAGGTCCGCCGTTCCTGCCGAAATATTTCCGAATATGACACTAGCACGAAATCGCCCGGCGCAAGCGGGCGCCGGGCGGATATGGCGATTTTCGGACGGGATGCAAAGCACCCCGCCCGATTCGTCAGAGTTAGTCGCGGCGGGGGCGGCGGTCGCGGCCGCCACGGTCGTCGCGGCCGGTGCCTTCGCGGCGGGGACGGTCCTCACCCTCGCCTTCCGCACGCGGACGGCGCTCGCCGACCTGCTCGGTGATGTCCGCACCCGTGGCCTGGTCGACCACGCGCATGGAGAGCTTCACCTTGCCGCGGTCGTCGAAGCCGATGACCTTGACCTTGACCGCATCGCCGTCCTTGACGACATCGGTCGTCTTGTTCACGCGGTCATTGGCCAGCTCGGAGATGTGGACGAGACCGTCCTTGGCGCCGAGGAAGTTCACGAAGGCGCCGAACTCGGCGGTCTTCACCACCTTGCCGTTGTAGATGGCGCCGATCTCGGCTTCCGCCGTGATGCCCTTGATCCGGTCGATCGCGGCCTGGGTCGCCTCGGGGTTGGTCGACGCAATCTTGATCGTGCCGTCATCCTCGATGTCGATCTTCGTGCCGGTCTGCTCGACGATCTCGCGGATCACCTTGCCGCCCGTGCCGATGACTTCGCGGATCTTGTCCTTCGGCACCTGGATCACGGTGATGCGCGGCGCGGTGGCCGCCATCTCGCCGCGGGCGCCGCTGATGGCCTTGGCCATCTCGCCGAGGATGTGGAAGCGGCCATCCTTGGCCTGGCCCAGGGCCGTCTTCATGATGTCGAAGGTGATGGACGTGATCTTGATGTCCATCTGGAGCGCGGTGATGCCCGCTTCCGTCCCGGCCACCTTGAAGTCCATGTCGCCGAGGTGATCCTCGTCGCCCAGGATGTCGGAGAGCACGGCAAAGCCGCGATCTTCCTTGATCAGGCCCATGGCGATGCCGGCCACCGGACGGAGCAGCGGGCAGCCGCTGTCCATCAGCGAGAGCGAGGTGCCGCAGACCGTCGCCATGGACGACGAGCCGTTGGACTCCGTGATCTCGGACACGATGCGCATCGTGTAGGGGAACTTGTCCTTCTCCGGGAGCACCGGGTGGATCGCGCGCCAGGCAAGCTTGCCATGGCCGATCTCACGACGGCCGGGCGAGCCCATGCGGCCCGTCTCGTTCACCGAGTAGGGAGGGAAGTTGTAGTGCAGCATGAAGTTCTCGCGGTACTCGCCCGCGAGAGCGTCGATGACCTGCTCGTCCTGGCCGGTGCCCAAGGTCGCGACGCAGAGGGCCTGCGTCTCGCCACGGGTGAACAGCGCGGAACCATGGGCGCGCGGCAGCACGCCGACCTCGGCGAGGATCGGGCGGACCGTCTTGGTGTCGCGGCCGTCGATGCGCAGGCCGGTGTCGAGGATCGCGTTGCGGACCACATCCGCCTCGAGCTCCTTCATCATGCCCTTGGCGGCGCCCACGTCGGCACCCTCGGACTCCAGGGTCGCGAGCACGGCCTTCTTGGCGGCGCCCACGGCCTTCTGGCGGGACAGCTTCTCGGTGATCTTATAGGCTTCACCGACGGAGGCCGTGCCGAGCTCGGCGATGCGGGCCTTCAGGGTCGCCAAGGCCGGATCGGCCTCGGCCACATCCCAGGGCTCCTTCGCGGCCACTTCGGCGAGCGCGATGATGCCCTGAATGACGGCCTGGAACTGCTGGTGGCCGAATTCGACGGCGCCCAGCATCACGTCTTCCGAAAGCTCCTTGGCCTCGGACTCGACCATCAGCACGCCCTCGGCGGTGCCGGCGACGACGAGGTCGAGCGCGCTCAGCTTGCGCTGCGCGGCGGTCGGGTTGAGCACGTAGCCGCCGTCGATGTAACCGACGCGGGCCGCGCCCACCGGGCCGAAGAAGGGAATGCCCGACAGCGTCAGCGCGGCCGAGCAGCCGACCAGCGCCACGATGTCGGGATCGTTCTCGAGGTCATGGCTGAGGACGGTGGCGATGACCTGAACCTCGTTGCGGAAACCCTCGGGGAAGAGGGGGCGCAGCGGGCGGTCGATCAGGCGGCAGATGAGCGTCTCGCTCTCGGAGGGACGGCCCTCGCGCTTGAAGAAGCCGCCGGGGATCTTGCCGGCCGCGAAGGCCTTTTCCTGGTAGTTCACCGTGAGCGGGAAGAAGTCCTGGCCCGGCTTCACGTTGCGGGCGCCGACCACGGTGCAGAGCACGATGGTGTCACCCAGGCGCGCCATGACGGCGCCGTCGGCCTGACGGGCGACCTTGCCCGTCTCGAGCGTCAGGATCTGACCGCCCCAGGCGATATCCTTGCGGAAGTAATTGTCGAACATGCAGCGTCCTTCTTGCCCCGCATCGGTACGGGGACTTTTCGGGTGCGCATGCGGCAGGATGACAGTCCGTCGCGAAAAATGCCCTTCGAGGAAGGAGACTTTCGGCGCTTCGGGGTACATGGGGCCGGGGATTGCACCCGCGGCGAAGCCATGTGGCCGGAAACGCCGCCAGACCCGTCTTCCGTTCGGGGGATCGGAGGCTCTGACAACCCACCGCTGCGCGCGTGGTTGAGCCGTTCCAGGCAGAGCCAGGATCGACTGCGCCGCCTTATGGACCGGATGGACGTCGAACGCCAGCGTGATTTCCAGGGCGCACGGCGTCGCGGCGCCCCCTGCTTGCCGGCTGGTCTCGGCGACTACTTCGAAGCTCAAGTAACAGCCGCGGGAACCTCATGAGTCGAGGTGAACCGCCTGGTTCCGCCCGCGGGACTTCGCCTCGTAGAGAAGGCGATCCGCCTGCTCGACCAGGCGCAGGCGGAAATCGGCGTATCCCGCGCCGGCGACCAGGGCGGTCCCGCCGCTGACGGTCAGGAAGGCCGTCGTCAACGACGCCTCGTGCGGAATCCGCAGCCCGACGACGGCCTCGCAGAAGCGGTCCGTCAGCTCGACGATGCCATCGCCCATGGGGGACAGCAAAGCGAACTCCTCGCCGCCAATCCGCGCGGCGATATCGTAGGGACGCCGGGCGTGCCGCGCGAGCAATTGCGCCACCTGCCGCAGCGCCTCGTCGCCGGCGACATGGCCATAGCGGTCATTGTAGAGCTTGAAGTGATCGATATCGAAGAGCGCGAGACCGACCGGCTCACCGGTCCGGGCCGCGTGGCGGCAGGCCCGGTCGATGGCCTCGTCGAAATGCCGGCGGTTGGCGATGCCGGTCAGTCCGTCGCGCTGCGCCACCAGCTCGAGGTCGCGCTTCTGCATGGCGAGCTTCACGAGGTTGCCCACGCGGGCGAGGAGGATCGCGGGGCGGATCGGCTTGTGGATGTAGTCGACCGCCCCCAGGCGCAGGCCGAATTCCTCATCGGCCTCCGAGCTCTGGCCGGTGATGAAGATGACGGAGATCCCGGCCGTCCTCTCGTCGCCGCGCAGCGCCCTCAGCACGTCGTAGCCGCTTTCCCCGGGCATCGAGACATCCAGCAGGATCAGCGCGATGCGCTCCGCATCCGCCCGCGCGCGTTCGAGCGCGTCGACGCCGTCGCGGGCCAGCAGGATCCGGTAGTCCTTCTGCAGAAGCTCCGCGAGCAGCGTCCGGTTGAGGCGCTCGTCATCGGCGATGAGGATGGTGGGGCGGTCGTCGGCGGTCATCATTCGTCGCTCGCCTCGAATTCCGGCAATGTGGCGGCGAGATGCCGCAGGGAGACCAGCGCCTCGTCCCGGCGCAGGTCGTCCACCTCCTCGCGCATCTGCGCCACAAGGGCGATCTGGTCCGGCTGGCGCAGATGCTCCGAGAGGCGCTCGAGCTTCGCGACGGCGCCATAATCGCCGCTCTCGATCAGGGAGCGCAGTTCCGCGATGAGCGTGAGGACGGGCGCGGGCGATGGCGCGGGGACGCCGGCCTCCTGCGAAACGCGCCCGCGCTCGGCCGCCACCTCGGCGAGCAGCAGGCGCAGATCCCGCGCGAAGCCGGGAAGCGCCTGACGCAGCGTCGCGACATCGCCGAGGCGCGCGGCATCCTCGATCCGCTCCGCCGTATCGCCTAGGAGATCGGCGCCGAGATAGCCCATGGACCCCTTCAGGGTATGCACCAGCATGGCGGCGGCCGGCAGGTCATCCCCGCTGGCGAGCCTCTCGCATTCCGCCGGCGCGCCCGAAAAATCGCGCAGGAAGCCGTCGAACAGGCGGATGATGCGCGCCGACGAGATACCGAAGCGCTCCTCGATGGCGGCCATGTCGATCCGCGCGATCGCGCGGGCCGGCCGCTCGGCGGCGAAATCCCGCGGCGCGGGTTCGGCGACGGGGCCGCCCGCCGCGCGATCCGCGATCGCTTTGGCGAGGACGCTGTAGAGCGCCGCCTCGTCGATGGGCTTGGCCAGATGGGCGTTCATCCCCGCATCCGCGACGATGAAGCGGTCCTCGGCGCGGGCCTGGGCGGTGAGCGCGATGATGGGCAGGTCCGCCCATTGCGGCTGCCGGCGAATGGCCCGCGTGGCCTCCAGCCCGTCCATCTCGGGCATGTGGATGTCCATCAGCACGGCGTCGAAGACGCGGTCCTCGAGGCTCTCCAACGCTTCACGGCCGTTATTCGCGGTGGTGACGATCACGCCCGCGAGCTCCAGGAAATCCGTCGCCACCTCCCGGTTCAGCGCATTGTCGTCCACGACCAGGACCCGGCGCCCGGCCAGACCGTAATCGGCATTGGGAGTCAGCGGATGGGCCGGGGGCGCGAGCGATGTCTGAACCGGCGCGAGGGGCCGCAGGATCTGGATCAGGGTGTTGAACATCACCGAGGCGGTGATCGGCTTGATCAGCAGGCCCTGGAGGCCGAGCTCCTCGGCGCGCTTCAGGATCTCCTCGCGGCCATAGGCGGTCACCATCAGGACCGCCGGCATATGGGCCAGGCGCTCGTCTTCGCGCAGGCGCCTTGCGACCTCCAGCCCGTCCATGCCCGGCATGCGCCAATCCATGAGCACGATCTCATAGGGATTGGCGTCGCGGCAGCTTTCCCGCACGGCATGCAGGCCCTCGACGCCCGAGGCCGCGCTGTCCACCCGCATCCCGAATGCGCGCAGGATCTCGGACAGGATTTCCCGAGCGCTGGCATTGTCGTCGACGATGAGCGCGCGCGCGCCGGCCAATGCCGAGGGCTGCGGCAGCTGCGCGGCCGCGGGCTCGCGCTCCCGGGCGGGCGCGATCGGCAGGACGAAGCGGAAGGTGCTTCCCCAGTCGGGCACGCTCTCGACGCCGATGGTCCCGCCCATCAGCGTGACGAGGCGCTGGCAGATCGCCAGGCCCAGGCCGGTGCCGCCGTAGCGGCGGGAGGTGTTTGCCTCGGCCTGGGAAAAGGGCCGGAAGAGATGGCTGATCTGCTCCGGCGTGAGGCCGATCCCGGTGTCGCGCACGGAGAAGGCGATCATGCCGCCCTCCTCCACCTCGACGCTGACGACGATCTCGCCGACCTTGGTGAACTTCACCGCATTGCCGACGAGATTGATCAGGACCTGGCCCAGCCGGAAGGCGTCGCCACGCAGGCGGCGTGGCAGGTCATGGGCGATGGAATAGGCGATCTCGAGGCCCTTTTCCTCGGCCCGCGCCGACGTCGCGGCCGACACCGCCTCCAGCACCTCGTCGAGGTCGAACTCCGAAATATCCAAGGCCAGCATCCCCGCCTCGATCTTCGAGTAATCGAGCACATCATTGATGATGCTCAGCAGCGCCTTCGCCGAGACGTCGATCTTCTGCAGATAGTTGCGCTGCTTGGCCGAGAGGTCGGTCTGCTGGACCAGCCGCGCCATGCCGATCACGGTGTTCATCGGCGTGCGGATCTCGTGGCTCATCGTCGCGAGGAAGTCCGACTTCGCGCGCTCGCCGGCTTCGGCGGCCTCCTTGGCGAGCTGGACTTCGCGTGCCGCATCCTTCTCGCGGGTGATGTCCAGCATGATGCCGTCCCATGCCGTCCCGGCCGCCGCGGAACGGGGAGCGGAGCGGCATCGCATCCAGATCATGGATCCGTCGGGCCGGCAGGCGCGGAACTCGCAATCGAACACGGTGCCCGTCGTGCGGGATTTCTCCACCTCCAGCAGATAATGCCCGACGTCCTCGCGATGGATCGCCGCGAGGAAGGCGCCGCGGTTGGCGATGATCTCCTCGGGCCGTACGCCGATGAGCTTCTCGATGCCGGCGCTGACATAGGTCAGGCGATACCCGCCGTCGGGCTGGCGCTCCAGGCGATAGATCGCTCCATTGGGCAGATTGTCGGCCAGGGCCTGAAGCCGGGCGCGCGATTCCTCGCGTTCGGAAATATCCTGGACCGTACCGGTCAGCGCCACGATATCGCCGCCGGCACCGTAGAGCGCCTCGCCGCGGATATGGACCGCGAAGCTGGAGCCATCCGGACGGAAATGGGTGGCATCGATGCCGTAGGGCTCCCCGGTCCGGGCGCATCGGGCGACGGCCTCCGAGACCGCCTGGAAACTCTCGGGCGCCAGGAAATTCTGAAGATCCGCGACCGTCAGCGACGGTCCCTCCGGATCCGCGCCATTCATCTCGTAGAGCATGGCCGAGGTGTCGAAGTGGCCGGTGTCGAGGTGAAGCGTCCAGCTCCCCACCTTCGATAGCCGTTCGGCCCGGCGCAGGGCGTCGTAGCTGGCGCGCATCACCTCGGCGGCCTGCCGGGCCTCAGTGATGTCGACGACGACGCCCACGAGGCGATTGGGCGTCACCGAGGTCGCCGGCAGCATGCAGGCGGCCGAGGTGATCCAGCGCATCTCCCCCGAAGGCCGGAGCAGGCGGAATTCGACCTGGCGATCCTGCTTGCTCATGGCCAGCTCGGCCATGCGCTCATCGGTGATCCGGTCGACGTCTTCGGGATGAATCAGGGCCTTGAAGGCGGCCATGCTTTTCATCCGTCCGGTCTCGCCGGGCATTCCGTAGATGGCCAGGCAGGTCTCGTCGCAAAGAAGGACGTCGCCGTCGATATTATAGTCCCAGATGCCGATCCCGCTGACCTCGGTCGCGAGCGCCATGCGCTCGCGCTGGGCCAGCCGTTCCACCTCGAGGCGGGCGATCTCGCTCCTGCTCCAGAGCAGCGACAGCTGGTCCTCAATCGCGCGGGCGAACTGCGCCATCAGGCGGAGGCAGCGCTCCGGCTCGAGGGACGCAGGAAGGTCGAGCGCGTCGAGGACGCCGAAGGGGGATGCATCCGGCCAGGCGACGGGATGGGCCGCATAGCCCGCATCCGGTAGGCCCGAGGCCTCGGCGAGATGCAGCGGAACGCGCTCCCGCAAGGCCGCCGAGACAGGCTCGTCGCTCCACGGCCGCGCCGCACTGCCATGGCTGCTCACAAGAACCAGATGGCGACCCGGAAGGGCCTGAACGAGCCGCACCGCGGCAGCCCCCGTCCAATCCGCCAGATCCTCCAGGCTCAGCCTGCATCGCTCCAGAAATTCCGGAGGGATTGATCGTGGAGGCGGCATTGAGATCACTCCGAAGGCCCGTCGCACGCGAGGTTCATGGAGCGGAATATTCTATCGCTAAAGTCTGACTTGGACACATCAATCTATTCTGCGCGGAATCCTACGTTAATTTGCTTCTCCCTGCATTGCATCGATCAGGCGGGCCGAGGCGCTGCCCCTCGCGTCCTAAATCCCGAGGGAGACATCCACCTTGAGCTGGATCGCGTCCGATACCATCGGGCGGTCCGCCACGAGGCCGAAGGCGGCACGGCTGATCTCGCCCTGCGCCTCGAAGCGGACCGCGCCCGGCCGTCCTTGAATCAGGCTGGCGCGCATCCGAAACGGCCCGGTGACGCCGCGCAGGGTCAGCTCGCCAGGGACCGCGAAGGCGCTGGCTTCGCCCTGCCCGTCCGCCTCCCCGTGGAAGCGGGCCTGGGGGAACCGGGCGACATCGAAAAAGGGCTCGGAGCGCAGGCGCTCGGCGGCGCCCGGCAAGGACACGCTCACGGCCGACATG